>JANOBX010000247.1:0-14899 GCA_031411875.1 Burkholderiales bacterium | reverse complement strand
GCGCGCCGCGGTGGGGGGGGGGGGGGTAGCGCGGGGGGGCCCCGGCACCTACGACACGGTGGCCCCCGCCCCGGGTCTGGGGCCCTAGCCACCTCCCCGGCCGCGGGCGGGGGACATGAACGGTGGGGGCCCCCCGGCTCGCCCAGCCCAAGGGACCACGTTGGAGTGCAACGTCCGCAACGGGCCGCCAGCCGCCGTCGGCGAACGCGCTAGGCCAGATCTGCGTCGGCCACGTCTTCCGTCAGGAATCCACCGCTTTGATGGGCCCAGAGCTTGGCGTAGTGCCCGCCGTGCGCCAGCAGCTCGGCATGGCTGCCCTCTTCGACGATACGGCCCTGCTCCAGCACGATGAGCCGGTCCATGCGGGCGATGGTCGAGAGCCGGTGGGCGATGGCGATCACCGTCTTGCCTTCCATCAGGCCCAGCAGCTGGCTCTGGATGGCGATCTCGACCTCGCTGTCCAGCGCGCTGGTGGCCTCGTCCAGCACCAGGATCGGTGCGTCCTTCAGGATGACGCGGGCGATCGCGACGCGCTGGCGCTGGCCGCCGCTGAGCTTCACGCCACGTTCGCCCACGTGCGCGTCGTAGCCGGTGCGACCCTTCCAGTCCTGCAGCCCCAGGATGAATTCGTGGGCTTGCGCCTTCTTCGCCGCGGCCACGATCTCGTCCATCGTGGCGCCGGCGCGGCCATAGCCGATGTTGGCGGCGATCGACCGGTGCAGCAGCGAGGTGTCCTGGGTGACCATGCCGATGGCCCCGCGCAGGCTTTCCTGCGACAGCGTGCGCACGTCGTGGCCGTCGATGCGCAGTTGCCCCTGCTCCAGGTCGTGAAAGCGCAGCAGCAGGTTCACCAGCGTGCTCTTGCCCGCACCGGAACGGCCGACCAGGCCCACCCGTTCGCCAGGCCGCACGACCAGGTTCAGGTTGTCGAGCACCTTCTTGCCGTCGTTGCGGCCGTAGGTGAAGTTGACGTTCTCGAAGCGGATTTCGCCGCCCGCCGGCGCGGCTGCGACGACCAGTTCACGGGCGTCGGGGGCGTCGGTCATGGCCAGCGGCACGGCGATGGTTTCCATGCCTTCCTGGACCACGCCGATGTTCTCGAAGATGCCCGTCACCTCCCAGCTGACCCAGCCCGCGACGTTGGCGATCGTCCAGGCCAGCGGCAGCGCCGTGGCCACCGTGCCGGCGTCGATCTGGCCCTGGCCCCACAGGGTGATGCCGATGGCCGCGGTGCCGACCAGCAGCATCGCATTCAGCGTCGACAAGGTCGCCATGAAGGCCGTGATCAGGCGCATGTGCGCGGCAATGGCGCCGGTGTGGTCGTCGATGGCGTCGCGCACATGCGCGTCTTCGTCGCGCGCCCGGGCGAACAGCTTGACGGTCAGGATGTTGGTGTAGCTGTCGACCACGCGGCCCATGACCAGGCTGCGCAGTTCGCTGCTGATGCGCGAGCGGTCGCGCATCTTCGGCACGAAGTAGCGCAGGAAGGCCAGATAGCCGGCAAACCACAGCGCCGTGGGCACGGCCAAGCGCCAGTCGGCCTGCGCCATGAGCACCAGCGCGCTGATCCCGTAGACGATGATGTACCAGATGGCGCGCACGCAACTGACCGCGCTCTCGCGCACGGCATGGCTGGTGTTCATCACCCGGTTGGCGATGCGGCCGGCAAAGTCGTTCTGGAAGAAAGGCCAGCTCTGGCGCACCACGTGCCAGTGGCTCTGCCAGCGGATCATCGCGGTCACGCCAGGCGCCACCGCGTTGTTGCGCACCAGGCTGTCCAGCAGCAACGCCAGGGGCCGGCCCACCAGCACCAGCAAGGCCATGCCCACCAGCAGCGGCGCCTCGCGCTGCAGGGTCGCAGCGCGGTCGGGGCTTTCCATCATGCGCACCAGGTGGCCGATGAAGACCGGGATCAGCGTGTCGATCAGCGCCACCACCAGGCCGGTGACGAACATCGCCGCGAACAGGCCGCGCACCTGGCCGATGAAGTGCCAGTAGAAGTCCAGCAGGCCCGGCGGCGGCGGTGTGCTGCCTGGAAGCGCGGTGGGGCGGGTGCGGCTTTCGAAGAAGCTGAACAGGGCTGAACGAGGTGGCATGCGCGGGGATTGTGGCGGCTGCTGGCGCCTGCAGTGGCAACATGGCAGGCCCGACCCCTGAAGCCACCGGCCAAGAACCCATGGATCTGATGCGCGCGATGAAAGTGTTTGTGCGCGTCGTCGACGAAGGCGGCTTCGCCAAAGCCGCGCGGGCTCTGGACCTGGCACCCCCGGCCGTGACGCGCATCGTCGCCGATCTCGAGTCGCACCTGAACGCGCGCCTGCTGAACCGCACCACGCGCAGCATTGCGCTCACCGAAGTGGGCGAGGCCTACCTCGAGAAGGTGCGCAACATCCTGGTCGAGGTCGAGGAAAGCCAGGCGCTCGCCGACGAAGGCACGCGCGAACCGCGCGGCCACCTGCGCGTGCTGTGCCCGCCGTCGGTGGCGGTGCACCAGCTGGCCAAGCACCTGCCGCAGTTTTCTGCCCGCCACCCGCAGGTCAGCATCGAACTGCATTCGCCCGGGCCGGTGGAAACGGTGGACGAGTCCTACGACCTCACGATCATCGCCGCGCGCAAGCCGATCCAGGGCGACTTCGTGGCCAAGGTGCTGGCGCGTTCGGAAGTCGTCACCTGTGCCTCGCCCGAGTACCTGGACCGCCGCGGGCGGCCCGGCCACCCGCGCGAACTGGCCAGCCACGACGCGCTGGTGCCACCCATCTCGGAGCTGCAACGCGGGCTGACCTTCGTGCGCGGCGCGGGCGGCAGCGACGACCCGCAGGCCGAGACCTACACCGTGGTCGCCGACCGCCGGCCGACGCTGAGTTCCTCGCACATCGACACGATGTACGCCGCCGCGCTGTCCGGGCTGGGCATCGCCGGCCTGCCGTCGTTCGTGATCGAGGACGCGCTGATGGAGAACGCACTGGAACGGGTGCTGCCCGAATGGCGCCTGTTCGACACCCGGCTGTGGGTGGCGATGCCTTCGCGCAAGCACGTGCCGGCGCGCACCCGGGTCTTCATCGACTTCCTGCTCGGCATCTTCGGCGGTGCCGATGACGACCCCTGGCTGCGGGCCGCAGGATGCGCCACACGGCCTCGTGGCCCCTGAACCGTTCACAAACGTAACTCAATGGTCCGTAAATTACCCTACGGTTGACGGGTTGAACTAAGCAGTTCACATTCCGGCCCGGCAGTAGGTGCACGGGGCGCCGCCTGCCGTCGATGACCGGGAGGGTTGAACGTGATGCTCTGGATCAAACGCTGGTTGGCCGTCGCCGGCCTGGGGTTGCTGGCCGCCTGCGGCGGAAGCGACGAAGAACAGGCCGACGTGGTGGGCGTGGTCAACGGCCAGGCCGGTTTCAGCATCCTCGCCGAAGCGATCAGCGCCGCCGGCCTGCGCGGCGACCTGACCGGTCCTGGCCCCTTCACGCTGTTCGCGCCGACCGACGCGGCGTTTGCCGCACTGCTGACGGAACTGGGCATCACGAAAGACCAGCTGCTGGCCGACCGCGCCCTGCTGACCTCGGTGCTGACCTACCACGTGCTGCCGGCGAAGGTCGAGCGTGCAGCCGTGCCGGTGGGCCGCGCCATCACGACGCTGCAAGGCGGCATCTTCAAGGTGTCGGTCAGCGGCAGCGCCTTGCGCATCAACGACGGACGCAACCGCGCGGCCACCATCACCGCCACCGACGCGCAGGCCAGCAACGGCGTGGTCCACACCATCGACCGCGTGCTGCTGCCGGCCAACCGCAACATCGTGCAGACGGCGCAGGCGCTGCCGCAGTTCAGCATCCTGGTCGAAGCGGTGGTGGCGGCCAACCTGCAGGGCGCCTTGTCGGGCACCGGTCCGCTCACGGTCTTTGCGCCGACCAATGACGCCTTCGCCGCCCTGCTGACCGAACTCGGCCTGACCAAGCAGCAGCTGCTGGCCAACGTGCCCCTGCTGACCCGGGTGCTGACTTATCACGTCGTCAACGGGCGTGCACTGCAGGCCGACATCGTTCCTGGCCAGGCCATCACCTCGCTGCAGGGCAGCAGCTTCACGGTCGACGCCTCGCTGCGCATCACCGACCAGCGCGCCCGGGTCTCGCAGATCGCCAGCACCGACGTGCTCGCCACGAACGGTGTGATCCACGTCGTCAACCGCGTGATCCTGCCCCTGCCGGCCGAGAACATCGTGCAGACGGCACTGGCCGCGCCGCAGTTCAGTATCCTGGTCGAGGCGGTGCAGGCGGCAGGCCTGGCCAGCGCGCTGTCGGCACCGGGTCCGCTGACCGTGTTCGCGCCCACCAACACGGCTTTCGCAGCCCTGCTGGGCGAGCTGGGCGTGACGAAGGAACAGCTGCTGGCCAACGTGCCGCTGCTGACACGGGTGCTGACGTACCACGTGCTCAACGGCCGTGTCCTGCGCAGCCAGGTGCCGCTGAACCGCGACATCACCACGCTGCAAGGCGGCGTGTTCAGCGTGGGCTCGGACCTCGTCATCACCGACGCCCGCGTTCGTCGTGCCGCCATCACCGCCACCGACACGTTCGCCAGCAACGGCGTGATCCACACCATCGACCGCGTCTTGCTGCCGCTGCCGGCCGAGAACATCGTGCAGACGGCATTGGCCGCCCCTCAGTTCAGCATCCTGGTCGAAGCGGTGCAGGCGGCTGGCCTGGTCAACGCGCTGTCGGCGCCGGGTCCGCTCACGGTGTTCGCACCGACCAACGACGCCTTTGCCGCGTTGCTGGCCGAACTGGGCATCAGCAAGCAAGCTCTGCTAGCCGACGTGCCGCTGCTGACCCGCGTGCTCACCTATCACGTGGTATCGGGCCGTCAGGTGTCGGGCAACGTGGTCGCTGCCGCCGTCAACGCCCAGCCTTTCACCACGCTGCAGGGCGCCACGTTCACCGTCGCACCGAACCCGCTGCGCATCGTCGATGCGCGTGGCCGCAGCGCCGCCATCGGCGCCACCGACACCTTCACCAGCAATGGCGTCATCCACACGATCAACCGCGTGATCCTGCCGCCGGCGAACTGAAGCCCTGCGTTTCACCCCTGTTTTCCACCCGCTCCATCACTGAAGGAAGTACCCGAACCATGAAGAAGCTCATCATTGCCGCAGCCCTGGCCGCCAGCACCCTGGCCGTTCAGGCCAAGGACATCGTCGACACCGCGGTGGCCGCCGGCAATTTCAAGACCCTGGCCACGGCGCTGCAGGCCGCCGGCCTCGTCGACACGCTGAAGGGCAAGGGCCCGTTCACCGTCTTCGCACCGACCGACGCCGCCTTCGCCAAGGTGCCGAAGGCCGACCTGGACGCGCTGCTGAAAGACAAGGCCAAGCTCACGGCCGTGCTGACCTACCACGTCGTGCCGGGCAAGGTGATGGCCAAGGACGTCAAGGCCGGTGCCGTCAAGACCGTGCAGGGCAGCGACATCACGGTCAGCACCACGGGTGGCGTGATGGTGAACAACGCCAAGGTCACGGCCACCGACATCGTGGCCGACAACGGCGTCATCCACGTCATCGACACGGTGATCATGCCCAAGTAAGGCCAGCGCCAGCGGCGCCGGGAGGCGCCTGTCAGATCAGAACGTGAAGCCGCTGCCCACGCGGGCGCCCGACAGGGGTTCCAGCAGTCCGAGCAGCGGCTTCAGCGGGCCGTAGCGCAGCGCCACGCGCTGCGCGTAGGCAAAGAAGCGCGGCAGGTCGGCCGCGTACTGCGGTTTGCCGTCGCGGTGCTTCAGCCGGCAGAATACGCCCATCACCTTCAGGTGACGCTGCAGCCCCATCCATTCCAGCGCCCGCCAGACTTCGCCGAAGTCGGCCTCGTAGGCGTCGCCGAGCGGCAGCCCCGCCTTGCGCGCCTGCTGCCACCACCGCACGGCCCAGTCGATTTCCTGCGTCTCGTCCCAGCTGACGAAGGCGTCGCGCAGCAGCGATGCGATGTCGTAGGTGATGGGGCCGCACACAGCGTCCTGAAAGTCGAGCACGCCGGGGTTCTGTGCCGGGGGCGAGGCACGCATCAGGTTGCGCGGCATCCAGTCGGCATGCACGGCCACCTGCGGCTGGGCCAGGGCGCTGTCGACCAGCAGCCGCGTCAGCCGCTGCCAAGTGGCGTGCTGGGCGTCGGTCCAGGTGATGCCGAACTCGCGCTGCACGCACCATTCCGGAAACAGCGCCAGCTCGGACTGCAGCAGCCGCTCGTCGAAGGGCGGGAGTTCGGTGGCAGGCACCTGCCGCTGGAACTGCACCAGGGCAAAGATGGCGTCGCGCATCAGGCCGTCGGCACCGGCCGCGTCGGCGGCCTGCAGCGCCGGCAGGTACAGGTCGTTGCCCAGGTCGGTGAGGAGCAGGAAGCCGTGCTCGGCGTCGGCGGCCAGCACTTCGGGGGCATGCAGGCCGGCTTGGGCCACCAGGCCCGCCACGTGCATGAAGGGACGAACGTTTTCCTGCGGCGGCGGCGCGTCCATCACGACCAGGCTGGCGCGGGAGCCGCCGCTGCAGGTCAGGCGCAGGTAGCGGCGGAAGCTGGCGTCGCTGGAGGCCGGTGCAAGGCTGGCGCAATCGATGCCATGAACCGGCGCCAGTCGGGCGAGCCAGGCTGCGAACGCTGCCTCACGTTCGGCGCTGGGCCAGAGGATCACGGAGGGTGCGGCCGGGCCGGGTGCAGGAAATGTGCTCATGGATAATCGATTTTACGAATGCGACGCTCCGTGCCCCTGATGCAAGGCCCCATGCTGGCCCGATGCCTGTTCTTCATCTGGGGGGCGGTTCAGGGTCTGGCCTGGGCACAGTCGGAAGGCGTGCCGTCCACGGCGCTCACGCCCAGCACGCGGCTGCAGCCCCTGCCCCGCGGTCCGGAGGGCGGTCAGTTGCCCATCGTCCTGCGCGCGCGCAGCCTGAGCGCGAGGCCGGATCTCGAGGCCGTGGCCGAGGGTGATGTCGAATTCCGCCGCGGTGGCCTCGTCATCCGCGCCGACCGACTGCAGTACGACAGCCCCACCGACCAGGCCACCGCCACGGGCCAGGTGCGTGTGCTGCGTGACGGCGCGGTCTATTCGGGCTCGAAGCTGCAGCTGCGGGTGCAGCGTTTCGAGGGCCAGTTCCTCGATCCGACCTTCGACTTCCCGCTGCTCGGTTCCGGCGGTCGGGCAGACCGCATCGATTTCCTCGACAGTGCGCGCAGCAGTGCCGTGAACGCCAGCTACACCAGCTGCCCGCGCGAGGGCCCCGAGCCTCCCGCCTGGGTCTTGAAGGCCGACCGCGTCGAGCTCGACCTGGACACTGGCGTCGGCATCGCCGAAGGCGCGGTGCTGCGCTTCCTGGACACACCGATCCTGGCCTGGCCACGCCTGAGCTTTCCGCTGAGCGACCAGCGCAAGTCGGGATGGCTGCCGCCGGGAATCGACATCGACAACCGCAGCGGCATCGAGTTGTCGGTGCCCTACTACTGGAACATCGCACCGAACCGCGACGCCACCCTGACACCGCGTGTCATCACCCGCCGCGGCATGGCGCTGGACAGCGAGTTCCGCTACCTGGAGCCTCTCGACGCGGGCACGGTCGGCCTGGACTGGCTGCCCGACGACCGCGTGGCCAAGCGCTCGCGCCATGCCCTGCGCTGGCAGCACGATGGCCGGCTGGGCAGCGGCTGGGGCGAAGGCTTGCGCTACCGCATCGATGGCGTGCGTGTCTCCGACAACGACTGGTGGAAGGACTTTCCGAACGCCAGCCGCAGCCTGACCAAGCGGCTGCTGCCGGTGCACGCTTCGGCCGAGCTGCCGTTGGCCTGGTCTGCAGGGCGGCTGGGGTCGCTGCAAGGACAGGCCTACGCGCGCTTGCTGGGTTGGCAGGTGCTGCAGTCCGAGGAGAGCTTCATCACCTCGCCGTACCAGCGGCGTCCGCAGCTGGGCGCGCGCCTGGGCGGCCAGGACGGCGGCCTGCGCTACGACGTCGAAGTCGAATACAACCGTTTCACGCTGCCCGGTGGCGACGCGGCAACCACCGGCAGGCCGCAGGGCGACCGGATGCACCTGCTGGGCTCCGTGTCGTATTCATTGCGCGGCGTCGGATGGTGGGTGGTGCCGAGGCTGGCGCTCAACGCCGCGGCCTACGACACCGAGAACCCCGGCGCGGACAAGCCGCGCCGCGCCAGCCGCAGCATCCCGACCCTGAGCGTGGACGCCGGCATGGAGTTCGAGCGCGAGGCCCGTTTCTTCGGCCGCAGCCTGCGCCAGACCCTGGAGCCGCGGGTGCTCTACGTCAACACGCCGTACCGCGCGCAGGCGCAGCTGCCGAACTACGACGCCGCCGCCAAAGACTTCAACATCGTTTCGATCTACACCGACAACAGCTTTGCCGGTGTCGACCGCGTCGCCGACGCCCACCAGATCACGGGCGGCGTCACCACCCGCCTGGTCGACGAGGCCAGCGGCGCTGAACTGCTGCGGCTGGGCCTGGTGCAGCGTTACCTGCTGCGTGATCAGCGTGTCGCCCCGCGGGCCGACGGCAGTCCTGACGGCGAGGCCCTGACCCGCAGCTTCTCCGACGCGCTGCTGATCGGTTCCACCAGCGTGTTGCCGGGCTGGGGCCTGGAAGCCGCCGTGCAGTACAGCCCCGAGATCTCGCGCTCGGTGCGGTCGATCCTGTCGGCACGGTACTCGCCCGGGCCGTTCCGCACCGTGGCGATGTCGTACCGGCTGGCGCGTGGCCTGAGCGAGCAGCTCGAGGTGGGCTGGCAATGGCCCATCGGCAGCACCCGCGTGTCGGGCCCGGCAGCGCTGGCCCTGGCGGGTGCCGACACGCCAGCCGCTCGCTCCGGCCAGGCGTGCCAGGGCCGCTGGTACGCGGTGGGACGTGCCAACTACAGCCTGAAGGACGCGCGCGTGACCGACAGCCTGGTGGGGGTGGAGTACGACGCCGGCTGCTGGATCGGGCGGGTCGTCGCCGAGCGGCTGTCCACCGGCCGCACCGAGGCCACCACCCGGCTGAGGCTGGAATTGGAGCTGGTGGGCCTGTCGCGCATCGGGTCCAACCCGCTCAAGGTCTTGAAGGACAATATCCCCGGCTATCAGCTGCTGCGCGAAGACCCGGGGTCGGGCCTGGGCGGCAGCGAATGGCAGCCGCCGCGCTGAACCTGCCCAGGCTCGCGCGACCGCTGGAACCCGCAGGCCCTGCCTGCATCGAAAACGAAATCGCTGGCACGGTCGCGTCCGGAGTCACCGTTTACCCGATGAGCCCTCTTGCTGCCCTCCTTCCGCCATGACCGAGTCTGATTTCCCTGGCCGCCTGCTGGCCGCCGGCCTCGCCCTGCTGCTGGCTGCCTGGGCCTGCGGCCCGGCCCAGGCCCAGGGTCGAAACGCGCGCAACGGCGACTACATCGCCGCGGTCGTCAACCAGGAACTCGTCACTGCAGGCGAGGTCGACCGGCGCATTGGTGCCGCGCGCGCCGAAGCCACGCGGCTGGGGCAGAACCTGCCGCCCGAGGTCGCGCTGCGCCAGCAGGTGATGGACCTGCTCATCGACGAGCGCGTGATCATCACCAACGCGCGCGAAAGCGGTCTGCGCATCGACGAACCCGAGATCGACCGTGCGGTGCAGAACGTCGCGGCGCAGAACCAGCTGACGCTGCCGGTGCTGCGCCAGAGGCTGGCGGCCGAGGGCGTCGACTACAGCCGGTTCCGCGCCCAGCTGCGCGACCAGCTGATGATGGAGCGCATGCGCGAACGCGAGGTCTACCGCCGCATCCAGGTGAGCGACGAAGACATCGACAAGCTGCTGGCGCAGCGCCGCAAGGCCGCCCAGGGCGACGCAGAAACGAACATCGCGCAGATCCTCTTGCCCCTGCCCGAAGGCACCAGCCCCGAAGCCGAAGCCGCGCTGCGCGCGCGTGCCCAGGCGGCGCTGCAGCGCGCGCAGGCCGGCGAAGATTTCGCCAAGCTGGCGCTCGAACTGTCGGCCGACGCCAATCGTGAAAAGGGCGGGGCACTCGGCATGCGGCCGGCGTCACGGTTGCCCGATGCCTTCGTCGAAGCCACGCGGCAGGTCGCCGCCGGACAGGTCGCGCCCGCCGTGCTGCGAACGGGCGCAGGCTTCCATGTGCTCAAGGTGCTGGAACGGCGCGACGCCGGCGAGCCGCGCATCACCCAGACAAGGGCCCGCCATGTGCTGCTGCGGCCCTCGGCCCAGCTGTCGGCGGAGGTGGCTTCGCGCCGCCTGGCCGACTATCGTCGCCAGATCGAGGCCGGCACGCGGAGCTTCGAGGACATCGCCCGCCAGTTCAGCGAAGACGGCTCGGCCGCAGCCGGTGGTGATCTGGGCTGGGCCGGGCCCGGGGTGATGGTGCCGGAGTTCGAAGAGGCCATGAACGCGCTGGCGATCAATGCCTTGTCGGCGCCCGTGACCTCGCGCTTCGGCGTGCACCTCATCCAGGTGCTGGAGCGGCGCGAGGTGGCCGTCGACCCGAAAGCCCTGCGTGAACAGGCCCGCAACATCCTGCGCGAGCAGCGTTTCGAGCAGGCCTATCTCGACTGGACCAAGGAAATGCGCTCCCGCGCCTACGTCGAACTGCGCGAGCCGCCGCCCTGAACGGCGCCGCTCGACCGTGAGGCACACCGCGAAGAAGCGCTTCGGCCAGCACTTCCTGGTCGACGAGGGCGTGATCGAGGGCATCTGCGACGTCATCGACCCCCAACCAGGGCAGGCGCTGGTGGAGATCGGTCCCGGCCTGGGCGCGATGACCAGGCCGTTGCTGGCGCGCTGCCAGGCGCTGACCGTGATCGAACTCGACCGCGACCTGGCCGCTCGCCTGCGGCGCGAAGCCGGTCTCAGCGTGGTCGAGGCCGATGTGCTGAAGGTCGATTTCCGTGCCCTGGCAATGGCCGCCGGGCAATCCTTGCGGGTGGTGGGCAATCTGCCCTACAACATCTCCACGCCCATCCTGTTTCATCTGCTGCCCCTGGCCGACTTCGTGGTCGACCAGCACTTCATGCTGCAAAAGGAAGTGGTCGAGCGCATGGCCGCTGTCCCCGGCAACAAGGACTACGGCCGGCTGAGCGTGATGCTGCAATGGCGCTACCGCATCAGCAGCGTGCTCGACGTGCCGCCCGATGCCTTCGACCCGCCGCCACGCGTCGACTCTGCGGTCGTGCGCATGCGGCCGCTGCCGGCCGACCCCGGACTCGACCCGGCGCGCCTGGGCGAACTCGTGACCGTGGCTTTTTCCCAGCGCAGGAAAGTCCTGCGCGGCACGCTGGGCCGCTGGATCGAGGCCCAGGGGCTGGACATGCCGTTCGACCTGCAGCGCCGTGCCGAAGAAGTGCCGGTGGCCGAGTACCTGGCGCTGGCGCGCGCGGTGCGCCGGGCTTAGCCCAGCAAAAAAGCCTCTCGCTGGCGCGAGAGGCCTGGCATCTTTCCGTGCCCGACGCCGGCTTCAGGCGGCGTTGAGCCAGGCAGCGGTGTCGAATGCGCTGCTCATCATCGGCATGTTCATGCCGAAGTTCGGATTCGTGCCGTTTTTCGGCACGGCCACTTTCGGCGCCGGCTTGGCGGCGGCGGTGTTGCTGGGGGCCACTTCAGCAGCCCGCTCCCATGACCCGGTTTCTTGGGAGCGGGCTACTGAAAAGAATAGAAACACCTGAAGGGTATTCGTCGGTCCCCCCAGAACTCCGCAGCATCGCGGAAGACTTCCAGCAACTGCTCGCGTGCCTCGCGGTCGAAGCGGGCGTTGTCGGGCAACTGTTCCAGCACGACGACGAAGCCCGGTTGCTGACCGGCCTTGTGGACCAGGTCGGTCATGCAGTCGAACAGGGCGTCGAGGTTCTTGCCGAAGTGCGGCGGAAACAGGAAGGCCAGGGCGATGGCGTCGAGCACGTCCTGTTTGGTCTGCGCCTCGGCGAGATTGACATAAAGGAAATGCTGGCCGGCAGACTCGGCGGCCTGCATCAGGTCGTCGACACGATAGGCCCGGATGGCTTGAACGATGTTCGGGCGGATGGTCTGCAACTGCATGGTCGCTTGCCTCCTTGAGTTTTGGTGAAGGAAATCGGTGGTGTCGAGCCCCGGCACGATGGTGTCGGTCTTCATGGAACGATCCGACTGAAGCTTGCGTAATGGTCGGCGGTGTAGAAACAGACTTCGGGTGGGGCGGGAGGTTTCCCACCGCACACGATTCTTCGAGCGCCCCGATTGCGGGCGCCGGGCGTCTTCACGGTGTATTCGCGGTAATGCCCCCGCGGGTGCTGCGGAAGCAGTCGCTCGCGATTGAAGAACACCGTGCCGTCCTTGTCATATGGGAAGGGCCCCCCACTGAGAATAAGCCGATGGGTCGCCTGTGCTTCCCTGGGCAAGGTGGCCAGCGCCACTTGCGGCATGCCCACACCCAGGTCGGGTGTCCGCGCCGCGCCTGGCAAGGGCAACCCGACCGCCAAGCCGGCCGCCGCCCAGGTCAAAAGACCCGACAGCCCCCACTTGAGCAATGCCTGCCGTGGCGCTTTGCGCGGGCTGGCTGAACCGGTCGAAAACACGGGTTAACCCTGGAAAATGAAACGAGGATCGTACCGGAGCAGCCCCAAAAACTCAAGACCATTGCCCAAAAATGGGGCAAACGGCCACGAAGTTTGTGGGCACTTACACGGTGGTATTTCCCGTCTCCACGACAACTCGTTGCCGTGTCACGAAAGTGACAGCCCAGAGAACGCTGCTTTGGTGCGACCGGGGACGCTCTTTCAGCCGGAAGCCCGGCCAGCCTGGGCATCGGCCACGGTGATGGCCGTCATGTTGACGATGCGGCGTACCGTGGCCGACGGCGTGAGCACGTGCACGGGCAGGTCGGCTCCGAGCAGCACCGGGCCGATGGCGATGCCGCCCCCAGACGCCACCTTCAGCAGGTTGTAGGCGATGTTGGCGGCGTCGATGTTCGGCAGCACCAGCAGGTTGGCATCGCCTTGCAGCGTGCTGTGCGGCATCAGCACGCGGCGGGCGGCGCTGTCCAGCGCGACGTCGCCATGCATTTCGCCGTCGACCTCCAGCCAGGGCGCCTGTTCGCGCAGCAGGGCCAGCGTGGCGCGCATCTTCTGCGCGCTGGGGCTGTCGCCCGTGCCGAAGTTCGAGTGCGAAAGCAATGCAGCACGCGGCGCCACGCCGAAGCGCATCATTTCCTCGGCCGCCATGCAGGTGATCTCGGCCAATTCGGCCGCACTCGGGTCGACGTTGACGTGGGTGTCGACCAGGAAGATCTGGCGGCCCGGCAGCATCAGGCCGTTCATGCAGGCGTAGACCGGCACTTCCTGCGCGGTCTTGGGGCTGCCGCCCTTGCGCTTGCCGATCACCTGCTCGATGTAGTGTAGATGCTGTGCCGTGGTGCCCCAGGTGCCGCAGATCAGGCCGTCGACCTCGCCCTTCTTCAGCAGCATGGCGCCGATCAGCGTCAGGCGTCGGCGCATCTCGATCTTCGCCACCTGCACGGTCACGCCCTTGCGTTCGGTCATGCGGTGATAGGTCTGCCAGAAGTCGCGGTAGCGGTGGTCCTGCTCGACGTTGACGACGTCGTAGTCCAGCCCCTCCTGCAGGCGCAGGCCGAACTTGCGGATGCGGGTCTGGATGACGGCCGGCCGGCCGATCAGCGTGGGCCGGGCCAGGCTTTCGTCCACCACCACCTGCACGGCACGCAGCACCCTTTCCTCTTCGCCTTCGGCGTAGGCCACGCGCTTGGAGACCGCGCGCTTGGCCACCTGGAAGATCGGCTTCATCGTGTTGCCACTGGCATAGACGAAGCTCTGCAGCTTTTCCCGGTAGGCATCGAAGTCGGCGACGGGCCGCGTGGCCACCCCTGACGCGGCCGCGGCCAGGGCCACCGCCGGCGCGATCTTCATCATCAGGCGGGGGTCGAAAGGCTTGGGGATCAGGTACTCGGGCCCGAAGCTCAGGTTGGCACCGGCGTAGGCCGCGGCCACGACCTCGCTCTGCTCGGCCTGCGCGAGCTCGGCGATGGCATGCACCGCGGCGATCTCCATCTCGTCGGTCACCGTCGTCGCGCCGCTGTCGAGCGCGCCGCGGAAGATGTACGGGAAGCACAGGACGTTGTTGACCTGGTTCGGGTAGTCGCTGCGGCCGGTGGCGATGATGGCGTCGCCACGCACGGCCTTGACCTCGTCGGGACGGATCTCCGGCGTGGGGTTGGCCAGGGCGAAGATCACCGGGTTCGGCGCCATCGCGGCCACCATCTCGGCCTTGAGCACCCCGCCGGCCGACAGCCCCAGGAAGATGTCGGCACCGCGGATGACCTCGGCCAGCTTGCGCAGCGAGGTCTTCTGGGCGAAGTGGATCTTGTCCTCGTCCATCAACTCCGTGCGGCCTTCGTAGACCACGCCGGCCAGGTCGGTCACCCAGATGTTCTCGCGCCTCACGCCCAGCTTCACCAGCAGCCCCAGGCAGGCCAGTGCCGCGGCACCGGCACCGCTGGTCACGAGCTTGACCTCGCCGATGTGCTTGCCCTGGACCTTGAGGGCGTTGATGAGCGCCGCGCCGACGACGATGGCGGTGCCGTGCTGGTCGTCGTGGAAGACCGGGATCTTCATGCGCTTGCGCAGCTCGCGCTCGACGTAGAAGCAGTCGGGGGCCTTGATGTCTTCGAGGTTGACGCCGCCGAAGGTGGGCTCGAGCGCGGCGATCACGTCGACCAGCTTGTCCAGGTTCTTCTCGTTGATCTCGATGTCGAAGACGTCGATGCCGGCGAACTTCTTGAACAGCACCGCCTTGCCTTCCATCACCGGCTTGGCCGCCAGCGGGCCGATGTCGCCCAGGCCCAGCACGGCCGTGCCGTTGGTGACCACGGCCACGAGGTTGCCGCGGGCGGTGTAGCGGAAGGCGTTG
>JANOBX010000246.1:0-12680 GCA_031411875.1 Burkholderiales bacterium | reverse complement strand
AGCCGGGGCCGTGCTGAAGAAGCCGGAGTGGATCCGCGTCAAGGCCGGGTCGCCCTCCACACGGTTCTACGAGATCAAGCAGATCCTGCGCGAACACAAGCTGCACACGGTGTGCGAGGAAGCCAGCTGCCCGAACATCGGTGAGTGTTTCGGCAAGGGCACCGCCACCTTCATGATCATGGGCGACAAGTGCACGCGCCGCTGCCCGTTCTGCGACGTGGGCCACGGCCGGCCCGACCCTCTGGACGTGGACGAACCGCTGAACCTGGCCAAGACCATCGCGGCGCTGAAGCTGAAGTACGTGGTCATCACCAGCGTCGACCGCGACGACCTGCGCGACGGCGGTGCCGGCCACTTCGTCGACTGCATCCGCAAGACGCGTGAACTGAGCCCGGCCACCCAGATCGAGGTGCTGGTGCCCGATTTCCGCGGCCGCGACGACCGCGCGCTGTCCATCCTGCGCGAAGCCCCGCCCGACGTGATGAACCACAACCTGGAAACCATCCCGCGCCTGTACAAGGAAGCGCGGCCGGGTTCGGACTACCAGTTCAGCCTGAACCTGCTGAAGAAGTTCAAGCAGCAGGTGCCGGGCGTGCCCACCAAGAGCGGGATCATGGTCGGCCTGGGCGAGACCGACGACGAGATCCTGCAGACGATGCGCGACATGCGCGCGCACGACATCGACATGCTCACCATCGGCCAGTACCTGGCGCCCAGCGGCCACCACCTGCCGGTGCGCCGCTACGTGCACCCCGACACCTTCAAGATGTTCGAACGCGAGGCCCAGGCCATGGGCTTCAGCCACGCTGCGGTGGGTGCGATGGTGCGCAGCAGCTACCACGCCGACCAGCAGGCGCATGCCGCAGGCGTGGGTGCGGCATGAGTGCCGCCCCCGCGTTGCCCAGGTGGCCCGAACTGGACCGCCCGGCGCTGAACGCGCTGCTGCGCGCCATGCCCAAGGCCGAACTGCACATCCACATCGAAGGCTCGCTCGAACCCGAGCTGATCTTCGCGCTGGCGGCCCGCAATGGCGTGAAGCTGGCTTACGACAGCGTCGAGGCCTTGCGTGCGGCCTATGCCTTCACCGACCTGCAGAGCTTCCTCGACATCTACTACGCCGGCGCCAGCGTGCTGCTGACCGAAGACGACTTCCACGACATGGCCTGGGCCTATTTCCTGCGCGCCCGGGCCGACAACGTGGTCCATGCCGAACTCTTCTTCGACCCGCAGACGCACACCGAACGCGGTGTACCGATCCAGACCGTCGTGCTCGGCCTGAAGCGTGCCTGCGACCGGGCGCAGGCCGAACTGGGCATCAGCGCCGGCCTGATCCTGTGTTTCCTGCGCCACCTGAGCGAAGAAGCCGCGTTCGAAACGCTGGAAGCGGCGCTGCCCTGGCGCGAACACTTCATCGGCGTGGGCCTGGACAGCAGCGAGCGTGGCCACCCGCCCGAGAAGTTCGCGCGGGTCTTCGCCCGCTGCCGTGAACTGGGCCTGCACCTCGTGGCCCATGCCGGCGAGGAAGGCCCGCCGGCCTACATCTGGAACGCACTGGACGTACTGAATGTCGAGCGCATCGACCACGGCGTGCGCTGCGTCGAAGACCCGGCCCTGGTCCAACGCCTGGCCGCGAGCCGGGTGCCGCTGACCGTGTGCCCGCTGTCGAACGTGAAGCTGTGCGTCTATGGCCTGATGGCCGAGCACGCCCTGCCGGCGCTGCTGGACGCAGGCCTGTGCGCCACCGTCAACAGCGACGACCCGGCCTATTTCGGCGGCTACATGAACGACAACTTCATCGCCACCTTCGATGCCCTGCCGCAGTTGGGTTCGGACCACGCCTACGCGTTGGCGCGCAACAGCTTCGAAGCCAGCTTCGCGCCTGCGGCCGAGAAGGCGCGCTGGGTCGCGGCGCTCGACCGGTGTTTCCAGCGCGCCGCTTGAACCCGGGGCCCGTGGAAGCTAGCGCCTGATCTCGCGCCAGGAATTCTTCGCGGGCAGCACCGCCGCTCCTGCAGACATGTCGCGGTCGATGCTCTTGCCGCCCGAGTAGTCGCGCGTGCTGAAGCGGATGGTCTGTCCGTCCTTGGTCAGCAGGGCGGCCAGGCCGGTGCTGTTGGACGTGGACGACAGCACCGAGGTGACGAAGCCGGCCTGGATGACCTTGTTGCCGCCGATCGCGTCGATCAGATAGAGGCGTGAGCTCGCCGAGCAGTCGCTGCCTCCGATCTGGTTGGCAACGAAGGCCAGGGCGCCGTAGGCCAGCACGGGGCGGGTGTTGACATGTTCGCCGGGTGGCAGGTCGGCGAACCAGCCGCGACCGGTCGTCCAGTCGACATCGGCGCCACTGATGCTGCCGTTGCCCGCCACGTTGATCGTCTTGGCCACGAGGTTCTGGCGCGCCGAGTTCGGCAGCGTCGCGCCGTCGGACAGGGCGTAGATCGAGTGCACCCGCTCGCTGCCGAAGTCGCTGCTGTCCAGCAGCCTGCCGGTGCCGACCATGACGATGCGCTGGCCCTTCCAGGACAGCAGTTCGGGCGCGGCGGTCACCGGCTGGGGGTTGGCCATGGCATCGCGCAGCTGGGCGATGCGGTTCACGGCACCCGCGGCGGCCGGGTCCAGCGACAGGTCGAAGCGCCAAACGTTGCCAAGCAGGTCGCCGCCGTAGACGTAGCGCACGCTGCCGTCGGGCTCGGCCATCGGGGACACCTGCGCCAGCCCGGCTTCGGCGCCCAGTGCGCCGTCGGGGGTGACGAATTCCTTCATGACGTCGCCGGTGGCGGCGTTCAGTACGAACAGGCGGCCCTTGCCGTCGGCGGTGTTGTTGTAGCCCGATGTCACGAGCACCACCGACGTCCCCCCGGCCAGCTTCACGATGGCCGGCTTGCCCACGGTCTGGCCCACCCTGGCCGCCGTGACGGTGTCGCCAGCGGCCGGGAACTCCCACAGCGCCTTGCTGGCCAGAGTGCCTTCGGTCTGGCCACGCGGCTGGGTCACGTCCAGCGCAAAGTAGCCCCGCCCCGCCCCGCCCATGCCCGACACCAGCAGTTTCACGCCGGCAGATGTGGTGCGCACCACGGGCGTGCCGTCCAGCCGCGTGCGGAAGCTGTAGCCGCGGGCGCTGATCTCGCCCATGTTGGCCAGTTTCTGGCCGGGCACGTAGGCCCACAGTTCCTCGCCGGCGCTGGCGCCCTTCAGGTCGAAGGCGTGAAGCATGCCTTCGCCGGTGGCCAGGTAGGCCACGCCTTGTTCGCGGTCGATGACGGGCTCGGCGTTGATGACAGCGCCGAGCAGGCTGGCCCGGGCGCGGAAGTCGCTGCCCTCGCCCGTGCGGTTGCCGCGCAGGTAGCTCATCACCGCTGGGGTGCTGCCCCACTGGTTGCCAGGGTTCACGGCGGTGCCCACCGTGCCGGCCTGAAAGGGTGTGCCGCTGCCGCCGTTCCAGGTGACGATGACCCGCTCCGACGTCGGCTTGGATGCGAGCTTGGCCGCCGCAGACCAGCTCAGGCTGGTCGCCAGCACGCCGGTGCCGGTGTTGATGGCGTAGGCCTCCAGGTCGCCCGCCCAGCCCGCCGGGTTGTAGACGGCGGCGTAGGCGACGCCGTTGCTGCGCGCCAGATTCACGGTGTCCACCGCGATGCCGCCTTGGGCGGCCTTGCCGTTCTGGATGTCCTGCAGGCCCGCGCGGATGCTGGCAGCGGTTTGCTCCGGATTCTCGGCCAGGTACATCTTGCCGCGGCCGTTGATCGTGGCGTGCCAGAGGTCGTCGATCATCAGCGGCGTGTCGCCCACCGGTTGCGGCCAGGTGGGCGGCACGGCAAACGGGTTCTTGGCGCTCGGTCCGTCCGGCCACAGCGTGCCGCGCACGCCCAGCGTCAGGCCGTAGGTGTTGATGTGCAGGTTGGTGTTCAGGTCGGGGTTGGTGGCAGTGGCGTCGCCCGGCGGCACCCGGCCTGCCGTGAGGTCTTCGCGCAGGCGCCTGCTGTAGTAGGCCAGGGCCAGGTCGGCGAGCGAACCCGTGGGCGTGACGGCATAGGGCGCTGTCGCGCCGAACGTGGCCGGGTTGTAAGTCGGCACGGCGCTGGTCGCGGTGTTCGAAAAGCCATCGGTCACCACGAACATGGCATTGCGCTGGCAGGCGAACTGCACCACGTTGTCGCTGGCATCCGCCTTGTTGGTGTCGAACTGTGCCGCGATGTTCGTCATCACCTGATGGGTGGGTGTGCCCGCCGGTGTCATGGAATTCAGGTGGAACCTGCCGGCGGCGAAGTAGCGGTTGTTGGCCGGCAAGGCCGCGTCGGCGTCGACCATCCTGACGTTTTCGTCCACGTTGAAGGGCATCACGCCCAGCCGCAGGCCCGAGGTGCCGTCGAGCACCTCGGTCATGGCCGCGGCCAGCATCAGCTTGCGCTTGCGGTAGTAGGTGAACCAGTTCGCGAAGTTCTGCAGCTCTTCGACATAGTCGCGACCGCCGGGATGATTCGTTTTGGTCAGGCCGGGGCGGATCTCGTAGCGCTTGAGCTTGCCGCTGCCGTCGGGTTGGGCCACGCAGTCGGCGCCCAAGCTGCATTCCTCAGGGTGCCAGTACGTGGCCGGGAAGTACGGAATCGAAGCCCAGCAGGCGGTGCCGGCGCCGACCGTCTGGGCCGCCGTGAGATCGACCTCGACCCCGCCCGTGCAGGGCAGCCCGGCCGCGCCGGCGTCGCTGCTCAGCACGCGTGTGCCCGCCGGCAGCACCATGCCTTCCTGGACGTAAAAGCGCCAGCCGGCCGTGGTGTAGTTGGCGTTGGCGCTGGTCCAGGCCGAATCGAGCGCCAGCGTGGGCGACGCGGCCACGGCCGGATGCGATGGCGCGGCCGCCGGGTTGGAATTCGGGTAGCTGGCCTTGAAGGCCCCTTCGACGTAGGCCCCGCGCCAGGGCCGGTAGGTCACGGCCGGGTTGTAGTAGCCCGGATTGAAGGCTGCTGAGCGCACCCAGGCCAGCTGGGCGATGGGGGGCGCGGCCTGGGCGAACAGTCCGTCGGCGGGGTAGATGGCCCCGCCCGGTGCCGTGCCCACCGGGAACAGGTACACGTAAGGCCACGACCTCGGGCTGCTGGCCAGCGGCGCATTGCGGTTGCTGTCCCAGCCATTGATGCCGTTCCACCAGATCACGCCGCTGCTGGTGTCGAGCAACGGCTCCCAGTCCATTGACCCCGAGTCGTCCATGCCCAGGATGACGTTCGGCAGCGCCAGCGCCGAGGCCTTCAGCGGCAGCGTGGCCACCGGCGTGTTGCCGCTGGCAGCCCCGGCCAGCAGGGTGCCGAGTGCGGCCGCGAAGATGACGAACTGGTGTTTGGGGTTCATGCGGTGTCCGGTCTGGGGCCGTGGCCTGCTTGCGGGTTCAGCCCTTGGTCAGCAGCGACTGGATGAAGACGGTGGTGTTGCGCGGGCCGGTCACGCGCACCGTGGCACGGTATTGGCGGGCGTTGGGCGGGTCGAGCTTGTCGTCGCTGTCGATGGCGCTGCCGGGCACCTTCACGGCCTTCACCAGGCATTCGCGCAGCGGTTCCGTCACCGCCGGCACGGAGCACACGCGTTCGACGACGTAGTTCACGCGGTAGGCGCCGACGGCGATTTCCGGCGCGGCGTCGAAGTTCACCTGCGGCACGCCGTTGGCGTCTTGCGGCTGCACCTGGGCCCAGTACCAGCTGCCGGCGTTGGCGTCTTCGTTGGCCAGGGCCTGCAGGTCGGTGAACGCCGTGTTCAGGCCGATCTCTGAAGCCTGGAGCGAGGTCTCGCGGAAGGTGGCGTTGCCGCTGGCCAGGGTGCCGGCTTCGGTCATGCGCGACAGTGCCAGCGCGCCCAGCAGCATCACCGCCAGCAGCACGACGACGATCAGGATGGTGACCCCGCGCCGCGCCTGCCGGGTGCCGGGCATCGGCAGCCGGCGCATCACAGCTGCTGCCCCAGCACCAGGTTGCGCAGCGGCACCACCACGGTGCTGGTGCGATAGCGCCAGCAGTTCCAGTCGGCGTTGGCCAGGTTTTCCGGGGGCAGGCCCCACAGGACGGGCTGGGCTGCGGTGGCGGTGCAGTTGCCTTGGTCGTCGCGCTTTTCCGGCTGCGGGCTGCGCACGATGAGCCCGATGCGCAGCGCGCGGATGCGTGGCAGCGTGGTCGCGCCGACGGTGGCGAAGTTGCCCACGACGTTGTTCGTCGGGTCGACCCAGTTCTCCAGCGTCGTGCTGCCCGCCACCGCGGCCGACACGCCGTACTGCAGGCGGAAGGCGATGACGTTGCGGGCGATCACCGCCGTGCTGCCTTCCAGCGGCCGTTCGAGCAGCAGATTGCCATCCTGGACACGGTAACGGTTCCAGTTCAGCACACCGAGCTGGGTGACACGGCCCTGGTCGTCGAACGGCGGGTTGTTGGCGAAGGCGGCGGCGTTGTGCTGCCCGGCGTTGCCGAAGCTGAGGATCTGCGCCGAGTTGGGGGTGGAAGGCGTGATGGCCGTGACCGTGCGCACCAGGCAGGGCCGGGCGTTGTCGGGCACTGCCGGGGCCAGCAGCACGGCCTCGTTGACGGCCACGGGCAGGAAGGATTCCAGCGCGCTCGAGGTGCCGTCGCTGGCCGCACGCAGGCGCACGTTGGCACCGGACTCGACGCGGCTGCCGAAGACGACGTCGATGGTGTCGCCCTGCGCCGTGCGCGTGACCTGGAGCGGCGAGAACGCCGCCCCGTTCGACAGCAGGTTGGCGCCGAGGCTGAAGTTCAGCGTGTTGCACAGGTAGGTGCTGTCGCCGAAGAAGCCCAGGCCGGCCACGGCCAGGTCGTCCTTCAGCGCCGACATCACCGAGGCCGAATTGATGGTCGAACCGGTGGTGCCGATGCCTTGCCGCTGCGACGCGAGGAACACGATGGCGGTGTTCACCGCGGCCAGGCTGACCAGCAGCGCCACCACGATGCTGACCATCAGTTCGATGATCGACAGGCCGCGGCGCAGGCCGGTGTCGCGGCCTGGGGCGTAGGAGCGCTTACTGGACATCGGTCACCACCGTCAGCGTGCGCGCCTCGCCGCTGTCCTTGCCGGCCCAGCCGATCTGCACCGTCATGCGCGTGCCGGCCTGGGTGGCCGTCACGGCCACCGGGCCGGGCAGGCCGTTGCCCACGCGCAAGCCCCAGGCGTTGGTGCCGTTGCGGGCCACTGCGCTGGCACAGACGCCCGCCGCCGGCAGGCTGTAGCAGGCCAGGTTGGCGGGGTCGACCAGGGCCGTGTTGAGCAGTTCGTTGGCGAACTGCATGGCCACGGTGCGGGTCTGTGCTTCGGTGGTCTGGGCGACCATGCGGGTCTGGAAACCGGCCAGCGCCAGCATGCCGAAGGCCATCAGCGACATGCCGATGAGGGCGTCGACGAGCGTCATGCCGCGGCGGGTGTGTTTCAGCTGCATGTTTGTGTGGTGTCGCCGCACAGTCGGATGGCACCGCCTGATTCGACGCGCAGCCCGGGGCAGCGTCGGTCGGCACTGCAGCTCGAACCGGTCAGCACGAGGTTCACGGCGACCACGTCGGGCACGGGGCCGCCCGGGTTCAGGGGGCGCAGCCTGCCGTCGCTGCCGAAGTCGATGAGGGTGTCGGCGCTGGAGGCCAGGGGTGCGGCCAGCGTCAGCTCACGCAGCAGCACGCCGTCGCCGCCGGCCGAGATGTCCAGGGTGCGGATGCGGTTGCCCACCACGCGCAGGCGCATCGGCTGGTTGCGCGAGCGTGCCTCGCTCTGCGCCAGCAGGGTCTGCGCGAGCAGCATGTTGCCGGCTTCGCGCAGGCGCGAGTTGGCGATGTAGTCGCCCAGGAAGGGGGTTGCCGACAGCGCCAGGATGGCCGCGATCGCGAGGGCGATGAGCAGTTCGACCAGGGTCAGGCCGCGCTTCAGTTCTCGCATGTGGCACCCCGGGTGGTCCAGCAGGGGTCAATCGGCGTGCCCTTGGGGTGGCTGGTCGTCCGGCGCACACCCTGATGGTTGATGGTGTAGGCGTAGCCGGCCATCATGCCCTGGCCGGTGGCGGTGGCGGTGAACCCCTGGCCGTTGGCGTCGTTGATGGCGCAGGTGATGCTGAAGTTGGCAGTCACGGGCACCGCCACGGCGCAGGCGCCCAGGTTGGTGGCGTAACTGCCCACGTCCTGAAAGCGCTGCTCCATGCGTGTGGCGAAGCTGCTCAAGCCGTCCAGCGCCGGTGGCACCCGGCCACGTTGGACGTAGTCACCATATGCGGGCAAGGCGATCGACGCCAGGATGGCGACGATGGCGATCGTGATCATCACCTCGATCAATGTGAAACCGCGGTGGGCTGCAAATCTCATGTCGGCTGTTGCACGAAGGCGCGAAGCGGCAAAGGTGCCATCGTCGCAGGGGCTGCGCAACGGCCTGCGAGTGGAGGTCTAACGCCAGGCCGGTGTAACGAAAATGTATCCCAGCGCCAGCGTCGACACCCACTGGCCATCGGCGGCGCCCGCCGAGTCGGGGGGGCGCTGCCTGGCGCTCGCTAGGCCTTCGCGCCGGGCGGGGCCCCGGGGCCGACGGGCGGCATGGGTGTGGACCGGGTGGCCTTCTTCACCAGGACCACGATCAGGCTGAGAACGGCCGCGCCCGCCACGAGCAGCAGCGCACCGCCACCCCACACCAGCCACACCACCCAGCCGGCATGGGTGCCCAGCCAGCCCAGCGTGGTCTGCGTCAGATCGAGCATGGTGTGGGCCATGGCCTGCCAGCCGGGCACCCAGAGGTCGAGCACGCCGGAAAAAGGAATCTGGTCGAGCAGTGGGCGCAAGTCGCCGGCCCAGGACGGGTCGGCGCCGAGCACGGCGGCCGTGCCCCAGGCCAGCAGCGTCCACAGGCCGAGCACGAGCAAGGTGATGATCCAGATGGCGATGTGCATGGTGTGGTTCAGGCGTGGGTCGGGCCCGAATTCTGCGCGACCGCTGCGCCCGGACCAAACGTCGGCGGCGTCTGCCCCCAGGCGCCGAAGGCGTACGCGTCCATGCCCAGGTCGCCGAACGTCAGGCTGGCATGCAGACGCGCGCCCGGGCCGGTACCCCCCACCCCGGCAGCGATGAAGAACGGCAGCAGATGCTCGCTGCTGGGGTGCATCAGCCGGGCGTGGGGAGCGCCCGCTTCCCAGTCCAGCAAGGCCGGCCAGTCGGCGGCGGCGCTGCGCTGGGCGAACCAGTCCCGGAAGGCGGTGCTTTCGTGCGTGGCCGGCGTGTCGATGGCCACCATGCCGCTGCCGGCGAACACTCTTTGCAGGTTGTGGGTGATGCTGCCGCTGCCCAGCACCAGCACGCCTTCGTCGGCCAGCGGCGCCAGCGCCTGGCCCAGGCCCCAGAGCCGGGCCGCCGGCCAGGTGGGGGGCCATCCCAGCGGCAGCACCGGGATGTCGGCGCGCGGGAACAGGTAACGCATCGGGGTCCAGATGCCGTGGTCGAGCCCGCCTTCGCGCAGCAGATGCACCGGCTGCCCGGCGCGCTGCAGCAGGCCGGCCACACGTGCGGCCAGGGCAGGCGAGCCGGGTGCGTCGTAGCGCAGGGTGCGCAGCCTGGGGTCGAAGCCGCCGAAGTCGTAGACGGCTTCGTGCCGGGCTGCGGCCAGCAGCGCCGGCTCCCGCGTCAGCGTGTGTGCCGAGGCGATGACGATGGCCTTCGGTCGGCCGAACTCGGCTTCGATGGCGGCCCCGAGCGCCTGCATGAAGGCGCCGGCTTCGCGCGGCTCCAGTGCGGTCATGGGCGAACCGTGGGACAGGTAGAAGCTGGGCAGCGTTTTCATCCCGTCATTGAAGCACCGCATGGCCTTGCCATCGTTCAAGCCCCCTGCACGCAGCGATCGCCGCGCGATGGGTTACCTTCGGCGGATGAGCACCTTGCGTCCCCCTTCCGTCGTCGGCCTGGCCTGGCGCCAGACCCTGCGCGACTTCCGCGCCGGCGAACTGCGTCTTCTCGCCGTGGCCGTGATGCTGGCCGTGGCCGCGCTCACCGCCGTGGGCTTTTTCGCCGACCGCCTGAACAACGGCCTGCAGCGCGACGCCCGCCAGCTGCTGGGCGGCGACGCCATCGTCGGCAGCGACAAGCCCACACCGCCCGAGCTGATCGCCCAGGCCCAGGCCCTGGGGCTGCGCACGGCCCAGAGCGTGGGCTTCCCGAGCATGGCGCGTGCGCGCGACGAGCAGGGCGGCGCCACCCGGCTCGTGGCCGTGAAGGCGGTGACCCCGGGCTACCCGTTGCGCGGCAAGCTGCAACTGCGCAGTGCCCCCGAGGGCCCTGTCGAGACCGTGGCCGCGGCGCCCGAACCGGGCCAGGTCTGGGCCGACGCCGCGCTGCTCGATGCGCTGCAGCTGAAGCTGGGCGACCCGCTGCTGCTGGGCGACAGCACGCTCAAGCTCACCCGCATCATCGTCACCGAGCCCGACCGCGGTGCCGGCTTCATGAGCTTCGCGCCGCGCGTCATGCTGGCCCAGGCCGACCTGGCCGCCACCAACCTGGTGCAGCCGGCCAGCCGGCTGAACTATCGCCTGGCGGTGGTCGCGCCCGAGGGCCTGAGCGCTGCACGCGGCGACGATCGTGTGCGCGAATTCGTCCGCTTCACCGAAGACCGCATCAAGAACGTGCCGCTGCGCGGCACCAGCGTCGAATCCCTGGACAGCGGCCGGCCGGAAATGCAGCAGGCCCTGGGCCGCGCCGAGAAGTTCCTGAACCTGGTGGCGCTGCTGGCGGCGCTGCTCTCGGCCGTGGCCGTGGGCATTGCCGCGCGCGAATTTGCCCAGCGCCACCTGGACGACTGCGCGATGTTGCGCGTGCTGGGCCTGTCGCAGGGCCGCATCGCTGGCGCCTACACGCTGGAATTCGCCTGGGTCGGCCTGCTGGCCAGCGCCGCGGGCGTGGCCATCGGCTTCGCGGTGCATTTCGGCTTCGTCGCCCTGCTCGCCGGGCTGGTGCAGGCGGAGCTGCCCGCGCCAGGTGTCTGGCCGGCGCTGTTCGGCCTGGGCGTGGGTCTGACGCTGCTGCTGGGCTTCGGCCTGCCGCCGGTGCTGCAGTTGTCGCGCGTGCCACCGCTGCGCGTGATCCGGCGTGACGTGGGTGGCGTGAAGGCGGCCTCGGCCGGCGTGCTGGCGGCGGGCACGCTGGGCTTCGTGGCGCTGTTGATGGCGGTGTCGAGCGATCTGAAGCTGGGCGCCATCGCCGTGGGCGGCTTTGCCGTGGCGGTGGCGATGTTCGCGGTGCTGGCCTGGCTGGCGGTGCGGCTGCTGCGCAGCGCAGTGCCGGAGGCGGGCACGCCGCGCTGGTGGACCTTCGGTGCCAGTGCACCCCGCTGGCTGGTGCTGGCCACGCGGCAGATTGCCGCCCGGCCGGCGTTTGCCGTGCTGCAGGTGTCTGCGCTGTCGGTGGGCCTGCTGGCGCTGGTGCTGCTGGTGTTGCTGCGCACCGACCTCATCAGCAGCTGGCGCCAGGCCACGCCGCCCGACGCGCCGAACCGCTTCGTCATCAACCTGCAGCCCGACCAGGGCGAGGCGTTCAAGGCCCAGCTCGAAGGCGCAGGCGTGAAGTCCTACGACTGGTATCCGATGATCCGCGGCCGCCTGGTGGCGATCAACGAACGGCCGGTCACGGCGCAGAGCTTCGGCGACGAACGCTCCAGCCGCATGGCCGAACGCGAGTTCAACCTGAGCCACAGCGCCACCCACCCGCCGCACAACGAGATCGTGGCCGGGCAGTGGACGGCGGCGGCCGACGGCCTGTCGGTCGAGGAAGGCCTGGCCCGGCAGCTCGGTCTGAAGCTGGGCGACACCCTCACCTTCGAGATCGCGGGCACGCAGCACAGCGGACGCATCAACAGCCTGCGCAAGGTCGACTGGGGCTCGATGCGCGTCAACTTCTTCGTGCTGTTCACGCAGGCGGAGATGGCCGACGTGCCCATCAGCTACATCAGCGCGTTCAAGGCGCCCGTCACGCCGGGCTTCGACAACCAGCTCTCGCGGGCATTTCCGAACATCACCAACGTCGACATCTCGGCTTCCGTGGCGCAGGTGCAGCGCGTGCTGGACCAGGTGATCCGCGCTGTGGAATTCCTGTTCGGGTTCACGCTGCTCGCCGGCCTGGTGGTGCTGTTCGCGGCCATCACCGCCACGCGCGAGGCACGTTCACGCGAATTCGCCATCATGCGTGCGATGGGCGCCAGTTCACGCCTGCTGGCCCATGTGCAGCGCACCGAACTGCTGGGCGTCGGCGCGCTGGCAGGTTTCCTGGCCTCGCTGGCCGCGATGGCGGTGGGCTGGGCCCTGGCCCGCTACGCCTTCGAATTCGCCTGGGCCCCGGCGCCCTGGGTGCCGCTGGCCGGCGCCTTGGCCGGCGCGCTGCTGGCACTGGCCGCAGGCTGGTGGGGACTGCGCGAGGTGCTGCAGCGGCCTGTGCTCGAAACCCTGCGAAGGGCAGGGGCGGTGTAGGCGTTGCCCGTTCAGCCCTGCGGGTGCTTGCGGCCCTTTGCGGACGTTGCACTCCGGCTTGGTCCCTAGGGCTGGGCGAGCCGGGTGGCCCCTTCCGCTCATGTCCCCCGCCCGCGGCCGGGGAGGTGGCTAGGGCCCCAGACCCGGGGCGGGGGCCACCGTGTCGTAGGTGCCGGGGCCCCCCCGCGCTACCCCCCCCCCCCCCACCGCGGCGCGC
>JANOBX010000245.1:0-53389 GCA_031411875.1 Burkholderiales bacterium | reverse complement strand
GGAGCACAGGGCCCGCGGCCCTCGCGCGAAGCGCGACTCCACCTCTGACTCATCGCGGGTGATTGAACGCAGCGAGCGCAGCGAGCGAAGTGAGTTCCGCGATGGGGCCGCGGGACCGAGCACCGCAGGGGAGCCGGAGCGTTAGCGGAGGCCGCCGAAGCTAAGCGCCACAGCCAGCCCCAGCCCGCCTTTGCTGAGGGACCAAGCTGGCACGCGAAAGCGACCGTCCGCAACGGGCCGCTGGCTGACATCGACCGGTCGTCGGTGAGCCCCGCCCCGCCTCAATCCCGCAGCGATCGAAGGGCCTCGGCAGGCTGCAGTCGACCCACTTCAATGCCGTTCCAGTTCTTCAGCGTCAAGTGGCTGAAGCTCGCCATGAACGCCCGGTCGGACTCGTCCAGTGGCAGCAAGGCTTCGATCAGGCCCGCCATCACCACTTCGCAGGCGCGTGCGGTGTTGCCGTCGTCCATCTTGACAGCCACGCCCAGCCCCAGTTCGGGCAGGGCGGCGCAGTAAACGCCTTCGGCGCCAACCTTGCAGAAGACACGCTCCCTGAAGTGCGCCATCACGCGGCTGTCGAAGCGCCCCGTGCCGGCCACCATGTCCGGGGCGCGGGCGACGGCTTCACGCAGTCGCTTGGCTGCGGCGGCCTGGCCCGGGCGCAGGCCGGTGCCGGTGCCGGTTCGGGCAAAGGCGTGGGCCAGGTGGCGAAGCGGGATCGCGTAGGTGGGAATGCTGCAGCCGTCGGTGCCCACGGGGGTGGTGGCCAGGTTCCAGCCGGTGCTGGACTGCAGCGAGGCCGTCACCTCGCGCATCACCGGGTGGCCGGGCTTGACATAGCCCGAGAGGAAGGCGCGGCGGTCCTGGTCGTCGGCCATCAGGCAGCCCAGGCAGACGAAGCCGGCATGCTTGCCCGAGCAGTTGTTGTGCAGCGCCGAAGGCGCCTCGCCGGCCGCGGCCATGGCCTTGATCGCCCCGTCGTAGTAGGGCCAGTGCGCGCCGCATTCCAGTGCCTGCACGTCCACCCCAGCCTTGGCCAGCATGCTGGCCGCCGTGCGCACATGCTGCGCCTCGCCGCCATGGGAAGCGCAGGCCAGCGCCAGTTCTTCGTCACTCAGGCCGAAGCGTTCGGCGGCGCCGCTTTCCACCAGCGGCAGCGCCTGCAGCAGCTTGACCGCGCTGCGCGGGAAGATGGGCCGTTCGATGTCGCCCAGCGCGGTGTGCAGCACGCCGTCGGCGTCGACCACGGCCAGGGCGCCGCGGTGCAGGCTTTCGACTTCGCTGCCGCGAAGCACTTCGACGAGGATGGGGTTGTTTGTCATGCGCGAGACTTTAGCCGGGGTGTTTTCGGGGTGAAATCCCCGGATGCCCCTGTCCGCGCTGGCGCTCGTCGTCCTTGCTGCCTTCCTGCATGCGTTGTGGAACATCGCGGCCAAGCATGCCGGTGGCAACCACCACTTCGCCCTGACTTCGGGGCTGATGGTCTGCGTGCTGTGGTTGCCTGCCGGCCTGTGGTTTGGCTGGGAGGAAGTTCCCCGCTGGACGGCGCTGCAGTGGGGCCTGGTGACCGCCAGTGCCTTCGTGCACCTGCTGTACTACCACGCGCTGCTGGCCGGCTACCGTGCCGCGGACCTGACGGTGGTCTACCCCGTGGCGCGGGGCAGCGCGCCGCTGCTGTCGGCACTGGGCGCGGTGCTGCTGCTGGGCGAGCCTGGTGGCTGGGGCACGGCGCTGGGGGTGTTGATGGTCTGCAGCGGTGTTTTCTTCATCGCCGGCGGGCCGGCGCTGTGGCGTCACAGCCATGACCCGGCGCAACGTCTGCGGGTGCTGGCCGGCCTGCGCTGGGGTCTGCTGACGGGTGCGTTGATCGCCTGCTACACCGTGATCGACGGTTACGCCATCAAGGCGGCGCTGATGGGCCCGGTGATCTTCGACTACGTGTGCAACCTGCTGCGCGTGCCGATGATGCTGCCGCTGCTGTGGCGCGACGTGCCCGGCTTTCGCGCCGCCTTTCGCGCGCAGTGGCGCCACGCGCTGGTGGTGGCGGCCATCAGCCCGCTGGCCTACATCCTGGTGCTGTATGCGATGCAGCAGGCGCCGCTGTCGCACGTGGCGCCAGCACGCGAGATGTCGATGCTGTTCGCCGCCGCGCTCGGCGGCCGGCTGCTGGGCGAGACCGACCGCGGCCTGAGGCTGATCGGAGCAGCCTGCATTGCCACGGGAGTTGCGCTGCTCGCCACAATGGGTGGATGACAACCTCCCCTCCGACGGCCGTGCTCGGCGTCGACTTCACCTGCGCACCGTCGCGCAAGAAACCCGTTACCGTGGCACGCGGCCATCTCGCGGGCGCGCTGCTGCGCCTGGACCGGCTCGACGCCCTGCCCACCCTGGCCGGGTTCGAAGCCTTGCTCACCGAGCCCGGCCCGTGGCTGGGTGCCTTCGACTTCCCTTTCGGCCTCCCGCGCGAGTTCGTCGAATCGCAGGCGCTGGGCAACAGCGCCGAAGCGGTGGTGCAGGAACTGCTGCGCCGCTGCGCCACGCGCATGGACTTCCGCGCGCTCGTCGACACCTGGGGCAACGGCCGGCCGGCAGGCCGGCGGCTGATCCACCGCGCCACCGACGGCGCCATGCCCGGCATCAGCAGCACGAGCCCGCTGCAGACACGGTATGTGCCGGTGGGCTTCATGTACTTCGAAGGCTTCTCGCGCCTGCTGCAGGCCGGCGTGCACGTGCCCGGGCTGCACAACGGCGACACCACGCGCATCGCGGTCGAGGCTTACCCCGGCCTGCTGGCGCATGAACTGGCCGCGCGCCGTTCGTACAAGAACAGCACCGAACCCGACCGGCTCATCGCGCGCAAGGACATCGTCGATGCGCTCGAGCAAGGGCGCACCCGGCTGGGCCTGCGGCTGAAGCTCACGCACGCACAGCGCGAGGCCCTGGTCGACGACGCCAGCGGCGACCGCCTGGACGCCGCGCTCTGCCTGGTGCAGGCGGCCTGGGCCAGCCTGCAGCCGCGCTACGGACTGCCTCTCGAGATGGACCCCATCGAAGGCTGGATCACGAGTGCCTGAACGCCAGCGCCCATCGCCCGACGACTGGTTCGCGGCGCGCGGCTGGCAGCCATTCGACTTCCAGCGCGAATGCTGGACCGCGATGCAGGCGGGCGACAGCGGCCTGCTGCACGCCACCACCGGCAGCGGCAAGACCTTCGCGGTGTGGATGGGCGCCCTGTTGCGCGGGCAGGTCAGGCCGCCGGCGCAGCAGAGCCTGCAGGTGCTGTGGCTGACGCCCATGCGCGCGCTGGCCGCCGACACCACGCGCGCCTTGCAGCAGCCCCTGGCCGACTTGCAGCCCGGCTGGACCGTGGGCATGCGCACCGGCGACACCCCCAGCGCAGAACGGGCCCGGCAGGACCGCCGCTGGCCCAGCGCGCTGGTGACCACGCCCGAATCGCTGAGCCTGATGCTCACGCGCGAGAACGCGCCGCAGGAACTGGCCGGCGTGCACACCGTCATCGTCGACGAATGGCACGAGGCCATCGGCAACAAGCGCGGCGTGCAGATCCAGCTGGCGATCGCACGTCTTCGCCGCTTCAACCCGGGCCTGGTCGTCTGGGGGCTGAGCGCCACGCTGGGCAATCTGGGCGACGCCATGCACGCCCTGGTCGGCCCCGGCCCGGCCCGGCTGGTGCAAGGCCGGACACCGAAGAACCTGATCATCGACACCCTGCTGCCCGCCGACCCCGGCCGCTTCAGCTGGGGCGGCCACCTCGGCGCGCAGATGCAGCAGCCGGTGGTCGACGAGATCGAGCGCAGCAGCACCACCCTGGTCTTCACCAACACCCGCAGCCAGGCCGAGATCTGGTATCAGCTGCTGCTGCGGGCGCGGCCCGACTGGGCCGGCGTGGTCGCGCTGCACCACGGCAGCATCGACAAGAGCACCCGCGAATGGGTCGAGCTGGGCCTGAAGGAAGGCCGCCTGAAGGCCGTGGTGGCGACCTCGTCGCTGGACCTGGGCGTGGACTTCCTGCCGGTTGAACGTGTGCTGCAGATCGGCAGTGCCAAGGGCGTGGCGCGGCTCCTGCAGCGCGCCGGCCGCAGCGGCCACGCGCCCGGCCGCCCCAGCCGCGTGACCCTGGTGCCCACGAACACGCTGGAGCTGGTGGAAGCCGCGGCCGCGCGCGGTGCGGCACTGGCGGGCAAGGTGGAGCCACGCTTTGCGCCCGACAAGCCACTCGACGTGCTCGTGCAGCATCTGGTGACGGTGGCCCTGGGCGGTGGCTTCGAGGCCGACGCCCTGTTCGAGGAAGTGCGCGAGGCGCCTTCCTATGCCTCGCTGTCGCGCGAGGAATTCGACTGGGCGCTGGCCTTCGTCGAACGCGGCGGCGACAGCCTGCACGCCTACCCCGAATACCACCGCGTGCAGAGGGTCGACGGTGTCTGGCGCGTGCCCGACCGCGGCATTGCCAAGCGCCACCGCATGAGCGTGGGCACCATCGTCAGCGACGCGGCGATGCAGGTGAAGTGGTGGAGCCAGGCCGGTGGCGGCGGTGGGGGTTCGCTGGGCACGATCGAGGAAGGCTTCATCGGCCGGCTGAAGGCCGGCGACTGCTTCGTCTTCGCCGGCCGGCTGCTGGAGTTCGTGCGTTCGCAGGACATGGTGGCCTACGTGAAGCGCGCCACCAAGGCCAAGGGTGTGGTGCCCAGCTGGGCCGGCAGCAAGATGCCGCTGTCCAGCGAACTGGGCGAGGCCGTGCAGGCCCTGCTGAACGACGCCGCCAACGGCCAGTTCGGAGGCCCCGAGATGCAGGCTGCGCTGCCGATGCTGACGGCGCAGGCGCGCATCTCGCAGCTGCCGCGGCTGGGCCGGCTGCTGGTGGAGCGCTTCGAGTCGCGCGAAGGCCACCATCTGTTCATGTATCCCTTTGCCGGGCGCAACGTGCACATCGGCCTGGCGCAGCTGCTGGCCTGGCGGCTGGCCCAGGCCGAGGCGAACAGCTTCTCGCTCAGCGTCAACGACTACGGGCTGGAAATCCTGGCGGCCAAGCCGCCGGCGCTGAGCGCGGTGACGCAGGGCGCACTGTTCCAGAGCAGCAACCTGCTGGCCGACGTGATGGCCAGCCTGAATTCCGGTGCCCTGGCGCAGCGGCGCTTCCGCGAGATTGCGCGCGTGGCCGGGCTGGTGTTCAGCGGCTACCCGGGCGCGCCGAAAAGCATGCGCCAGCTGCAGGCGTCGTCCAGCCTGTTCTTCGAGGTCTTCCGAAAGTACGACAGCGGCAACCGCCTGCTCGGGCAGGCCGAAAACGAGGTGCTGTCGCAGGAGCTGGACCTGCAGCGCCTGGGCCAGACCCTGCAAAGCCTGGCGGCGCTGCCACTGGACCTGGTGACGCTGAGTGCCCCCAGCCCCTTCAGCCTGCCCTTGATGGTGGAGCGGCTGCGCGAACAGCTGACGACGGAAAAGCTGAAGGACCGGCTGGACCGGCTGCTGGCCGACGCCGAAGCTGCGCTGGTGGAACCGGTGGCCCCGCCGCGACGTCGCAGGCCGAAGGCTTTGGCATCATCGCCCTTGCCCGCCACCACGCCACGTTCGCCATGAATCACCTTCTGACGTCGTTCCTGCTGTGCCTGTGCCTGCTGGCCCTGAGCCTGCCCGCGGCGGCACAGAAGGCCAGGGCGGTGCCGGCCTTCGAGGGCCGGGTGGTTCGGGTCGTCGACGGTGCAACGCTGGTGGTGCGCCTGGCCGACAAGTCAGAGCAGACCGTGCGTCTGCGCCACATCGACCCGCCGGAGGCCTGTCAGCCTGGCGGCCCGGAAGCCAAGCAGTCGCTGGTCGACGTGGCCCTGGGCAAGAACGTGCAGGTGGGGGGCGGCACACCCGGCCCGTCGGGCAGCCTGCTGACCTCGGTGGCGCTGGACGGCGTCGACCTGAGCCGCCGTCAGGTCGAGGAGGGCCAGGCCTGGAGCCTGCGCTTTCGCCACGACACGGGCCCGCTGGTGAAGGAAGAACGCATGGCCCGGGCGCTGCGCCGCGGCTTCCATGCCGCGGGCAACGCCGAGATGCCGAAGGACTTCAGGCGTCGCAACGGCCCCTGTCCCTAGCCGCCCGGGCGGCGGCCAGGAAGTCGTCGAGCATGGCGCGGTCGTCGAAGGTGTCGGGGCTGCCCGGCAGGTGGAATTCGGGGTGCCATTGCACCGCGGCCACGTAGCCGGGGCCCTGGTCGGGGCGGCGGCGGATGGCTTCGATCAGGCCGTCGTCGGGGCAGCGGGCTTCGACCTCGAAGCCGGGGGCCAGGTCCTTGATGCCCTGGTGGTGGATGCTGTTGGTGACGGCGCGGCGCACCTTCGGGTACAGCGCTGCCAGCCGTGTGCCGGGCACGATCTCGATGGCATGGAAGTGCTGCTCGTAGCGCCCGGCCTCGCGGTGCGGCAGCGCCAGCGGTTGCTGGGTCGGGATGTCCTGGTACAGGCTGCCGCCGAACATCACGTTCAGCAGCTGCAGCCCGCGGCAGACGCCGAACACCGGCTTGCCGGCGTCGACGAAGGCCTGCACCAGTTCCATTTCGTAGCGGTCGCGCACCGGGTCGCCGGCCCAGTCGGGGTGCTCGGGGGTTTCGCCGTAGTGTTCTGGCGCGACGTCGTTGCCGCCCTGCAGCACCAAGCCGTCCAGGGTGGCGGCGTAGTCGTGCAGGTTGAGGTCGCTGCGCAGCACCAGGCTGTCCTGCGTCACCGCCGGCACCATCACCGCCATGGCATGCCCCGACAGCACCCAGTGGGCCACCGACTGCTCCAGGTAATGCAGCGTCTTGGTGTAGACACCGCCCAGGTTCATGCCGGGTGCGTCGGGGTGGTGGATGCGGGCGGAAATGCCGATCAGCAGCGGTCGGTTCATCGGTGGGGGAGCAGGGCGGGCCGTGGGGTACGAACTAGCGCCGGTCGCGCATCAGCGTGCTCTTGCCGAACAGGCTTTCGATCAAGTCCACTGCGAGCATCGCGGTCTTGTTGCGCACATCCAGCGCGGGGTTGAGCTCCATCACGTCCAGGCTGGCCAGGCGCCCGGTGTCGGCGATCATCTCCATGCACAGCTGGGCTTCGCGGTAGGTGGGTCCGCCGGGCACGGTGGTGCCCACGCCCGGGGCGATCTCGGCGTCGAGGAAGTCGACGTCGAAGCTGACGTGCAGGTGGGTGTTCTCGTCCAGCGTGGCCAGGGCGAGCTCCATGGTGTGGCGCATGCCCATCTCGTCGATGTAGCGCATGTCGAAGACCTCCAGCCCGGCTTCGTGCACGAAACGCTTTTCACCCGCGTCGACGCTGCGGATGCCGATCTGGCGCACCCATTTCGGGTTGATGGCCGGCACCTGGCCGCCGATCTCCACGAGCTCGCGCGGGCCGTGCCCGCACAGGCAGGCCACCGGCATGCCGTGGATGTTGCCGCTGGGCGTGAGCACCTGGGTGTTGAAGTCGGCATGCGCGTCGAGCCACAGGATGCGCAGCTTCTTGCCGGTGCTGCGGCAATGGCGGGCGACGGCGCTGATGCTGCCGATGCCCAGGCAATGGTCGCCGCCCAGCAGGATGGGCAGCCGGCCCTGCTGCAGTTCGGCGAACATGGCCTCGTGGACCGACTGGTTCCAGGCCGTCACTTCGGCCAGGTGGCGGTAGCCGTCCACCGGGGGCTGCCAGGGGTTCGCCGGGCCGCTGAGGTTGCCGCGGTCCAGCACCTGCAAGCCGTGGCTTTCGAGCGTGCTCTGCAGGTTGGCCACGCGCAGGGCTTCGGGGCCCATGCTGGCGCCGCGGGCGCCGGCGCCGATGTCGGTGGGCGCGCCGATCAGGCTGATGTCGCGGTTCATGGCCGGGGGCATTCCTCAGGTGGCGGGATGGAGTTCGCTGCCGTAGTGCGCGGCCAGCGCGTCCCAGGCTTCCTCGGCGGTTTCGACGAAGCGGAACAGGCCCAGGTCGCCCGGGCTGATCATGCCGGTGTCGACGAGGTGCTGGAAGTTGACGAGCTTTTCCCAGAACGCGCGGCCGAACAGCAGGATGGGGCGCTGCCGGCTCTTGCCGGTCTGCACCAGGGTCATGGTTTCGAACAGCTCGTCGAGCGTGCCGAAGCCGCCCGGGAAACACACCAGGGCGATGCTGCGCATCAGGAAGTGCATCTTGCGCAGCGCGAAATAGTGGAACTGGAAGCAGAGCTCGGGCGTGATGTAGGGGTTGGGCGCCTGTTCGTGCGGCAGCACGATGTTCAGACCAATGCTCTTGCCACCCACTTCGAAGCTGCCGCGGTTGCCGGCTTCCATGATGCCGGGGCCGCCGCCGGTGACGACGTAGATCGGCGTCTTCAGGTCGCGCGAGCGTTCGGCCACCAGGGCCGAGAAGCGGCGGGCCTCTTCGTAGAAGCGGCTCATGGCCACGGCCGTTTCGGCACGTGCGCGCTGCTCGGGTGCGGCGGCGGCCAGCTGGGCCTGGGCCACGTCGGCCGGCAGGATGCGGGCACTGCCGAAGATGACGATGGTCGACTCGATGCCCAGCTCGCGCTGGATCAGCTCGGGCTTGAGCAATTCGAGCTGCATGCGCACCGGGCGCAGTTCCTCGCGCAGCAGGAAGTCGTTGTCGGCGAAGGCCAGGCGGTAGGCGCTTTCCGGGCCGCCGTAGCGCGACGGGTCGGTCAGCTTGGCTTCTTCTTCGGCACTGGGAAAGTTGCGGGCGGTGAGCGGGGGAGTGGTTGCGGTCATGCGGTTGTTTTCAGTTCTGAATCGTGTTGGGCCGGCCTGCTGGCGGGTTGCCGCAGACGCTGCAGCCGGGCAGCCTGGCGACCTGGATGCGGTCGAAACCCAGTTGACGTGCCCCCAACATCAGCAGGTGACCGGCAAGCGACGACCCTGTGCCCGCCAACAGCTTGATGGCTTCCGCCGCCTGCAGGCTGCCGACCACGCCCACCAGGGGCGCGAGCACGCCCATGGTGGCGCAGGCCTCGTCGGTGTGGGCCGAATCCGGCGGGAAGAGGCAGGCGTAGCAGGGGCTGTCGGCACGCCCTGGCTCGACCACGGACAGCTGCGCGTCCCAGCCGATGGCCGCACCCCAGACCAGCGGCTTGCGGTGGCGCACACAGGCGGCGTTGACGGCGTGGCGGGTGCTGAAGTTGTCGCTGCAGTCCAGCACGATGCTGGCCTGGGGCACCCATTCGTCGAGCCACTGCGCATCGGCCCGCCGCACGACGGCGTTCACCTGCACGTCGGGGTTGATGGCCGCAATGCTGGCGCGCACCGAGCCGGCCTTGGGCTGGCCCAGGCGCGACAGGTTGTGGGCAATCTGGCGCTGCAGGTTGCCCAGGTCGACGAGGTCGTCGTCGACCACGGTGATGCGGCCGACCCCGGCGCTGCCCAGGTACAAGGCCACCGGTGAGCCCAGGCCGCCGGCGCCGATGACCAGGGCATGCGCGGCCAGCAAGGCACGCTGGCCCTCGACGCCCAGGCCGTCCAGCAGCAGATGGCGGGCATAGCGCAGCAGTTGGTCGTCGGTCATCGTCGAATGGGCTTCACAAACGACAAACCCGCCGGGGGGCGGGTTTGCCTGCCGTGCCTGGCCCGCCTACTTGGCGGCCGGGGCTTCCGCCTTGCGTTCGCTGGCGGTCTTGCTCACCATCACCGGCTGGCCACGGAGCTGGTTCAGGGCCTGCATCAGCGGGAAGTCCTCCACGGTGCCGAACTCGGGCAGCGGCTTGGGCGGTTCCTTGGTCTTGGCCATCTGTTCCTCGAGCTTGGCGCGGGCGTCCTCGCGCGCCTTGTCCCTGGCCTTGTCCTCGGGCGTGCCCTTCTTCTCGTCGGCACCCTGCAGGTGTTTCTCCAGGTCGGCCTCGCGCATGCGCAGGGCGGCAAAGACATTGCCGTCGGCGGTCTCGTCGAGCCAGACGTCGGGCACGATGCCGGTGGCCTGGATGCTGCGGCCGTTCGGCGTGTAGTAGCGCGCGGTGGTGATCTTCAGGGCGGTTTCGGCCGACAGCGGACGCACCGTCTGCACCGAGCCCTTGCCGAAGGTCTGCGCGCCCATGATGGTGGCGCGCTTGTGGTCCTGCAGCGCGCCGGCCACGATCTCGCTGGCCGAAGCCGAGCCTTCGTTGACCAACACCACCAGCGGCACCTGCTTCAGCGCGGCCGGCAGGCTGCGCAGCGGGTCGCCGCCGCGGCGGGCGTAGAACTCGGGGCTGGCCTTGTAGGTGGCGCGCGAATCGGCCACCTGGCCGTTCGTGGACACCACGACCACGTCGCTGGGCAGGAAGGCCGCCGACACCGCCACCGCGCCGTCGAGCAGGCCGCCCGGGTCGTTGCGCAGGTCCAGCACGAGGCCCTTCAGGTTGGGGTCCTGCTTGTACAGCTCTTCGGCCTTCTTCACGAAGTCGGCCACCGTGCTTTCCTGGAACAGGCTGATGCGGATCCAGCCGTAACCGGGCTCGATCATCTTCGCCCGCACGCTCTGCATGCGGATTTCCTCGCGCACGATGGTGACCGGGAAGCTGCGGCTCTCGGCCTTGCGGAAGACGGTGAGCTGAACCTTCGTGGCGGGTTCGCCGCGCATGCGCTTGACGGCCTGGTCGACGCTGAGGCCCTTGACCGCCGTGTCGTCGATGCGGGTGATCAGGTCGCCCGACTTCAGCCCGGCGCGGAAGGCCGGCGAGCCTTCGATGGGCGAGACGACCTTGACCAGGCCGTCTTCCATGCTCATTTCGATGCCGATGCCGACGAACTTGCCGGTGGTGCCTTCGCGGAATTCCTTGAAGCTCTTCTTGTCGAAGTATTGCGAGTGCGGGTCGAGCCCGGCCACCATGCCGCCGATGGCGTCAGAGATGAGCTTCTTCTCGTCGACGGGTTCGACGTATTCGCTCTTGACCATGCCGAACACGGCGGCGAGCTGCTGCAGTTCTTCCAGCGGCAGCGGCGCCAGCGAGCTGCGGGCCACCGCCGTGAGCTGCATGGTGGTCAGCGCCCCGGCGACTGCGCCGGCCATCAACAAACCAGCTACCTTGAATTTGCCACCCATGTCGGACTCGCCTTTCGAAGCAACAGACCCGGCGCAGCCGGGCGTTCACGTGCCGTTCCAGTATAGGACTGGCATGGAACTTGGTGCTGGCGCAGCCTGGAAAGTTGCACCCGTCTTCAGGTGTTAATCCCTCAGGCCGCGCTGCGCAGGCGGGGGAAAGTCACGACATGGTCGACCTCGGCGCGGATGCCGATCCATTCGCCGACATGGTGGTCGTGGTGCGAAGGCACGTGCGCCATGACCCGTTCGCCGGTCTGCAGGCGCAAGGTCAGCAGGAATTCCGAACCGCGGAAGGCCTTGCGTTCGATCAGGGCGCGGATCGGGCTGGCGTCGTCGTGGACGATGTCGTCGGCGCGCAGCAGCACGTCGCAGTCGCCCAGCGGCAGGTTGCCGGGCAGCGGTGCGCCCGGGGCGCCCGCCACGTCGTGGATCTCGCCCAGCGGCGTCTGCACGCAGGCGCCGTGGGCGCAGGTGACGATCTGGGCCGGGGCGAACACGCCGTGGCCGATGAATTCGGCGACGAAGCGCGACACCGGCCGGTGGTACAGCGTGTAGGCGTCGTCCCATTGCTCGAGCTGGCCGTGGTTCATCACGCCGATGGTGTCGCCCACGGCGAAGGCCTCGAACTGGTCGTGCGTGACGAGCAACGCGGTGGTACCGCTTTCCTTCAGGATGACGCGGATTTCCTGGGCCAGGCGTTCGCGCAGGTCGACGTCGAGGCTGGAAAACGGCTCGTCCAGCAGCAGCAGCCGCGGCTGCGGTGCCAGGGCCCGTGCCAGCGCCACGCGCTGCTGCTGGCCGCCCGACAGCTGGTGGGGTGCGCGCTTCGCCGCGTGCGCCAGACCCACCAGATCGAGCACCTGCCCGACACGCAGCTCGCGCTGGGCGCGGGGCAGGGCGCTCAGGCCGAAGGCGATGTTGTCGGCCACGCTCAGGTGCGGAAACAGCGCGTAGTCCTGGAAGACCATGCCGATGCGGCGGGCTTCAGGGGCCAGGTGGACGCCAGCGGCGGCGTCGGAAAGCACCTGGTCACCGATGAGGATGCGCCCGCCGCTGCAGCGTTCGAGCCCGGCCACGGCGCGCAGCAGGCTGGTCTTGCCGCAGCCCGAAGGCCCGATCAGGGCGCCGATCTGTCCGGCTTCCAGGCCGAGGCTCACGCCGCCCACGGCAGCGCGCCCGGTCGTGGACCGGGCGTACTGAACGCCCACGTCTTGCAGGTCGAGGAACATGCCTGAATCATAATCTTGCAAACTGAATGCGGATTGTTCGCATTACCTTGTCTGATCCAGGCCCGACCGGCGGCCTGCCCGGCCATCCTGCCGCCTGCCTCGTTTCATCCGTCGACCCGTGCGCCTGCTGCTGACCTTGTTGTGCCTGCTGCTGGCGCTGCCTGTCCTGGGCGTTCTGGGCGCCTGGCTGGCGATTGACCCGGCTGCATGGGCGTTGCTGCAGCACCAGTGGGCCACCGTCCTGCCCGAATACGCCTGGCAGAGCCTGCTGCTGGCGGCCGGCGTGGGGCTGGGCGTGATGGTGCTGGGCTCGGCCCTGGCGGCCGCGGTGACGCTGTTCGAGTTCCCCGGCCGGCGGGTCTTCGAATGGGCGCTGCTGCTGCCGCTGGCGATGCCGGCGTATGTGCTGGCCTACGCATGGACCGACGCCCTGCAGTACAGCGGCCCGCTGCAGACCAGCCTGCGGGCGAGCTTCGGCTGGCGCGGTGCACTCTGGCCCGACGTGCGCAGCGCCTGGGGCGCCGTGGTCCTGTTCGTGCTGTGCCTGTACCCCTACGTCTACCTGCTGGTGCGCACGGCGCTGGCCGAACGCGCGGTGCAGATGATGGAAGCCGCGCGGCTGCTCGGCGCGCCGCTGCGCCGGCGCGTGCTGGTCGTGGCCCTGCCGATGGCGCGGCCGGCGATTGCCGCCGGCACCGCCCTGGCGTTGATGGAGACCCTGGCCGACTACGGTGTCGGCGCCTATTTCGGCCTGGCCACTTTTTCCACCGGCATCTACAAGGCCTGGCTGGTGATGAACGACCGCATCGCCGCGGCACAGCTGGCGTCGATGCTGCTGCTGGTGGTGGCGCTGCTGCTGGCCACCGAGCGCGCGGCCCAGCGCAAGCTGCGCTTTGCCAGCAGCCGCGGTGGCAACCGCCAGGGCAGCGAGGCCCAGCCGGCGCTGCTGCACGGTCGCGCGGCCTGGCTGGCGGTAGGGCTGTGCGCGCTGCCCGTGCTGTTGGGCTTCGTGCTGCCCGTGCTGTGGCTGGGGCGCATGCTGTGGCAGGAAGCCACGGCCAGCGACTTCGGCCTGCCGCTGGGCCGGTTCCTGGAATGGGGCTGGGCCAGCCTGCGCCTGGCGGGCATTGCGGCGCTGTCGGCCACGGCGCTGGCGCTGGCGCTGGGATTCGCCCTGCGCGGGCGTGCCGGGCCGGTGCTGCAGCCGGCAGCGCGGGTGCTGTCGCTGGGCTATGCCGTGCCGGGGGCCGTCATCGCCATCGGCATCCTGCTGCCGGTGGGCTGGCTGCAGGCGCAGTTTCCGCAGGCGGGGGTGGCGGCACTGGTCACGGGCACGGTCTTCGGGCTGGTCTACGCCTATCTGGTGCGGTTTTCGGCGGTGGCGCTGCAGTCGGTGGAGGCCGGCTATGCGCGCGTGCCGGTGTCGATCGACGAAACCGCGCGCATGCTCGGCAGCCGCCCGCCGCGGGTGTTCTTCAGCCTGCACCTGCCCCTGCTGCAGCGTTCGGCCCTGGCCGCGGCATTGCTGGTCTTCGTCGACGTGATGAAGGAACTGCCGGCCACGCTGGTGCTGCGGCCCTTCGGCAGCGACACGTTGGCGGTGGTGGCCTACAACTTCGCGCGCGACGAACGCCTGGCCGAAGCGGCCCTGCCGTCGCTGGCGATCGTGGCGGTGGGGCTGATTCCGGTGGTGATGCTCAGCCGCGCGCTGCGGGCTTCGAGCTGAGGCCTCAAGTCTGGGCGCAGGCGGTCGACAACAGGGAAGAGACGGCGCACCACGCCGCCGCGCGAGACCCCGCCATGTCCAACCCCATGCCTGCTCTGCCGACACCCGCCACCGGTGCGCCACGGCCGGTGCCCACTCGGGTTGCACCCCCCGCAGCGGAAGACGAGCTGAGCGGCGCCACCCGGCTGTGGCTGCGGCGTCTGCCTCCAAGCCGACGCCCGCAGCGGCTGTGCGAGCAGTTTCCGACGGTGGCCAATCGTGTGGCGTGGTGCTGGGCCGATCCGACCCTTCGCGAACAGACGCTCGACGATCTGCTGGAGGACCGCCGTGGTGGCCGCGAGGGATTTCCTGCGCCCGTCGTGCGCGAGCTGCAGCGACTGCGGGAGTTCGGTGCCCAGCAGGCGCCCGAGGTGCCCGGCCCGCCCTGGTGGCGCGCGATGGTGAAGGCGGTGCGCAACTGAAGCGGCTGCGGCTGCCTCGCGTTCTTCAGTTGCCGCCGGTGGAGGTGCTGAGCAGCGTCGCCGGAAAGCTTCCCGCCACCCAGGCCGTGCTGCCGTCGACGGCAAACACTTCGTAGGTGGCCCGCTCGGTGCCCAAGGTCTGCTGGCGCCAGGTGTCGCCGCCGTCCTGGCTGGCCAGCAGCACGCCGCCGCTGCCCACCAGCCAGCCGTGGCGGCTGTCGCCGAAGGAGATCGAGCTGTAGGCACTGAGCCAGGGCAGGCCCGCCACCTCTGGCAGGGCCATGCTCTGCCAAGTGGCGCCGCCGTCCAGGCTGCGCAGCAGGCGGCTTCGGTCGGTCTTCGGCAGCAACCAGCCGCGGCCCTGGCGGTCGAAGTGCAGCGCGGCGCCGGGCTGGTTCAGCGGCCGATCGACCTGGGCCGGTGCCCAGCTGTTGCCGCCGTCGCGGGTGTGGCGGACGAGCCCGTTCTGGTCGATCCAGGCGCCGCGCTGGGCATCGGCAAAAGCCATCGGCGTGTATTCGTTGATGTTGCCGGCGGGCAGCTCGGTCCAGCTCTGGCCGCCGTCCTGGGTGCGGTGCAGGCGTCCTTCGCAGAAGGCGATGTTGCCGCTGACAGTGCACCGGCTGGCGGCCACCCAGCCCGTGCGCGCGTCGACGAAGCGCTGCTGGGTGATGCCCAGCGGGCCGCCCGGCCCGGCCACCGGCTGCCACCGGTGCCCGCGGTCGGCGCTGCGATGGAGCTGACCGCCGGCCAGGACCCAGCCGATGCCGTCGGGTGTGAAGGCCAGGCTGTGCGCAAAGCCGGAGCCGAGCACCGCCCGCTGCTGCCAGCTGCGGCCGCCGTCGCCGGTGGCCAGGAGCACGCCGTCGCCGCGCAGCCACAGACCCTGCTGGATGTCGAAGAACCAGACCCCACCGCTATCCACGTCAGGCTCGGCGCCCGCGCTGCCCGGCACGGTCACCCACGAACGCCCGGCGTCGGTGGAGCTGTACCAGCGCAGCGCCCGCCCTTCGCCAAACCCGGCGAGCAGGCTGCCGCTTGCGGTTCGGCGCAGGTCGAAGGGCGAGTCGGTTTCACCAGGCACGCGCACGACGAGCACGCGGGGCTCGTCGGCATTCAGCACCCAGGCCAGCCCCTGCCGCTGGCGTTTCGCGTTGATGTCGGTGACGCGGAACCAGAGCGCGCGCTCGTCTGCGTAGGCACTGGCCTGGGTGCGGCTGTCGACCTCGAAGGGCAGGGCCTGCTCGACCAAACGCCAGCTGCGGCCGGCGTCGCCGGTCACGAGTGTCGAGATCGATTCGGCCGGGCCGGCGGCCGTGCCCGTGCGCAAGATGCGGCCGATGCCGCGGCCGTCGCGCCCCAGCTGAAGATCAGCGGCCCAGCTGTCGGGAGGCAGTGGCGGAAATGTCGCAGGGGAGACGCTGAAGCTGCGGCCACCATCGCTGCTGCTCCAGCGCTGGTAGACCGTTGTGATGCTGTTGAAAGGCGTGGTCGCGGTCAGGATGCCGACCGCCGAGTCGTCGACCAGGCTGGCACCGAGCACGCTGGTGGCTTCATCGGTCCAGACCGGCCTGCAGCTCAGGCCGAGGTCATGCGACACCCAGCGCCCGCCTGCGCCCCACAGGGTGCCGCCAGCGCTCAGACCGCTGGCCTCGCAGGCGCTGCGCCGCCAGTTCGCGCCGCCGTCGCTGCTGACCCAGCTGGCCGACGACAGCCCCGGCCCCAGTCCGCTGATGACGACCACGCCCGCGCTGGTGGCCCACAAGCCACGCACGGTCTGCAGGGGCAGGCTGGACACCGGCTGCCAGCTGCGGCCGCCGTCGCGGCTGCGCAGCAGGCGACTCGTGACGGTGGCCACGGCCCAGACCTGCTGCGCATCGGCCATTCGCACCAGCCCCAGCGTTTCCCCGACTGCGGGCGGCTGCACCTGCCACGAGGCTCCGCCGTCCTGCGTGATCGCGACATGGCCGAGTTCGCCCACCGCCACACCCGCGCCGCTCTCCAGGACGTGGACATCGTGAACCGCACGCGCTGCGGCCGACGGCACCATGAAGCACCAGCCCGTGCCAGGGCCGCCGGTGCAATCGCGCCCTTCGAGCCGCGCAAACGCCCCGGCCTGCACCGCGTGCGTCCCTTCGGCCAGCTGCCTGGCGCCATTGCGCAGGCTGAGCGTGACGGTGTAGCGGCCTGGCGTGACGTAGCGGTGCTGCGGCACGGCCTCGGTGCTGGACTGCCCGTCACCGAAGTTCCAGCGCCATTGCAGGTCGGGCCCCTGCAGCGCAGAACGGATCCCGAAGCCGGCAGCCGTGCCGACTTCCAGACGACTTGGCGCCGCAAGCTCCAAGGTCGTTGGCAGGGGCGTCACAGGCTCGTCGCTGCCGCAGGCGGACAACAGGCCGAGCAGGAGCCACAGGGCCAGATACAGGCATTTCAGGGCAGGTGACATGGCTTCGGCTCCGTTCGAGTGAGCCGAGGCTAACCCGCCTGGTGCACGGCAGGTGTAACCGTCATCACCGCCTGTTGCGGGCGATGAGCTGGTCCCTCCGACAGGAATCGAACCTGTATCTGGCGCTTAGGAGGCGCCCGTTCTATCCATTGAACTACGGCGGGGTACGAATGGATTTTCTCACGGCCGCGGGCGTCGCCGGCGCCGGCACCGTGCCATCCGGTCGGTCGGTGAAGCCCGGCGTTTCGCCCAGCCGCCAAATCCAGATCAGGTCGAGCGAATTCTCGCGCCCCGACTGTGCGCGCAGCGTGAAGCGCTGGGCGATGCGGTAGATCAGCTGCCAGGTGCCCGTGGTGGTGTTGACGCCGCGCTCGTAGCCCAGGTACCAGCGCCGCGACAGCTGCTTGCCCAGGGTGATGACGGTTTCGCGCACCTCGCCGTCGCTCTGGCGCAGCGACAGTTCGTCGATGCCCAGGTTGCGCAGCAGGGTGTCGGTGGGGGCTTCGCCTTCGCCGGCGAGCAGGGCCACCGCGGCGCGCTGCAGCAAGGCGGTGTCGGCGCGGCCCAGGCTGTCGGGCTCGCGCCCCAGCAGCAGCCAGGACAGCTTGTCGTTCTCGCTCAGCTCGGGTTCCGACACCAGGCGGATGCGCATCGCGCCGAGCGGTCCGGTGATGGCCACGCCGACGCGGATGTCCAGGTTCGGGCGGATGGCCAGCACGTCGAGCCTCGGCTTGTCGAGGGCGCCGCTGAAGGCGACGATGCCGCGTTCGATACTCATCTTCTGGCCATAGCCGGTGAAGGTGCCGCCCTCGGTGTTGATGCTGCCTTGGGCCGCGAGCCGGCCGCCCGGGCTGGTGATCTTTAGCTGGCCGCGCAGGGCGGTGTCCAGGCCTCGTCCGCGCAAGCGCAGCTGGCGCCCCAGGTCCAGGTCCAGGTTCACGGCGACGTTGCGCCGCGGCGGTGCCGCCGCCGCTTCCTGAGCCTCGACCGGCGGGGCGCCGGGCTGGCGCACCTGCACGTCGTCGTCGAGCGAGGGTGCGTCGCCGCGGCTGATGTCGAACAGGCCTTCGTCGACGACGATCTTGCCGTCGAGCCTGAGCGCGTCCTTGTCGAGCTCGAGCTGCGCCCGGCCGCTGGCGATGAGCTGGCGGTCGACGCGGCCCAGCACGCGGAAGCGTTCGGCCTCCATCGTCAGCCGGGCGCGCGGGCTGGCGCCCAGCGTGGCGCCGCCGGAAATGGTGAGCGTGCCTTCGCCGGCGCGCAGCGCAAAACGTTCGATGACGGCGTTGTCGCCGGTCAGGCGCACCGTGACGTCGCCGTCGCCGACGTTGACACCCTGCAGCAGGTTGCGCAGCCCGAGCTTGCTGCCGGTGAGCTCGCCGGTGTAGCGCGGCGCGCCGAAGCTCCCGTCGAGCGTGGCCAGGCCCTGCAGGCTGCCCGTCATGCGCCAGCCCGCCGGCACCCAGGCGTTCCAGATGCCGATGTCGGCCACGCGCAGCTGCAGCCGGCCGAGCACGGGCGAGTCGGCGGCGGGCCAGCGGGCCTGGGGCGTGGTGCGGGCCTGCACCTGGCCGCGCAGTTCACCGAGCAGGGCACCGGCCATGTCGGCCTGGAACAACCACAAGCCGTCACGCGCCACCAGGCCCAGCTGCAGGTCGGTGAGCCCCATCGCCTGGGCGTTGGGCGCTGCGCCGGTGGCAGCGTTGCTGCTGCCGCCGGCGGCCAGGTCGCCAGTGCTGCGTTCGACCTGGATGTCGGCCTCGAAGCGCTCGCCGGCGCGCACGCGGATGCGTGCGCCCAGCTGCAGGTCGCCGACCCAGCCCATGTCGGGTTGCAGGCGGCCCAGCAACGGCGCCACGGGGAAGGGGTCGACCGCGGCGTTCAGCTCGATGCGTGCCGGCAGCAGCTTCCGGTCGATGAGCACGTCGTCCCAGCGCAGCACGGCGGTGTCGGCGAGCCGGACGCTGCCGGCCGAGGCACGCAGCGCGACCAGGCTGCCGTCGCCGCCGAATTCGAGCTCGGCACTCAGGTTGCGTCCGTCGGCCCAGGTCGGACCCTGCATGGCGCCGGGGCTGCGCACGGCCGGCGATGCGACCACTGCGCCGGCGGCGGCCGGTGTGTCCAGCGGCGCCAGGGACCGGCCGTCCCAGCCCCCGACCGCCAGGCGTTCGACCTCGGCACGCCAGCGACCGCCGCCGGCTGGGTCGGGGGTCCAGCCCCCGCGGGCCAGGACCAGGGCACGGGTGCCGGTGACGCGGCTGTCGGCCGTCGGCGCCGGCCCGGCGGCCGGGGCCGGCATGGCCAGCCCCAGCACGGTGGCGGCGGCGGGCGGCGGCAGCAGCGGAAGCATGGCCTCGATGTCGATGCGGTGGTCGGCGAGCTGGCCGCGCACGGTGCCGCGCAGCTGTTCTGCGCGTTGCGGGCCGAGCTGCAGCCCGGCCACGTCCAGCGTCAGCGCCAGGGGCTGGTTCGGGCCGGTGTCCAGGCGCCAGTCGAACTGGCCCCTGGCCAGGGCCAGGCGGCCGGCCTTGAGTTGCTGCACCTGGGCTCGCCCCTCGCTGCGCAGCGTCGGCCAGCGGCCGGTGCCACTGAACTGCAGCCGCGCCCCGCCCTGGCTGGGCGCCCACTCGGACAGGCCGGGCAGGATGCGCGCCAGCGGCGCGAGTGCAGCGAGTTCGTCGGCCTGCAGTTCGGCGCGCCATTGGTCGGTTTCGCCGTCACCGGCCGGGTTGCCCCGCGCCTCGGTGGTGAAGACGGCATCGGCCAGCTGCACACGGCCCTGCAATGCACCGGTGCCGGTGGTGGCAGCGGCGCCGGCACCCGGCGCATAGCTCAGGCTCAGGTCGGCCTGCAAGGGCAGCCCGGCAAGCACCGAATCGGTCAGCTGGACGCGGCCGTTGCCCGCCAGCCGCGGCGCCATCGCCAGCAGGGCCTGCTGCTGGCCGATCACCGGCAGGCGCACGTCCAGCTGCCACTGGCCCGACAGCCGGTGCGGGCCGCGCCGCCAGGCCTCGGCCTGCGCGCCGCTGCCGCCGGGCAGCCAGGGCAGGGGATCGAAGTTGCTGAGCGTGCCTTCGGTCACCAGTTGCCAGGGGCTCTGGCCATTGCGGCGCAGCAGCCGGGCGCTGGTCTCGGCGCGGGCGTTGCCGGTCTGCGCCCGGGCCTGCTTGATCTCCAGCCGGTTGGCGTCGGCTTCGGCCTGCAGCTTCAGGCTCACCGGCTGCGGCGCGGCGTCGAGCACGCCGTCGAGCTGGGTGTTCAATGCCGCGGTCCACGGGCCGGCCACCGTGGTCGCGCCCGGGTCGGGCGAGCGCAGGCCGTCCAGCTTCAACGCCAGCGGTCCCGACAAGCGCATCGCCGCGGCCCGGCCGTCCAGGCGCTGCGGCACGACGTCGACGAGGCGGGTGTCCAGTGTCAGCACATGGCCCAGCCAGCCCGCCTGGCCGGACCAGCGGCCCGCCGGCCGCAGCGCGTCGGCCAGGTCGACCTGGAAGCGGGTGATGTCCAGACGGTCGCGCTGGTCGATGCGGCCGGCGAGTTCCAGTTCGACGGCCGCCACCGGCAGTCGGCCTTCGTTCCAGCGGCCGGGCAGGGCGTTGCTGATGCGCACCGTGGCGCTGACGGGTTCGCGCAGGCCGCGCGACTGCACCCGGGCGCTGGCGTCGAGCCGGGTTTCCGGCGCACTGGCGTGCACGGCGGCCAGGTTCAGCGCCGTGGTCTGCAGGTCCAGGTCGCCCAGGGGCCAGGGTCGGAAGGGCAGCAGCTCGCCGCGCAGGTCCAGCGCGGCGGCGGGCTTGCCGGGCAAGGGCACGCCGCGCAGTGTGGCCTGCACCGCCAGTTGTTCGAGCGGGCCGCTGGCGCGCACCGCCGCGCCCCAGGCCGGGCTGTCGCCGCCGGCCACAGGGTGCAGCGCCGCCTGGGCCGTGGTGGCGAACGGCGGGGCGTGCGCAATCTGCGCCGAGGCCTTCACCACCAGTCCCTGCCACTGGCCCTGCAGCGACTGCACGGCGTGGCCCGCGCCGGGCCGGTTGTCCAGCACCACGCCTTCAGCGCGCAGGCTGGTGGCGGGCGCCTGCTGGTCGACCACCAAGGTGCCGACTTCCGCCTCGCGCAGGTTCAGCTGCAGCGGCAGCGCCAGGCTGACCGGCGCCTTGGGCGGCTCGCCGCTGGGGGGCCCGCCGATGTAGGTGGCCTGGCGCACCGTGAGCCGGTCGAGGTCGAGCGCGACCCAGGTGCCCGGGGCTTCGGGCGGGCGGAAGCGCCAGCGCAGGCCTTCGGCCAGCACGTCGTCCAGCGTCAACGAGGCCTGCCCGCCGCGCCAGCGGATGCGCAACTGCTGCATCTTCAACCGGCCCTCGGGCCCGCCCAGCAGCGCCCCTTGCACGCCGGTGGCGTCGACGCCGGGCAGGCGCGCCAGCACCCAGCGCGCTCCGGCTTCGGTGGCCAGGGTCCAGCGCAGGGCGCCGAAGCTGCCCAGCAACAGGGCGACCAGGACGCCCGTCGACGCCAGCAGCACCCACAGGCCGATGCGGCGGCGCTGCTTCGTCACGGGCGCGGGGGCGGCCTCGTCGGCGTGGCTGGCCACGTCCAGGTTCGCGGGGGCGCTGGGGGGCTGGGGCTCGGCCATGGTCAGAAGGCGATGCCCACGCTGAAGTGGAAGCGGCCTTCGCGGGTTTCGCTGCCGTAGGCCCAGTCCAGCCGCAGGGGTCCGACCGGGCTGCGCCAGCGCACGCCCAGCCCGGTGCCGAAGACCGGCTTCAGATGGCCGAAGCTGTCGGCGGCATTGCCGGCGTCGACGAAGACTGCACCCCAGACCGACGGGAACCGGGTGCTGATGGGCCGCGCCAACTCGACGCTGGCCGTGGCCAGGCTGACGCCGCCGCCGACCGCGCCGTCGACCTGCGGCCCCAGGCTGCGAAACGAGTAGCCGCGTACCGATTCGTCGCCACCGGCGCGAAAGAGCTTGGAGTCGGGCACCACCACGCCGCCGGGCAGGAACACCTGGCCCAGTTCCAGCCGCGCCTGGCCATACCAGGTCTGTCCCAGCGGCAGGTAGCCGACCACTCGGCCATAGGTGCGCGTGAAGACGCCGCTGCGCGCGTCGGAGCCGTGCGACCTGCCGACACCGAGTTCGACCTTCAAGGTCGCGCCACGGGTGGGCAGCACGACGTTGTCGACGTTGCGCCAGCCGCCATGGAAGTTGCCGGACAGGGCGAAGGCCGACGAGGATTCGGCCCCCAGCGGCGTGCGCACCGAACGTTCCACTTCGGCGAACAACAGCCGCTCGAGTCTTTGCGTGTCCTGCGTGCGGCCGATGCGCAGGCGCTGCGACAGCACGGTGTCGGTGTCGGTTTGCAGCCGCTCCACCGCGCCGCCGATCAGGTTTCGGTAGAGGCGCGGGCCGGGATGGGCGATGACCTCGCCTTCCCAGGCGCTGCGCTTGTCGCCCAGCTCGAGCTTGTTTCTGGCGGTGGCGGCGTAGCCGAACACGCGGCGGTAGACATGCTCGACCGATGCCCGCGCCCCGGTGTTGGCCGAGAAGCCCACGCCCACCGTGTAGACCTGCAGCGCAGCCTCGCGCAGGCGGTCCTGCACGGTGGCGGCCGCGGCCTGCGCCGGGTCGGTGTCGAGCGTCACGTTGACGCTGTCGAACAGGCCGGCCTTCTGCAAGCGTTCCTGGAAGTCCAGCAGCAGCGCCTCGGTCACCGGCACGCCGGGCCGGGTCAGCGCCAGGTTGCGCACGGTCTGCACGTCGTGTTCGACCAGGCCTTCGATGTCCAGCGTGCCCAGCCGGTACAGCGGCCCGCTGTCGATGACGAGAAACAGGCGCACGGTGTTGCTGGCCACGTCGACGCTGGCGCTGGTGCCGCTGTAGCTGGCGTTGGCGTAGCCTGCAGCACGCAGCAGCACCAGGGCGCTGCCCTTGGCGCTGGCCCAGGTCTCGTTGCGGAAGGGCCGGCCGGGCCGCAGCTCGAAGCTTTCGCGCAGCGCTGCCAGTGTTGCCGTGGCATGGCCGTCCCGGGCCTGGTCGCCGGTGTCGAGCTCGCCCTGCACGTCCAGCGTGACGCGGCCGACGCTGGCCTGCGCGCCGGGCTCGACGACCAGGGTCACGCTTTCTGTGCGGGCACCGTCGGGTCCGGCATTGCGTTGCAGCCGCACGGTCGGGGCGAAGTAGCCCTCGGTCTGCAGGAGTTCACGCACCTGGGCCGGTGTCGCGTCGATCAGGCGTGCCCACTCGCTGTCGTCGACGTCGGCGGGTGCGGCGCGGCCCAGGCGCACCAGGTCGAGGTGACGTTCGAGCAAGCCCTTCAGTTCGCCCGGGGCCTGGACGTCGATGGCCACCGCGGACAGGGTGACGGCGGGGCCGGGGGCGGCGGCGGAGGCGCCTGGCGTGACCGCCGGCGCCGGGCTGGACCACAGGCTGGCGCAGCCGCCGAGCAAGGGCAACAGGGCCGCCAGCAGCGCCAGCGCTGCCCGGCCGAGGGTCATTTGCTGAGCAAGCGCATCGCGCCTTCGAGCCCGGCCAGGTTCAGCGGAAACATGCGCTGGTTCATCAGCTGCTGGACGATGGCGATGCTCTGCCGGTATTGCCACACGCCCTGGGGCTCGGGGTTGATCCAGGCGAACTTCGGAAAGGCGCTCGTCAGGCGCTGCGGCCACACTGCACCGGGTTCCTCGTTGTTGTATTCGACGCTGCCTCCGGGCTGCACGATTTCGTAGGGGCTCATCGTCGCGTCGCCCACGAACACCAGCTTGTAGTCACGGTTGTACTTGCGGATCAGGTCCTGGGTGGCGAACTTCTCGCTGTAGCGGCGGCGGTTGTTCTTCCACATGAAGTCGTAGACGCAGTTGTGAAAATAGAAGAACTCCAGATGTTTGAATTCGGTCTTGGCGGCCGAAAAGAGTTCCTCGACGCGGTGGATGTGCTCATCCATGGTGCCGCCCACATCCATCAGCAACAACACTTTCACCTTGTTGTGCCGCTCCGGCACCATCTTGATGTCCAGCAGCCCGGCGTTGGCGGCGGTGCTGTGGATGGTGTCGTCCAGGTCGAGCTCGTCGGCCGCGCCTTCGCGCGCGAAGCGCCTCAGCCTTCGCAGCGCCACCTTGATGTTGCGCGTGCCGAGTTCCTTGGTGTCGTCGTAGTCCTTGAAGGCGCGCTGGTCCCAGACCTTCACCGCGCTCTTGTTGCGCCCGCTGGCCTGGCCGATGCGGATGCCCTGCGGGTTGTAGCCGTAGGCGCCGAAGGGGCTGGTGCCGCCCGTGCCGATCATGCGGCTGCCGCCCTCGTGGCGTTCCTTCTGTTCCTCGAAGCGCTTCTTCAGCGTCTCCATCAGCTCGTCCCAACCCATCTTCTCGATGGCCGCCTTCTGCTCGGGCGTGAGTTCCAGCTCCAGCGTCTTGCGCAGCCAGTCGAGCGGCACATCCTGGGTGAAGTCGGTGAGCAGTTCCACGCCCTTGAAGTAGGCGGCGAAGGCGCGGTCGAACTTGTCGAACTGTGTCTCGTCCTTGACCAGGGCGAGTCGGGCCAGGAAATAGAACTTGTCGACGCTGGGCCCGCCTTCGTCGTCGATGACGCCGGCGCGGAGCGCTTCGAGCAGGCTCAGGTATTCCGTCACGGAAACCCGCAGCTTGGCCGCCCTGAGCGTGTAGAAGAAGTTGATCAGCATGACATGCGTCCGATGAAGTCTATTGTGGCCCGTGCTTGCCGGGCTTGACCCTGCTCGAACCGCTCCCGCCTGCTGCTGCCCCGCTGACCCGTACCGATGACCAACGCCCAGATACTGCTGGCAGTGATTCTCATGCAGCATGCGCTGTTCGGCCTGCTCTGGCTGTGCGCGGCACGCTGGCGGTTGTCGCAGCAGCCTTCGCTGCACTGGGCCGCGATGGCGCTGCTCGTGGCTTTCGGCATGGGACTGCTGCTGCAGCGTGGGCAGGTGCCGCAATGGCTGAGCGTGGGCCTGGGCAACCTGCTGATGCTGGCGTCCATGCTGATGCTGCGCCGGGGTGTGGAACGCTTCTGCCGGCGCCGCCCACCAGACCGCGAGCAGGCCCTGCTGCTGCTGCTGGGTGGCGCTGCCGCCGTGGCCAGCAGCTGGCCCGGGCTGCCGCCGCTGCCGGGTGTGCTGTCGTCGGTGGCCATCATGGTGTGGAGCCTTCTGCGCGCCGCCGGCGTGGTGCGCTCGAGCCTGGCCACCGAATTCGGTGCGCGGACGGCAAGGTGGTGCGCCGCGCCCCTGGCGCTGCTGGCGGGCCTGTTCTGCCTTCGCGCCGCCATCGCGCTGGTGTTCCCGGACAACTTCGCCCGCTACCTGCAGCAGCCGGGCGGCGGCGCCATCGTGCCTGCTTTCGTCGCCTTGTTCTTTTCGCTCGTGCTGCAGATCAACCTGATGGCCCTGGTGGTGCTGCGCCTGGTGCGCCGGCTGCAGCACAAGTCCGACCACGACGTGCTCACCGGCCTGCTCGGCCGCCGCGCCATGCAGCGCCTGCTGCGCGACGAAAGCCGCCGCCAGCGCCGCCACGGGGGCAGTTTTGCCCTGCTGTCGATCGACATCGACCACTTCAAGGCCGTCAACGACACCCATGGCCACGAGGCCGGTGATGCCGTGCTCGCGCGTGTGGCGCACACGCTTCGTGCCAGCGCGCGCGAAGCCGACAGCGTGGCGCGCATGGGCGGCGAGGAGTTCTGCATGCTGCTGCCCGGCACCGACGAAGCCGGGGCCGATCAGCTCGCGGCACGCTTGCTTGCCACCGTTCGTGGCCTTCAGCATCCCGAAGCCGGCGGCCGGCGCGGCGTGAGCATCAGCATCGGCGTGGCCGTGGCCACGGTGCCCGGCGAGGCGCTGCCCCTGCTGCAGCGGCGGCTGGACCAGGCGCTCTATGCCGCCAAGGCTGCCGGCCGCGACCGCCACCGGCACGCACAGCCGCCGGCGGCGCAACCTGCGCCTTCCACGGCGGGCGAACGACAGGCGTCGGGCTGAGGCCTCAGCCCTTGGCTGCGCCCACGTCGTGGTGCTTGAGCCAGCCGAAGTACTCGTCGTACCAGAGCTTGCTGTTGCGCGGCTTCAGGATCCAGTGGTTCTCGTCCGGGAACCACAGCAGCCGGGCGTCGACCTTCAGCGCCTTCAGGGTGTTGTAGTAGGCCAGCCCCTGTGCGTCGGGCACGCGGTAGTCCAGTGCACCGTGGATCACCAGCGTCGGCGTGCGCATGGTCGCGGCATAGGCGTGCGGACTTTGCGAATGCACGCGCGCCATGTCGTCCCAGTACCAGGCACCCAGTTCCTTGGCGTGCCAGGTGTAGGCGTCGTCGGCGAACATGCCCACCCAGTCGAAGCAGCCGGCGTGGCACACATACGCGGCATAACGACCCGGCTTCACGTGGCCGTTCATCCAGGCCACCATGTAGCCGCCATAGCTGCCGCCGGTGGCAAAGATGCGCTTCCTGTCGACCCAGGGCTTGTTCAGCAGCCAGTCGGTGGCGGCCTCGACGTCCTGCAGTTCCAGTTCGCCCCAGCGGTGGGTGATGCTGTCCAGGAAGGCATAGCCGAAGCTGCTGCTGCCGTGGTAGTTCACCATCGCCACCACATAGCCCTGGGCGGCCATCACCTGCGCATTCCAGCGGTAGTGCCAGACATCGCCGAAGGCGGTGTGCGGGCCGCCGTGGATGACGTGCAGCACCGGGTACTTCTTCTTGGCGTCGAAGCCCGGCGGGTAGGCCAGCCAGAGCTGCACCTCTTCCTTTGGCCCGCCCTCGACAGCGGCGGCGCCCTTGATCCAGACTTCGTCGATGCGCGCGCTGTCGCGTCCCGACAGCAGCTTGTCGTTGAAGGTCTCGATGCGCAGCGGCGCCGCACCCGGCAGGTGTGCGTGCATGCGGCCGGGGTGCGTGGCACTGTCGGCCACCGTCACCAGCGTGCCGGCGGCCTTGTCGAAGGCACCGACCCAGCCGCCTTCGACCACGACCTCGGCCCGCTTGTCGGCCAGGTCGAAGCGCCACAGGTGCTTGCGCCCTTTCTGCTCGGCCAGCAGCAGCACGGCCAGGCCGTCGTCTTCCCACAGCAGCGGCGCCTGCACCTCGTGGTCCCATTCGCTGCTGACCACTTCCCAGCGGCTGTCCTCGCGATGCCACAGCGCCAGCTGCGCCGGCATGGTGTGCTTGCGGCCCTGGTGGCTGGCCTGGAAGGCGATGCGGCCGCCATCGGGGCTGTAACGAGGCGCCGCGAAGTCCCAGTCGGCGTCCTTGGCGATGACGCTGACCTTGCCGCTCTTGAGGTCCATTTCTGCCAGCGCGAAGCGGCCGTCGACACGCTTTTCGGTGGCCGGGTCGAAGGTGAAGACGATGCGCTTGCCGTCGGGCGAGACGTCGAAGTGGCTGGCATCGGGCTCGGCCCGGCCCAGCTCGTAGGGTGTGCCTTCGAACAGGTCGCGCACCTTGGCCTGGCTGGCGTCGCCGCTGGCGGCAGGCTCCAGCAGGTGCAGGTGGGCGACGCGGCCCATCGGCAGGTTGTGGTCCCAGAAGCGGTACTGCGCTTCGCTGGTGACGTAGCCGGTTTCCTTGCGGTCCTTGAATTCCTTGTGCTTCTTGGCCTGCGCGGCCGCGCCCTTCAGTTCGGGCCAGACCCAGCTGACGAAGACCAGGCGCTGGCCGTCGGGGCACCAGCGGAAGGCCTCGACGCCGGTGGCCACCGTGGCGGCGCGATGGGCCTCGCCGCCGTCGGGGGCGATCAGGTAGAGCTGCGGCGTCTCGTCCTTCGCGCCTTCCTGTTCACGCTTGGCGGTGAAGGCGATGAGGTTGCCGCGCGGGCTCCAGCGCGGGTTGCCGTCCTTTTCGCCGCCGGTGGTCAGCAGCCGCGGGGCACCGCCCAGCGTCGACAGCAGCCAGAGCGCCGACGAGGCCTTGTTGTCTTCCATCGAGAAGCTCGCCAGCGCAGCCACGGCCTGCGCACCGTCGGGCGACAGGCTGGGCGCGCCCAGACGCTGCAGCGCCCAGAGGTCGTCGACGCTGATTGCTGATTTCTTGCCACCGGCGCGGGTGCCGGGTTGGGGGGTCTTGGCAGTTTTGGCCATGGCTTGCTTCGGTTCAGCGCGGGCTGCGGGCCCGCGTCAGTTGGTATTCGAGTTGCGCCTTCACTTCGGGCCATTCGCCCGCCGTCAGGCTGTACATCACCGTGTCGCGCACGCTGCCGTCGCGGCGCAGGGCATGGTGGCGGATGACACCGTCCTTGCGCGCGCCCAGCCTTTCGATGGCGCGCTGGCTGACGAGGTTGAAGTTGTCGGTGCGCCAGCCCACCAGTCGCGCACCCAGGGTCTCGAAGGCATGCGTCATCAGCAGCCACTTGGCGGTGCTGTTGACGGCGCTGCGCTGGCGGCTGGCGGCAATCCAGGTGTGGCCGATCTCCAGCCGTTCGACCTGCGGCACGATGTCGTGGAAGCTGGTGCTGCCGATGACCTGGCCGGTGTCGCTGTCGAGCACGGCGAAGGCCAGACGGTTGCCCTGCTCGAACATCTGCAGCGCCTTGGCGATGTAGCCTGCGCATTCGTCGGGTGCGGGAACCGAGGTCATGCGCAGGTTCCAGAGCTCGCCGTCGGCCGCTGCAGCCGCCAGGCCGGCCTCGTGCTGCGGTGCCAATGGCACCAGCCGCACGGGCGCGCGTTCCAGAGACACGGGCAGAACCGGGCGCATCGATCAGCGGTTGTGACGCTGCATGAACACCAGTTTTTCGAACAGCGTCAGATCCTGTTCGTTTTTCAAGAGCGCGCCCACCAGCGGCGGCACCGCCACCTTGTCGTCCTGGCTCTGCAGGGCCTCGAGCGGGATGTCCTCGGCCACCAGCAGCTTCAGCCAGTCCAGCAGCTCGCTGGTCGAGGGCTTCTTCTTCAGGCCGGGCAGGTTGCGCACTTCGTAGAAGGTCTTCATGGCCGCGGCCAGCAGCTGCTTCTTCAGGCCGGGGAAGTGCACGTCGACGATGCGCTGCATCGTGTCGGCTTCGGGGAACTTGATGTAGTGGAAGAAGCAGCGGCGCAGGAAGGCGTCGGGCAGTTCCTTCTCGTTGTTGCTGGTGATGAACACCAGCGGGCGGTGCAAGGCCCGGATGAGTTCGCGCGTCTCGTAGACGTAGAACTCCATGCGGTCGATCTCGCGCAGCAGGTCGTTCGGGAATTCGATGTCGGCCTTGTCGATCTCGTCGATCAGCAGGGCCACCGGCTGTTCCGCTGTGAAGGCCTGCCAGAGCACGCCCTTGACGATGTAGTTGCGGATGTCGCGCACCCGAGCGGCTTCTTCGCTGCCGCTCAGCTGGCTGTCGCGCAGCCGGCTGACGGCGTCGTATTCGTACAGGCCCTGCTGCGCCTTGGTCGTGCTCTTGATGTGCCATTGCAGCAGCGGCATGCCCAGCGCGCTGGCCACTTCCTCGGCCAGCATCGTCTTGCCGGTGCCGGGTTCGCCCTTGACGAGCAGCGGCCGTTTCAGGGTGAGTGCCGCGTTCACCGCCAGCATCAGGTCCTGGGTGGCGATGTATTGGTCAGAACCCTGGAATTTCATGCAGCAAAGGCAGCGTTTGCCTGTAGGTGGGCGGCCGCCTGAAGCGGGTTCGACCCAGTATAAGGGCCCTATAATTTGAGGGATGAAGTTCGCCACCACCCCCTTGCTGCTGGCCACCCTGGTGGCTTCCCTCTTCGCCGCCCCGGCGGCTTTTGCGCAGGATGCCGCCGCCGGCAAGGCCCAGGCGGCCATGTGCATCGGCTGCCACGGCATCCCGGGCTACCAGTCCAGCTTCCCGGAAGTCTTCAAGGTTCCGAAGATCTCGGGTCAGAACGGGGCTTACATCGTCGCTTCCCTGCAGGCCTATAAGAAGGGCGACCGCAAGCACCCCACCATGCGCAGCATCGCCGGCAACATGTCCGACAAGGACATGGCCGACCTCGGCGCCTTCTACGAACAGCATGGTGCTTCCGAGGTCAAGACCGTGGCCACCGCGCCCCAGCCCAGCCCGGCCGTGGCTGCCCTGCTGACCAAGGGCGCCTGCGCTTCCTGCCACGGCGCCGACTTCAACAAGCCGGTCGCGGCCAACTATCCAAAGCTCGCCGGCCAGCACGGCGACTACCTGTACGCCAGCCTGCGGGCCTACGGCACCACGGGCAACGCCCAGGTCGGCCGCGCCAACGCCATCATGAGCGCCCAGGTGAAGGCCTTCACGCGCGCCGAGCTCAAGCAGATGGCCGACTACCTGTCCAGCCTGCCCGGCGACATGAAGACGATCCGCCAGTCGCCCTTCAGGTGAACCTGGGCCGGCGTGTCGGCCAGCGCCACACGCCCGTGGCCAGTGCCGTGCCCAGCAGGATGACGGCGCAGCCCGCCAGCATCGTGGCCGTGGGCCACTCGCCCAGGAAGATCGTGCCCCAGGCCATCGCGAATGCCGGGATGAGGAAGGTCACGGAGATCGCCCGGGTTGCACCCACCCGGGCCATCAACCTGAAGTAAAGCACGTAGGCCAGGCCGGTACAGGCCAACGCCAGCAGCACCACCGCCGCCCAGGCCTTCGGGCCAGGCATCTGCGCTGGCCACCACCACCAGGCCGGCACGGCCAGAACCAGGGCCGACGCGAGCTGGCTGCCCGTGGCCACTGCCATGGGCGGCACCGCCTGCAGCTGGCGCCGCGCCAGGTTGGCACCCAGGCCGTACAGCAGGGTGGCAGCGACACAGGCCGCGATGCCGACGGCCGGGCTGACGCCCAGCGCCCCGATGCGCAGGTCGGCCTTGCCCCAGGACAGGCCGACCACACCGGCCAGGCCCACCAGCAGGCCCAGCACCTGGGGCCGCTCGAGCTTCTCACGCCAGACGACCCAGCCGATGAGCGCCGCCCACAACGGTGCGGTGGCATTGAACACCGACATCAGCCCGGCGCTCAGCGCCAGCGAGGCCAGCGCGAACAGCACGAAAGGCCCGGTGCTGTTCACCCAGCCGACCACGGCCACCGCGCGCCAGTGCTGGCGCAGTGCCGGGCCCTCGCCGCGCCACAGCAGCCAGGGCAGCAGCAAAGCGCTGGCGCCGGCCACCCGCAGGAAGGCCAGGGCCAGCGGTCCGAACTCGTGGGCGCCCAGGCGCATGAACAGGAACGAAGCGCCCCACAGCGCCGCCAGCAGCAGCAGGTCGAACAGGTCTCGCCCCTTCACAGCCGGCCTTCGTGCTGCAGCAGCAGGCGCTTGCGGTCCAGCCCGCCGGCGTAGCCGGTGAGCGCGCCGCTGCGTCCGAGCACCCGGTGGCAGGGCACGATCACCGAGATCGGATTGCGTCCGATCGCCGCGCCCACGGCACGCACCGCCGTCGGCCGACCGATCTGCCGCGCGATGTCGCCATAGCTGCTGGCCCGCCCCGGCCCGATGCCACGCAGGGCCTGCCAGACCTGTTGCTGGAAGGGCGTGCCCTGCGGGTCGAGCGGCACGGTGAAGCCGGGCCACGATGGGGCCACGGAACCCGCGCGCCCGAGGCCAGTGAAGTACAGCATCAGCTCACGGGCTGCCTGTTCGAGATGCGGATGGGCCGGTTCGGCCGGTGCCCTCATCTCGCCAGGGTGGTGGGCCTGGCCGTCGAACCAGGCGCCCGCCAGGCCGGCGGCGGTGGCCGCCAGGGTGATCGGCCCCAGCGGTGTCTGGACACGGCAATGGGCTGCCAGCACGGTGGTCTTGGTCATCTCGGTTCCTGTGTTTCGATGGCATGCCACAGCCGCATCACGGCATAGGCGCGCCAGGGTCGCCAGTCTTCGGCGAGCCGGGTGATGTGTTTCGGGTCGCGCGACCCCAAGGCATTCATCAGGCCGATGTCGCTGGCCGGCCAGGCGTCGGGCCAGGCCAGCGCGCGCATGACGACGAGCTGGGCGGTCCAGTCGCCGATGCCGGGCAAGGCCAGCAGCGCTTCGAGCGTGGGCTCGACCGGTGCGCCGCGTTCCAGCACGAGCCGGCCGGCTGCCACCTCGGTGGCCAGCGCCTGCAGTGCGCGCACGCGCTGGCGCACGATGCCCAGCAGGCCGATGGTGGCGGGGTCGGCTGCGGCGATGGCCTGGGCTGTCGGAAACAGGCGGTTCAGGTCGGCGTAGGGCGTCTCGATGGGTTCGCCCAGCCGGTCCACCAGCCGCTGCAGCAGCGTGCGTGCGCCCTTCACCGTGACCTGCTGGCCCAGGATGACACGCACCGCGGCTTCGAAGCCGTCGAAGCAGCCCGGCAGGCGGTGGCCGGGTCGCAGCGGCAGGGGCAATCGGGCGAGCACGGCGTCGACCTGGGCCGGGTCGGCGTCGAGGTCGAGCGCGTGGCGCACGCGCTGCATCAGGGCCCCCAGTGCCGGGCTCAGCGAGTCCGACACCTGCAGCCGCACCTCGCACCGCGCAGGCTCGAAGTGCAGCACCAGCCAGCCCCGCAGCAGCCCGTCGCGATGCGGCCAGGCCAGGGTGCGCCTCAGGATCAACGCGTGGCTGTCGACCTGTTCGACACCAGCGATCACGCGCCTTTCGAAGTGGCCGACGAGGCCCTCCACATCCAGCGGTGGCCGCCAGGCCAGGCGCAGCGCCGCACCTTCGCTCTGGGCTGGCGCCGCCGCGCGTTCGCGGCGCAGCTGCGTGGGCGCGAGCCGGTAGCGCTCGGCAAAGGCGGCGTTGAAGCGGCGCAGGCTGGAAAATCCGCTGGCCAGCGCCACCTGCGCCACGGGCAACGGGGTGTCGGTCAGCAGCTGCTTGGCCAGGAGCAGGCGGCGGGTGCTGAGGAAGTCGTGCGGCGAGACACCGTGCTGGACGAGGAAGATGCGCCGCAGATGGCGATCGGTGACACCCAGCCCCGCAGCCAGCGTGGGCAACGGCAGCGGCAGACCCTGCAGCACGGCCTGCTCGATGCGCCGGGCTGCAGCCTGCGCCAGGCTGTGCGACGAGTCCATCTGCGACAGGCCGGGGGCGATCTCTGGCCTGCATTTCAGGCAGGGCCTGAAGGCGGCGGCCTCGGCCTGCGCGCAGCTGTCGAAGAAGCGACAGTTCTCGCGCCTGGGCGTGCGCACCCGGCACACCGGGCGGCAATAGATGCCGGTGGACGTGACCCCGACGAACAGCCGCCCGTCGAAACGGGCATCACGGGCGCACAGCGCCAGGTAGGCGGCATCGGGATCTGCAAACATGCCGGCATGTTAGGCGTCGGGCGACGCCGTGCTGGCCGTTTCCGGACCTGTGGTTCAGGCGGCGAGCCTGGGCACGAGCCCGGCTTCGAAAACCGCCACCGGCTGCGGCCGGCCGAACAGGTAGCCCTGCATCAGGTCGCAGTCGTGCGTGCGCAGGAACTCGGCCTGTTCGGCGGTTTCCACGCCTTCGGCCACCACCTCCATGCGGAAGCGGCGGGCGATGGCCAGCATGGCCAGCACGATGGCGGCGTCTTCGGGGTCGGTGGTCAGGTCGCGCACGAAGGCGCGGTCGATCTTGAGCTCGTGCACCGGCAGTTTCTTCAGATACATCAGGCTCGAATAGCCGGTGCCGAAGTCGTCGATGGAAAAGCGGAAGCCCAGCGCGGCGATCTGTTCCAGCCGCTGCGCCGAACCTTCGTCGAGCAGCACGCCCTCGGTGATTTCGAGCGTCAGCAGCTGCGGGGCCACCCCATGCCGGCGGGTGATGGCGATCAGGTCGTCGGCAAAGCCGGGCTCGCGAAACTGGCGCGGGCTCACGTTCACCGCCAGCGGCAGGCTGTGGCCTTCGGTCTGCCAGCGGGCCTGCAGTGTGCAGGCCTGCTCGATGACCCAGCGGCCGATGGCCTGGATGAGCCCGCTTTCCTCGGCCACCGGGATGAAGTCGACGGGGCTGACGGCACCGCGCTGCGGATGGGTCCAGCGCAGCAGCACCTCGGCCCCGGCCAGCTTCTGCTGCGAGGCATGGGCGGCGCCGGCGCCGGGTGGCAGTTTCCACTTGCCCTGGAGGTGGATGTGGAACTCGCCGTTGTCCAGCGCCAGCCGCAGGTCGCGTTCCAGCGCCAGCCGCTCGGCCACGCCGCGCTGCATGCTGTGCTCGTATCGTCTGTGGGTGCCGCGGCCGGCGGCCTTGGCCACGTACATCGCGGTGTCGGCTTCACGCACCAGGTCTTCGGCGTTTTCTCCGGCATTCTTCGGAAACACCGTGCAGCCGATGCTGGCGCCCAGCGTGTAGGCCAGGCCGTCCACCGCAAACGGCTGCAGCAGCGACGTCAGCAGCTTCTGCGCCGCCTGCTCGGCACCCTGGCCGGCGAGCATGGCGTCGGTGCCCAGGTCGGGCAGCAGCACCATCAGTTCGTCGCCACCCATGCGCGCCAGCGTGTCTTCGGCGCGCAGCGCCTTCTGCAGGCGCTGGCCCACGGCACGCAGCACCTGGTCGCCGACCACGTGGCCGTAGACGTCGTTGATGCGCTTGAAGTGATCGAGGTCGATGAAGAGCAGGGCGCCGAAGCGTTCGTGGCGGCGCGCCGAGCGCAGGGCCTGCTGGAGCCGGTCGCCCAGCACCGAGCGGTTGGGCAGGCCGGTGAGCGTGTCGGTGGTGGCGGCGCGGTGCAGCGCGGCCTCGGCCTGCTTGCGTTCGTCGATGTCGATGAGCACGCCCGACATCGCGGTGATGCGGCCGTTTTCGTCGTGCTCGGCCGGCGCGCCCGCCGCGAGCACCCAGCGCCAGCCGCCCTGGCTGCCGGGCATGCGGAATTCCACCCTGAACACCGATTGATCGCCCTGCTGGTGCCGGTGCAGGATCTCGCGCAGGCGCGGCGCGTCGTCGCGGTGCACGGCAGGCCACAGCGGCAGGCTTTGGCGGCCGCTGCCTTTCGCCTGGAAACGCAGGCCGGCGGCGTCGGCGGCGCGCGGGTCGAAGTGGGCGATGTCGTCGACCAGGTTCCAGTGCCAGGGGGCGATGCGGGCGGCTTCGATGGCGATGTCGAGCATGCGGCTCTGCTCGCGGCTCTCGGTCTGGTCGGAAAAGCAGCAGATGGCGCCGCTGATGTTGCCCGCGGCGTCGTGCAGCGCCACCGTGCTGGCACGGATCCAGTGGCGCTTGCCGTCGCCCAGGCGCACGCCGTAGGAAAACTCGTGGCGCGGCTGGCCGTCGGCCAGCGTCAGGGCGACCGGGCGCTGCTCACGGGCCATGGGCCGGCCGTCTTCGAACACGGCATCGGGAAACAGCTGGCAGGTCCGTTCACCCAGCAGCTGCGACAGCGACACGCCGAAGATGCGGGCGGCGCTCTCGTTGGCCTGCACCACGCGCAACTGCAGGTCGTACATCACCACGCCCACCGGCAAGGACTGCAGCAGGCCCTGGGCCTGCTCGTGCTCTGCGACGAGCTCGGTGACGTCGGTGACGACGGCGATGTAGCCCTGGAACACGCGGCTGCTGTCGTGCAGCGGCTGCAGGTCGATGTCGATCCACTTGCCCGTGCCCTCGCTGCAGGTGCTGCGGGTGCGCAGGCGTGTCGCGCGGCACGCGGCCACGGCTTGGAGCAGGGGCGCGCGCGCTTCCCCGCCTTCGCGCAGGAAGGGCAGCACGGCACCGGGCCGCCGCCCGAGGCAGGCCGTCAGCGGGAAGCCCGAGAAGTCGATGAAGGCCTGGTTCACCCAGGTGATGCGGTTGCCGGTGTCGGTGATGACGACGGCATGGGATGCGCGCTCGGCCGCCAGTACCAAGGGGGCAAGCAGCGCGTCGGGCTCGGCGCGCATGTTCATGAGATGAGGGGTCCGTTCGCGATGAGCGGCGTTGCCAAGGGGAAAAGTGCAACGCTCCACCGCATTTCGAACCCAGCGCCCACAACCTGAGCTTTGGGCTGGGGGCGGTGTGCGAAAGTTGGCAGTCGGCGCTACATCGCCTTGAACAGCGGCACGTAGGCGCGGCTCACGGGCAGCTCGCCGGACCAGCCGTGCACGCGCAGGAAGAGCCGGCTGTTGTCGTCGCGCCGGGTGCCGGCCAGGTGGCGCAGGTTGACGATGGTCGACCGGTGCACCTGCGCGAACTGGCCGGGGTCGAGCTGCTGCTGGAGGTCCGCGATCGGCGTGCGGATCAGGTGCTCTGCGGTGGCGGTCTGCACGCAGGTGTACTTGTCGTCGGCACGGAAGAACAGCACGTCGTCCACCGCCACCTGGTGGGTGATGTCGCCGCTGCCGGCACGCACCCAGCGCAGCCGCTCGGGGCCGGGCACTGCCGTCGGCAGCAGCCGCTGCAGCGTGGCCAGCAGCCGGGCCTCGTCGCCAGCCGGTGTGGCCGCGGGCTGCAGGGCGCGGCGGATGCGTTCCACCGTCCGGCCCAGGCGTTCGCGGGACACCGGCTTGAGCACGTAGTCCACGGCTTCCTGCTCGAAGGCCTGCACGGCGTATTCGTCGTAGGCCGTGACGAAGACCACGCGGGTCGTGCCCTCGATGCCCTGGGCCACTTCCAGCCCGGTGAGGCCGGGCATCTGGATGTCCAGGAAAGCCAGGTCGGGCTGCAGCGCCGCAATGCGCTCGGCCGCTTCGACGCCGTTGCGGGCGGTGTGCAGCAGCTGCAGCTCGGGCCACAGTGCCGCCAGCTCGGCGGCCAGCGCGCGGGCCAGGTGGGGTTCGTCGTCGGCGATCAGGCAGGTGGTCATGGTGTGGCGGGCTGGAGCGGAACGGAGATGCGGGCGAGCGTGCCGGGGTGGGCAGGCTCGACGTCGAGCGTGGCAGAAGGGCCGTAGCGTGCCAGCAGGCGCTGGCGGATGTTGATCAGCGCCAGGCCATGGCCCTTGCGTGCGCCCGGGCGCGCCGGGGCGTCGAGCCCGCGGCCGTCGTCCTGCACCTCGAGCACGAGCCACGGGCCGCCGGATTGCTGGCGGATGCGGGCGCTGACGCGCACCGTGCCGCCTTCGATGCTGGGTTCGAGCCCGTGCACGACGGCGTTTTCCACCAGCGGCTGCAGCAGCAGGGGTGGCAGCGGCTGGCGGCGTGCGGCATCGTCGGCCTGCACCTCGAACTGCAACCGGTCTTCCATGCGCCCCTGCAGCAGCTGCAGGTAGCTTTGCGCCAGGTTCAGCTCGTCGGCCACGGCGCTTTCCTCGTTGCGCAAAGAACCCAGGCTGGCGCGCAGGTAGTCGGTGAAGCTGGCCAGCATCTGCCGGGCCTTGGGCAGGTCGTGGTCCATCAGGCTCTGCACGTTGGCCAGGGTGTTGAAGAGGAAGTGCGGTTCGATCTGGGCCTGCAGCAGCCGCAGCTGGGCTTCGGTGGCGCGGCGCTCGGCGTCGATCTGGCGCGCCTTCACGCCGAACCAGTAGTGCAGCAGCAGCGACATCGTGACCGAGATGAGAACCGTGCCGACGATGATGTTCTGGCCGTGCTCGCTGGTCAGCCAGCGCAGGATGTCGCCACCGGCCAGGCCGATGCCGATCGGCCAGCCGATCACCACGCCGACCATCGGCACGCCGGCAAAGAAGAGCGAACGCTGCCAGTCCTTCCAGCCCTTGATGCGGGCTGGCGTGGCCCACCAGGTGCGCAGCAGGTCGAACAGCAGATGGATCACCGACGACACCGTCAGGCAGACGATGAAGTTCCTGCCGTACCACTCGGCCCAGCCGGCCAGGTTGCGCCAGGCGCCGCTGCCGCGGGCAAAGAAGGCGAAGCCCAGCACGGTGAAGAACACCGCCAGGGCGGCGGCGAACAGGAAGGTCCACACCCATTGCTGCCAGCGCGAGCCGGCACGAACGGGATCGTCGTTGCGGACCCAGGCGTCCCAGCTCGCGGAGAGCTGCTGCTTGTCGATCTTCATGGCCTGCAGTGTAGGAAGCCTGCCAGGGCCCGGCCCCGCCGCCGGCGACGAACGGCAAGCGCCGCTGCCGGATCGACGGCAGCCCGGCGTGGATCACCAGGAGGCGCTGCCTACAATCGCGCGGCTTTCCCTGTACCCACCCCCCAACTCCCGGCCCGTCATTCATGCAGATCGATTCCACCGTCTTCAAGGCCTACGACATCCGCGGCATCGTCGGCAAGAACATCGACGAGACCTTCGCCGAACACCTGGGCCGCGCCTTCGGCAGCGAAGCGCTGCTGGCCGGCGAGAAGGCGGTGGCGGTGGGCCGCGACGGCCGGGTCTCGGGGCCGGGCCTGGCGGCGGCGCTGATTCGTGGCCTGAAGAGCACCGGCCTGGACGTGGTGGACATCGGCATGGTGACCACGCCCATGCTGTACTACGTGGCCGCCACGCGCGCCAGGCACGGCTGCAGCAGCGGCATCCAGGTCACGGGCAGCCACAACCCGAAGGACTACAACGGCTTCAAGATGGTGATGGCCGGCCGCGCCATCTACGGCGACGACATCCAGAAGCTGCGCCAGCGCATCGAGACCGAGACCTACACCACGAAGCGCGGCCGCAGCGCGAAGATGGACATCATTGCCGAATACACCCGGCGCATCGTCGGCGACGTGACGCTGGCGCGGCCGATGAAGATCGTGGTGGACAGCGGCAACGGCATTCCTGGCGCCACGGCGCCGGCCATCCTGAAGGCCCTGGGCTGCGAAGTCATCGACCTGTACAGCGCGGTCGACGGCGACTTCCCCAACCACCACCCCGACCCGAGCAAGCCGGAAAACCTGGCCGACCTGATCAAGGTGGTGCACGCCACCGGTGCTGAGATCGGCCTGGCCTTCGACGGCGACGGCGACCGCCTGGGCGTGGTGACGAAGCAGGGCAACATCATCTACCCCGACCGGCAGATCATGCTGTTTGCGCGCGACATCCTGAAGCGCCACAAGGGGGCCACCATCATCTTCGACGTGAAGTGCAGCCAGCGCCTGCCGGTGGCCATCAAGAAGGCCGGCGGCAAGCCGCTGATGTGGCGCACCGGACATTCGCTGATCAAGGCCAAGCTCAAGGAAACCGGCGCGCCTTTCGCCGGCGAGATGAGCGGCCACCTGTTCTTCGGCGAACGCTGGTATGGCTTCGACGACGCCATGTACACCGCGGCGCGCCTGCTCGAGATCCTGAGCCGCGAGAAGAACCCGAGCGCCTTCCTCGACGCGCTGCCCACCAGCTTCAACACGCCGGAACTCAACGTGCCCTGTGCCGAAGGCGAACATCACGCCGTGGTGGCCGAGCTGCTGGCGCGTGCGGCCGACGGCCGGCTGAAGTTCGACGGCGGCACGGTGGGCACCATCGACGGCCTGCGCGTGGACTTCGCCGACGGCTTCGGCCTCATCCGCGGCAGCAACACCACGCCGGTGCTGGTGTTGCGCTTCGAGGGCCACACGCCCGAGGCGCTGCACCGCATCGAGGCCGGCTTCATGGAAGCGCTGCGCAGCGTCAAGCCCGACGCCCAGGTGGCTGCCGCGGCCCACTGAGCTTGGGTGCCGGACTGGCGCATTGATGGTGCGCGAATGGCTGGCGCGGGCGGCCTGGGCCGTCGCCTTGTGGCTGGCCCTGCCACTGATCTTCGCGCGGCTGTGGTGGCGGGGTCGGCGTGAGCCCGCCTACCGGCTCCACTTCGCAGAGCGTCTGGGCTGGCCGGCCACGCCGCCCCCGCCCGGGCGGCTGTGGGTGCACGCCGTGTCCCTGGGCGAGACCCTGGCTGCCGCCCCGCTGCTGAAGGCCCTGCGGGCGCGGCAGCCCGGCTTGCGCATCCTGCTCACCCATGGCACGGCCACCGGGCGCGAGGCCGGCGCGAAGCTGCTGCAGGAAGGCGACGCCCAGGCCTGGCTGCCCTATGACACGCCCACGGCCGTGCGCCGCTTCCTGCGTGCGCACCGGCCCGTGGCCGGGGTGCTGATGGAAACCGAGATCTGGCCTGCCCTGCTGCATGCCGCACGGGCCGAAGCGGTGCCGATGGTGCTGGCCAATGCCCGCCTGTCGGCCCGCAGTGCCGCCAAGGGCCGGCGCCTGGCCGCGCTGCTGCGCCCCGCCGTCGGCGCCTTCCAGTGGGTGCTGGCCCAGACCGAGAGCGACGCCCAGCGGCTGCGCATCGCCGGCGCCGCCCGGGTGCAGGTGCTGGGCAACCTGAAGTTCGACATCAGCCCGCAACCGGAGCTGCTGGCGCGCGGTCTGGCCTGGCGTGCCGCCATCGCCGGTGCCGCGGGGCGACCGGTGGTGCTGGCAGCGGTCACGCGCGACGCCGAGGAAGCCGCTTTGCTGGCGGCGTGGTCGGGCGTCGCTTCACCCCGGCCGCTGCTGCTGCTGGTGCCGCGGCATCCCCAGCGGTTCGACGAGGTGGCGGGCCTGGTCGTGCAGGCCGGCTTCAGTCTGCAAAGACGCAGCAGCTGGGCCGACGCGCCACCGGCTGCAGCCGCGTCGGCCGACGTCTGGCTGGGCGACAGCCTGGGTGAGATGGCGCTGTATTACGCGGCTTCACACGTGGCGCTGCTCGGTGGCAGCTTCGCGCCGCTGGGCGGGCAGAACCTGATCGAGGCGGCCGCCTGTGGCTGCCCGCTGCTGATGGGGCCGCACACCTTCAACTTCGCGCAGGCGGCCGACGATGCGCTGGCCGCCGGGGCCGCCGAGCGCTGGCCCGACCTGCCGGCCGCGGTGGGGCGTGCACTGGCCCTGGTGGCGGGACCGGCCCGCGCCGAGCTCGAGCCCATGGCGGCACGGGCGCTGGAGTTCGCGGCGGCGCACCGGGGCGCTGCCGAGCGCATGGCCGGGCAGGTGCTGGCGCTGTTGGCGCCGCAGCGCTGAGCCTGGCGCCTTCAGGCGTTGGCGGGCTCGCCCTTCAGCCTGAAGGCCGACACCGCCTGCACCAGCTGCGCCGCCTGCTGACGCAGGCTTTCCGCGGCGGCCGCACCTTCTTCGACCAGCGCGGCATTCTGCTGCGTCGTCTGGTCCATCTCGGTGATGGCCGAGCCGACCTGGGCCACACCCTGGCTTTGCTCGACGCTGGCGGCGCTGATCTCGCCCATGACGTCGGTGGCGCGGCGGATCGCGCCCACCACTTCCTCCATCGTGTCGCGCGCCCGGCCCACGAGCTGGCTGCCGCGGTCGACCTGCTCCACGCTGGCCTGGATGAGCTGCTTGATCTCCTTGGCCGCTGTGGCCGAGCGCCCGGCGAGGGTGCGCACTTCGGCGGCCACCACGGCAAAGCCGCGGCCCTGCTCGCCGGCGCGGGCCGCTTCCACCGCGGCGTTCAACGCCAGGATGTTGGTCTGGAAGGCAATGCCGTCGACGACGCCGATGATGTCGGCGATCTTCTGGCTGCTGCCGTGGATGCCGTGCATGGTGCGCACGACTTCGGCCACGACCTCGCCGCCCTGGGTGGCCACGTTGGACGCCGCCAGGGCCAGCTGGCGGGCCTGGCGGGCGTTGTCGGCCGTGTGCTTGACGGTCGTGTTCAGCTGTTCCATCGACGCCGCCGTCTGCTGGATGGCGGCAGCCTGCCGCTCGGTGCGCTGGCTCAGGTCCTGGTTGCCCTGGGCGATCTCGCCGCTGGCCGTGGCCACCGACTCCGACCCCTGGCGCACGCCATGGACCAGGCCGGCCAGGCCGTCGCGCATGCTGCGCAGTGCATGCAGCATGCTCTTGTCGTCGCCGGGCTTCAGCGCCACCTCGACCGACAGGTCGCCGGCAGCGATCCGGCGCGCCACGTCGCTGGCATAGGCCGGCTCGCCGCCGATCTGCTGCAGCAGGCTGCGCGAGACCACCACGCCCAGGGCCAGCAGCACCGCCATCAGCACCAGCGACTCGACAGCGGTCTGGACATAGGCCGCTTTCAAGGCGGCGTCGACGTTGTCGACATAGACCCCCGAGCCCACCACCCAGCCCCAGGGTGCGAAGCCCTTCACATAGGACAGCTTCTCGACCGGCTGGTCGCTGCCCGGCTTGGGCCACATGTACGAGACGAATCCGCTTCCGCTGCTGCGCACGGTGTCGACGAAGGCCACGAACAGGGCCTTGCCGGTGGGGTCCTTGTTCTGCGCCAGGTCCTTGCCGTCGAGTTCGGGCTTGATGGCGTGCATGACCATGCGCGGCTGCATGTCGTTGATCCAGAAGTACTCGTCGCCGCTGTAGCGCAGCGCCTTGATCGCGGCCTTGGCCCGGGCCTGCGCCTCGGCCATGGGGTACTGGCCCTTGCCCGCTTCGGCGTGGTGGTGGGCGAGGATGCCGTGCGCGATCTCGACCGTCTGGCGCACCGCGTTCTTGCGCTCTTCGAGCAGGTTGGCCCGTTCGCCGGCCAGGGTCAGGAGGACGATCACCACCACGCCGAGCAGGGAGCTCGCGACGATCAGTGCCAGGCGGCGCGCCAGGCTCAGTGTCTGCAGGAATTTCATGGGGGTGGGTCCAAGCTGAAGAACGGGGGCACCGGTGCTCGGTGCGCTTACGGCCGTTTTCGTCTTGGCAAGCCCCGACTTGAGTGTGACCTGGCTGACAGGGCGAGTGTCAGGTTCGCAGCAGGTCGAGTGATGGCAGTGCAGCGCTTCCCGGCAGCACGTGCAGGTCGAGTTGGCGCTGCGAGATGCCCAGGTGCTGGCCCAGCAGCGGCCGCAAGGCGCTGCGCAGGTCGGTGGTGACGCGCAGGTCGCGGCCGTCGGCGCGCTGTGCGGGCGCCAGGCCGGGCCAGTCGGCCAGGACGCGGCCGCCTCGCACCGCGCCGCCCAGCACGAACGCGGCGCCGCCACTGCCGTGGTCGGTGCCCTGGCTGCCGTTGACGGCGACTTCGCGGCCGAATTCGGTGGCCACCACCACCACCGTGTGCCGCCAGGTGTCCTGCGCCAGCAGGCCTTCGCGCAGTGCGGCCAGCACCGCGTCCAGGGTGCGCAGGTTGTTCGACAGCGCGCCCTGGGGTGCGGCCTGGTTCACGTGAGAGTCCCAGCCGCCCATCTCGAGCACGGCGATCTGGCTCGTGCCCTGCAGGAACTCGGCGGCCTTGCGGGCCAGCGTCAAGGCTTGTGTGTTGCGGCCGGTGGCCATGGCGCCGGGGTTGGCAGCGATGGCCGGGTCGTCGCGCAGGCTGCGCGCGCGGGCCAGGGCCTGGGCGAGTTCCGGGTCGTGGCGGTACAGCGCCTGAAGGCGTTCCACCAGGTCGGGCGCGGGTTCGGCCAGGGCGCTGGGCGCCCACGTGTCGACGGCGGTGGGGCCCCGCAGCAGCAAGGGAACCGCGATCTGCAGGGCCACTGCGCGCAGCGCCGGGGGGTGTGCGCCGAGTGCGTGGGTCGCGCCGCGTGTACCGGCCTGCAAGGCGCGGCCCAGCCAGCCGGTGTCCAGCTCGTGAGGGCGGCTGCCGCCGCTTTCCAGCACCTGCTGTGCGTCGAAGTGGGAGCGTTCGCGGTAGGCCAGGCCCACGGCGTGCAGCACGGCGGCTTCGCCGCGTGTGTACATCGCATGAAGCTCCGGCAGCAGCGGGTTCAGCGCGAACGGGCCCTGCAGCGCCAGCGGGGGTGCGGCGAACTCGCCGAGCACGCCGCGTGCTGGGGCGAAGGCCGGGTCGCCGATGGCCGGCACGGCCTGCAGGCCGCACAGGCCACCCCGCAGCAGCAGGAAAGCCAGCCGCGGTGTGTCGGGGGCCAGCGGCGCGCCGGCCGCCACGGCCAGGCGGCAGGCCGGGCCCAGCGGCAGCAGTGCGGCCGCTGCCAGCAGTTGGCGGCGGCGCAGGGTGGCGTGCTTCGTCGGCATGGGATGCGCTTTCATCGACGCTGGAATTCAGGGGCCAGCAGCAGCAGGGCCAGGGCCTGCGGGCCGTCGGCGGCTCGTTCGATCTGGCGGGCGGTGTCGTCGGCCAGGCGCGGCCCCAGGCTGGCGGCGGCCAGGGCCCGGGCATCGACGCGCCGCCCCAGCCGGTCGGCGATGCGGGTGGCCCATTCCACGCGCTTCCACACGGCGTCGGGCCCGAGCCACTCCTCGGCCAGGTCGGGCCAGCCGGCGGGCGATGGCGCGGCGTGCACCCGCTGGCCCAGCGTGGCAATGCCGGCATCGGGCTGGCGGTCGAAGGCGGCGGCGCCCAGGCCCAGCAGCCGGGCGCTGCTGACGACGAATTCCTCGGGCGACTTCAGCTTGGCGGGTCGAGGCGACCAGGCCTCGGGCGACTGCACCAGCGCGCGGCAGACACTGGCCAGGTCGCCTTCGGTCCGCAGGAAGCGGGCTTCGAGCCGGGCCACCAGGGCGGCCGGGGGCTGGTCGGCCACGAAATGGCGGGCCAGCTTGGTGGCCACGAAGCGTGCGGTGGCCGGCTGGCGAGCCAGGTCGTCCAGCACGGCCTGCAGCGCCTGCGGGCCTTCGCCGTAACGCTGGCCGAGCACGGTCTTCGGACCGGGTTCGTGCCAGTTCGGATCGAACACCACGGCCTGGGTGGCGCCTGGCGCTTCGGCAATCTGCCGCAGCGGCACGCGCCAGCCGGTGAACACGCGCGCCAGCGCCGTGACATCGGCCTGGGTGTAGCCGCCCGCGGTGCCCACGCTGGCTGCGCCCAGGGTGTGCAGTTCCAGCACCTCGCGCGCCAGGTTCTCGTTCAGACCGCCCTGGCGTGGTGCCTCGTCGCCTTCACTGCGGCGGCGGGCCGCACGGCGCAGCACGGCGCGCGACTGCGGGCCGGCCGAGACGTCGTTGTCCAGGTAGCGCAGCATCGCGGCATGGGCGACGGCGGCGTGCAGCAACCGGGCGAACGGGCCGGCGATGTGCGGCCGGATGGCCTCGCGCTCGAACGCACCGACGAGCCCGCGTGTGCTGCCCTTGGCCAGCGAGACGGTGAAGTGGTTGGCCCAGAACAGCGCCAGCCGTTCGGCAAAAGGCCGCTGGCTGGCGGCGGCGGTGGCCAGCCGGGCGCGCACGTCGGCCAGCACGGTCTCGCGCAGCACCTTGGCCGCCGGGTCGCGCATTTCGTCGGTGGCGGCGGCGCTCGCGGCAGCGGCTGAGGCACGGGCTTCGGCCTGGTTGCCGCGCCGCTGCTGGGCGGCGAAGCGGCGCAGGCCTTCGACGCTGCCGGGAAGCTCGTCGCCACGCTGGGGTTCGGCCGGGCCCAGCTGCGCCAGCAGCCAGCCGCGTGCGTCCTGGCCCACGGTCTGCAGCTGTGGTTCGCCCAGCCCGAAACGGTGGGCGGCGGTGGCGGCCTGCTGGGTGGTGCTGCCGGGTAGACCTGTGCTGTCCATGCGCGGCAGTGTGCCGCGCTGGCGTGCTGTGCAGCGTGAAGCGCGGGTAAAGAAGCGTTTGCTGGCAGGGCCCGGTCTGCAGGCGCCGGCCCCCGCCTATCGGGCCAGCACGGTGCTCACGGCCTGAACGTCGGCCGGTGCCAGCGAACCGGCGGCCTGGCGCAGGCGCAGGTTGCCCACCAGCACGTCATAACGCGCACGTGCCAGGTCACGTTGCGTGGTGGCGAGCTGGCTCTGCGCGTTCAGCACGTCGAGGTTGACACGCACCCCCACGCGATAGCCCAGCTGCGTGGCTTCCAGCAGCAGCTTCGACGAGGCCTCGGCGGCCTCCAGCGCCTTCACCTGCGCCAGGCCCGACTGCACGCCGAAGTAGGCCACGCGGGTGGCCTGCGCCACGCCGCGGCGGGCGGCGGCCAGGTCGTTGCGCGAACGCTCTTCGAGCTTCAGCGTTTCGCGGATCCGGTTCTGCGTGAAGCCGCCGGTGTACAGCGGCCAGGTCATCTGCACGCCCAGGCTGGCGCTGGTGCTGGTGCCGGGCAGCTGCACGCCGCTGCCCCGCGAATCGCCGGCGCCGATGCTGCCCACCGCGTCGACCGTGGGCAGGTCGCCGGCCCGGGCCTTGTCGGTTTCCAGGCTGGCCACGTCCAGGCCCACCCGGGCCCGGCGCACGTTGGGGTGCTGGGTGTCGGCCACGTTCACCCATTCCTCGGGGTTGGCGGGCAGCGGTGCGGGCAGGTTCACCGGCACCAGCAGCGGCCTGGGTTCCACACCCTGGCGGCCCACGAGCTGGTCGAGCGCGATGCGCTTGGCGCGCAGGTCGTTGTCGGCGGCGATTTCCTGCGCGGTGGCCAGGTCGAAGCGGGCCTGGGCTTCGCGTGAATCGGTGATGGTGGCCGTGCCCACCTCGAAGTTGCGCTTGGCCGAGGCCAGTTGCTCGGTGATGAAGGTCTTGCTGGCACGCGTGGTGGCCAGCGTGTCCTGCGCCGCGAGCACGTCGAAGTAGGCCTGGGCCACGCGAACGATGAGGTCCTGTTCGGCGCTTTCCAGGTCGGCCTTGGCGGTTTCTGCCAGCTTGCGCGCCTGTTCGACCGTCACCTGGTTGGCCTTGTTGAACAAGGGGTAGCGGCCGTTCAGCGCGCCTTGCACGCCGGAGTTGCTGAGCGCGCCGATGCGCGGCGGGTCGGTGCGTGCGGTGCTGGCGTTGGCGGTGACGTTGGCCGAGGGGCGCAGCAGGGCTTCACTTTGCTCGATGCGGAATTCGATCGATTCGGCCTGGGCCTTCGCGCCCAGGTAGGTGGCGTCGAAGCCGCGCGCTGCTTCGTAGAGTTCCTGCAGGCTCTGCGCAGCGGCCCAGCCCGGCGCGAGCGCAGACATCAGGGCGGTGAGGGCCAGGGGTGCCAGGCGGCGGATGGCGGGGGCGTGCATTCGGGAATCCTCGGGTGACGGTCGCGTCGGTGCGGCTGAGCGCGGGTTATAGGCGGGGGCCATGGCGTCGTGCAGCGCCCATGCGACGAGTTGCCGCCGGCGGGCGACGAGCGACAGGGGCGGTGTCGCCATCGGCAGCGTCAGAACCTGAAGCGCGTGGGTTCGGCAAAACCTTGCAGGCGCGGCGCCACCGTGTCGAACAGGTCGACGTCGGACCAGGCCGACTCGCCGGCCCGGGTGAACAAGCGGGCCCGCATGATGGGCAGGTCGCCGACGACGGCCGCGAGCCGGCCGCCCACCTTCAGCTGCCGCAGCAGGGCTTGCGGCACCTCGGGCACCGAGCCCGACAGCAGGATGGCGTCGAACGGGGCTTCGCCCGGCAGGCCGAGTGCCGCTGCGGCCGGGTCGACCAGCAGAACGCTGGCGTTCATGATGCCGGCACGCTGCAGGTTGTGGGCGGCCATGCGCACGAGCGCCGGCCGGCATTCCAGCGTGATCACGGTCATGGCCCGATGTGCCATCAGCGCCGCCATGAAGCCGGAGCCCGCGCCGATTTCCAGCACCTTCTCGTGGCGCTGCAGCTGCAATTCCTGCAGCAGCCGTGCCTCCACCTTCGGTTCCAGCATGCACGGGCCATGGGGCTCTCCCTCGAGCAGGGGCACCTGGGTGTCGACGAAGGCCCGCGTGCGCAGTCCTTCCGGAACGAAGTCCTCGCGCCGCACCTGGGCCAGCAGTGCCAACACGTCCGGGTCCAGCACTTCCCAGGGGCGGATCTGCTGCTCGATCATGTTGAAGCGGGCAAGTTCGGTGTTCATGGCGGCGGGTGCGGTCGAGGAGGGCGGGGCGAGCCCGAAATTCTAGGGTGCGGCCCGTGCGTCGGGCCGACGCACCTGCAGGCCGCGCAAGGCCAGGTCCAGGTGGGTGTCGATCAGGGCGCGGGGGTCGATGCCGAGGCTGCCGCAGGGTGGGCTGCAGGCCCCGAAGGAATGGCGATGCAGCGCCAGGAAGATCATCGGTGCCATCAGCGCGTGCGCCACCTCGTGCACCGGCACCGGCCGGAATTCGCCGCTGTCGATGCCGCGCCGCACCGCGCCGCTGAACAGCCGGTCGGCCGGTTCCATGACCTCGGCGGCATAGAAGCTGGCCAGTTCCGGAAAGTTGCGCACTTCCGAAAGCACGATCTTGTGGATGCCGGCCGCCGGGGTGTTGCCCACCCGTTCCCACCAGGTGTTCATCAGGCGGCTGAGCAGGTCGGAGCTGCTGCCTTCGAACTGCGCCAGCGTTTCCAGCCCCTCGGCGATCAGGTTCACCAGGTTCTGCCGCACCACGGCCTTGAACAGATCTTCCTTGCTCGGGTAGTACAGGTAGAGCGTGCCCTTGCTCACCCCCGCGGCGTGGGCCACTTCCTCGGTGCGCGTGGCGGCGTAGCCCTTCTCGACGAACAAGGCCAGTGCGGCGTCCAGCAGCTCCTGCGGACGGGTCTGCTTGCGGCGCTGGCGCAGGGGTGATTCGGGCGTGGACGGCTTGGACGGCATCTTTACTGACTGACTGGTCAGTAATGCTACGCCCGGGCATCGTGCACGGTCAAGGCGGCGGGGGCGTCGCGAGCGGCACCTATCATCGGCCGGCCCCGGGGGCTTCGCACCGCACTGCACCGCACTAAGAAAGCGCTACTTGGACTTCATCCTGCTGATCAAGGCCGCCATCATGGGCGTGGTGGAGGGGCTGACCGAGTTCCTGCCGATTTCATCGACCGGTCACCTGATCCTCACCGCGTCGCTGCTGAACTTCACCGGCGAGACGGTGAAGGTCTTCGAGATCGCCATCCAGACCGGCGCCATGTTCGCGGTCATCTGGGAATACCGCGAACGCCTGAAACGCACGGTCACGGGCATCGGCCACGACCCCGTGGCCCAGCGCTTTGCGCTCAACGTCGGCATCGCCTTCGTGCCTGCGGTGGTGCTGGGGCTGGCCTTCGGCGGCATCGTCAAGACCTACCTGTTCCACCCGGTGCCGGTGGCCATGGCCTTCATCGTGGGCGGCGTCATCATCCTGTGGGTCGAACGGCGTCACCGCCGGCTCTATGGCGACATGGACCTGCAGGGCGGCCGCCGGGCCCGTGTGGAGAGCGTCGACGACATGACGCCGATGGACGCGCTGAAGGTGGGCCTGGTGCAGTGTCTGGCCCTGGTGCCGGGCACCAGCCGCTCGGGGGCCACGATCATCGGCGCCATGGTGTTCGGGTTTTCGCGCAAGGCCGCCACCGAATTCAGCTTCTACCTGGGCATTCCCACCCTCATGGGCGCGGGCGCCTATTCGGTGCTGAAGAACCGGCACCTGCTGTCGGTGAACGACCTGCCGATGTTCGCGGTGGGTCTGGTCGCGGCCTTCTTCAGCGCGCTGCTGTGCATCCGCTGGCTGATCCGCTATGTGTCCACGCACGACTTCACCTGGTTTGCCTGGTACCGCATCGTCTTCGGCGGCATCGTGCTGCTGACGGCCTACACCGGCTGGGTCACCTGGGCCGCCTGAAGAGGCGGCGGGGCGCGCGCTTCAGCGGCGCGTGAACACCAGGTCCCAGACGCCGTGGCCGAGCTTCAGGCCGCGGTTCTCGAACTTCGTCAGCGGCCGGTAGGCGGGCCGATCGGCGTAGGTGGCCGCGCTGTTGATCAGTCCGGGCTCGGCAGCCAGCACCTCGAGCATCTGTTCGGCATAGGGTTGCCAGTCGGTGGCGCAGTGCACGTAGCCGCGGGGCACCAGGCGCGAGGCCAGCAGGGCCACGAACGGTGCCTGGATGAGCCGGCGCTTGTTGTGCCGCTTCTTGTGCCAGGGGTCGGGAAAGAAGATGTGCACGCCGTCCAGGCTGGCCGGCGCCACCATCTGCTCCAGCACCTCGACCGCGTCGTGCTGCATCAGGCGCAGGTTGCCCAAATCCTGTTCGCCGATGTGCTTGAGCAGCGCGCCGACCCCGGGCACATGCACCTCGATGCCGATGAAGTCGGTGCCCGGCAGCGCGGCAGCGATCTGCGCGGTGGCGTCGCCCATGCCGAAGCCTATTTCCAGCACGCGGGGCGCACTGCGGCCGAACGTGGCCGGCCAGTCCAGCAGCAGGCCCGGTGCAAACGGCAGCAGGAAGCGCGGGCCCAGTTCGGCCAGGGCCCGCTGCTGGCCCGTGCCCATGCGGCCGGCGCGCAACACGAAGCTGCGCATGGCGCGATGGCTGCGCGGTGGGTCAGCGGCCGGGATGTCGTCGTCTGCATGCATGGGGCGCGCAGTGTAGTGGCGCGGCCAGCACCTGCCGATGCGGGTTCGGCCGTATGGGCGCTGGGCAGGGTCTGCCTAGCATCGCCTGCAGGCCGCCCCGTTTCGAGCAGACGGCCGGACACCGAACCCCTGGATCCTGGAGACAAGACATGAACATCCCCCAACGCCCCCTGGCCCTGGTGCTGAGCGCCCTGGCCCTGGCCACCCTGGCCGCCTGCGGCACCGACGACGAGCGCGAACCCCTGCAGATGCGCACGCTGAACAACCGGGCCGACCTCGTCAGTGGCGGCGACGCCCTGGTCGAGCTGGTGTTGCCCGCAGGCACCGGCCGGCAGGGCCTGCGCGTCGACGTGGGCGGGCGTGACCAGAGCGACGCCTTCCGCACCCTGGCCGACGGCCGGGTCGTCGGCCTGGTGACCGGGCTGCCGGCCGGTGCCACCACCGTGCGCGCAGAAACGGCCGGGGCCACCGCAGCCACGCTCGTCATCACCAACGCGCCGCGCCATGGCCCGGTGATCAGCGGGCCGCTGAACCAGCCTTTCTTCTGCGCCACGCCGACACCGCAGGTGGTCAACGGGAACACGCCGGCCAGCAACGCCAGCGGCCTGAGCGGCGCGCCCGACGCCAACTGCAACATCGCCACCGAGACCAAGCTGTACTACCGCACGACGGCCGCCGGCTGCAGCCTGGCCCTGCCCGACCCCACCCCCGCCATGGCGGCCACGGCCACCACCGTGACGGCCAACCCCGTGCCGCCGGCCAACGCCTGCTTCAAGCCCTACACGGCGGGCAGCACGCCCGGCGACATCGCCACCGTGACCACCGACGCCGGCATGCGCGTGCCCTACATCGTGCGCCTTGAGCGTGGCACCACCAGCCGCGGCATCTACGACCTGGCGGTGCTGCACAACCCGGCGCAGCCGGTCAGCGCGTTCACGCCGCCGGCGGCGTGGAATGGCAAGCTGCTCATCAACTTCGGCGCCAGCACAGGCCAGCCGCGGCGCCAGGCGCGCCCGGCCACGGCCTGGTCGGGCTCCGACGCGCAGCTCTCGCGCGGCTACATGGTGCTGTCGCACAGCATGCTGGACTCGGCGCGCAATTCGAACCGCGTGATGATGAGCGAGACCATCATGATGATGAAGGAGCACATCGCCGACACCCTGGGGCCGATCCGCTTCACCATCGGTTCGGGCTGCTCGGGCGGGTCGATCAACAGCAACATGGCAGGCAGCATCCAGCCCGGCTTGCTGGACGGCATCACCACCACCTGCACCTATCCCGATTCCGAGACCACGGCCATCGAGGTGGGCGACTGCGTCGGCCTGGTCGAGGCCTATCAGAAGCCTGAATGGCTGGCCCTCACCGCCGGTCTCACGCAGGCCGAGATCAATGCCCGCAAGGCCGCCATCAACGGCCACGTCGACCCCAGCGCCTGCCACGCCTGGTACAACGCCTTCGGCACGAACGGCCGCGCCGGCCTGTTCAACCCGCGCTTCGTCAGCAACAACGTCACCGGTGCCATCACCCAGCAGCCGGTGCAGACGAACAACTGCGAGATGCCCAACAGCGCCGTCTACGACCCGGCCAACGCTGTCACCACGGCCAACCTGCCGCGCTGCAACGCCTGGAGCTGGGGCGAGAGCATCTGGGGTCGCGTGCCCGGCTCGCCCGCGGCGCGCGACACCCGCGACAACACCGGGGTGCAGTACGGCCTGAAGGCGCTGCGCGACGGTGCCATCAGCGCCGAGCAGTTCGTCACGCTGAACACCATCATCGGCGGCACCGACCGCGACGCCACGCCACGCGCAGCACGCAGCGTCGCCGATGCCGCGGCCTTGGACATCGCCTACCGCTCGGGCATCGTCGCCAGCGGTGCGCAACTGGCGAAGATGGCCATCATCGACATGCGCGGCTGGGACGACAGCAACCTCACCGTACCGCCCGGCAACACACCCGGCACCATTCCCATCCACCACCAGTGGTTCAGCTTCGGCCTGCGCGACCGCATCAGTGCCGCGGCTGGCGACGCCGGCAACCAGGCGATGTGGCGCTTTGCCCGCACCGGCCTGACGCCCCCGGGGACGATGGGCACCGATGCCTTCCTGGCCATGGACCAGTGGCTCACCACGCTGAAGGCCGACACCGGCAGCCGCACGCTCGAAGCCAAGGTGCGTGCGGCGCGCCCGGCCAGCACCGCCGACTTCTGCCTGCTGCCCACCGACGTGACGCAGACCGTGAAGGTGACCAACGCTGCCGTGTGCGACGCCGACCCGTTCCTGAAGCCCTCGTTGTCGCCGCGCCAGGTGGCCGGCGGCCCGCGTGCGGAAAACGTGCTGAAGTGCCAGCTCAAGCCGCTGCTGCGCAGCGACTACGCGGCAGGCACCTTCACCGACGCGCAATGGACACGCCTGCAGGCGGTGTTCAACGACGGCGTGTGCGACTGGTCCAAGCCCGGCGTGGGCCAGCAGGCGGCCGCCAGCCCCTTGACCTTCGCGGCAGGCGCTGGCGGGCAGCCGCTGCCCCCCGCGCCGGTGTCGACCGCGCAGTGACCGTCGCCTGAGAAGGAGCGCAGGACGGCCGGAGCCGCTCGGAAGGGAAGCGGCCGTGGCGGGCCACTAGACTTGCCCCTCGTTTTCCACGAGGAGCATGCGTTTGAACCTGCCACGTCGATCGACCCTGGGCCATCTGGCCAGCCTTCTTGCCGTGTCCGCAGCCGGTGCCACGCTGGTCGGCTGTGCCGCGCTGCCGGGCCGCGACCCGGTGCGCGTCAACGTGGTAGGCGTGGAGCCGCTGCCTGGCCAGGGTCTCGAACTGCGCTTCAACGTGCGCCTGCGCGTCGTCAACCCCAACGACACGCCGATCGACTACGACGGCGTTTTTGTCGACCTGGACCTCCAGGGCCGCAACTTCGCCGCCGGTGCCAGCGACATCAAGGGCAGCGTGCCGCGCTTCGGCGAGCGGGTGCTGGAAGTGCCGATCAGCGTCTCGGCACTCGGCGCGTTGCGCCAGATGCTGGGCCTGGCCACCAACGGCCCCTGGCCCGACAAGCTGGCCTACGAGGTCCGCGGCAAGATCGGCGGCGCGGCCTTCAGCGGCCAGCGCTTCAGCAGCAAGGGCGAGCTTTCGCTGGCGGCCTTGTCGCGCTGAGGACTCTGCTGTCCGCCGGCGCGCGGCCCGTTGGGGACGTCGCACTCCGATTTGGTCCCTGGGGCTGGGAGAGCCGGGTGGCCCCCTCCGTTCATGTCCCCCGCCGCCGGCCCGACTGAGGCCTGCGTCCCCATTCGGGCCGGCGGCTCCTCCTTTACTTCACTGCGGGGGCCACCCGACTCTCCCAGCCCCGCCACCAGGTCAGCGCGCCACCAGAGAACGCAAAGCACGGTGTTTGCAAAGGCGGGCTGGGGCTGGCTGTGGCGCGCATCTGAGGCGCCGAGGAGCACAGGGCCCGCGGCCCTCGCGCGAAGCGCGACTCCACCTCTGACTCATCGCGGGTGATTGAACGCAGCGAGCGCAGCGAGCGAAGTGAGTTCCGCGAGCTTATGGATTTAGGGGCCGCGGGACCGAGCACCGCAGGGCAGTCGGAGCGCCAGCGGAGACCGCCGAAGCTAAGAATCTATCCGTAAATAATGTTGATGCCCAAGGGCACCTTGCGGAACGCGATGATGGCGGCGGCCAGGTGGTTCAGCGCAAGGAAGCTGCGCTCGAGCTTCTCATAGCGCACGAGCAGCTTTCGGAATCGATTGAACCAGCTGTGGCACACCTCGACCACCCAGCG
>JANOBX010000244.1:0-3494 GCA_031411875.1 Burkholderiales bacterium | reverse complement strand
CTCGGCGTGCAGAAGCCCGGCCAGCGCGCTGACCTGGGCTGCGTCCAGGTAGACCAGCAGGCCCTCACTGACCACGAGCATCGGCCCCTTGGCTTTGCCTTTGCGTGTCATGCACAGGATCCGGTTCAGCTCGTCCGCGTCGTTCACGTCCCCGGCGACATGCGCGTGGTTGCACCGGGGCTTGTGATGCCTCAGGCAGGCTCGGCGGTGTGCCACCATGCTCGGCAGGTCGACATCGAGCCAGGTCAACGTTTGGGGAAGCATGAGCCGGAAGGCCCTGGTGTCCAGACCGGCGCCCAGGTTCAGCACCTGGGTGCAGCCCTTTTCGATGCAATCCAGGATCAACTCGTCCATCACGGCGGTGCGAACGATGACGGCCCATGCCATCGACTCGCCGTGTGGAACCTCGCGAACGATCGAGCCACCGAGATCCCCAGCCATTCGCCTGGCGAAGGGATCGTCAAACAGCGAGTCCGCCCGCTCTGACTCGAATGCGCGGTACATCGCGACCCAATGGGCCGTGTCAGAGATGTGATGGATGGGCATGAGCGCTGTGTCGCTGTCGGTGTCGAGCGGGACATGGCGCAAGCGCAATGCCGGTGGTAAGCATCTGAACAAACCCGGCCGAGGTTTGAGTGCGGAGCTTGTGTCGCGCAAAGCGTTGGCGTCTGTTCGTCAACGTACTCTGGTTCAGCGATTTTCTTGGCGCCGAGCGAGCAAAGAATCTGCGCACGGACCTGTTGCGACGTGAACTGCCACCTGCCACCTGCCAGCCACCTGCCGCCAAAGTCCAGGAAGTTTTGGCTCAGCATCGCGATCGTGCAGCCAGCCGCGATGGGGCCGTCAACATGCTGGCCCTCGGAATTGTGTTCCTGCCCCTTTGGTACGCAGGCAAGACACAATTCGGCGCCGAAGCACGGGCGGGCTTTCAGGCACCCGCACCCGCACCGTGAAAAACCGATCCCCTGGGTGTCAGTTCTGGATGTCGCTTGGCAGACCCGTAGCGCCCCATGCCGTTCGGCCTTGAGGGCACTGGCTGGAACCCCGGAAGAGCCGGCAAGAGCGCTCGTATTCAGCCTGCCGACAACCGGGATCGGAGCGCATACTGCCGCTGCGGGTTGCATGAGGTCAGTCCCGACTCCCGGGCGTTCCCGAACGGCCGCGCGAGGACAAAGATGCCCATCACTCGACGAAACAACACCCGCGTGCTCGGCACACAAGGCCCGGTAGTGCTGTACGCGCACGGCTTCGGTTGCAGCCAGCAGATGTGGGGCCGTGTCACGCCGGCTTTTGCCGACACTCACCGACAGATCCTGTTCGACTAAGTGGGCAGCGGTCAGTCGGACCTCGCCGCCTTCGACGCTCGGCGCTACGCCTCACTGAACGGCTATGCGCAGGACGTGCTCGACGTCTGCGACGCGTACGGGCTGAAGTCGGGCGTCACCTTCGTCGGGCACTCGGTGAGCTGCAGCGTCGGATTGCTGGCCTCTATCGCGCGACCCGAACTGTTCGAGCGGCTGGTGCTGATCGGCCCTTCTCCGTGTTTCCTGAACGACCCGCCCGGCTACACCGGCGGCTTCGAGCGTGAGGACCTCGAGGGCCTGTTGTCGCTGATGGACCAGAACTACATCGGCTGGGCGCAGTACCTGGCCCCTGTCGTGGCCGGCGCCGATGGTGCCGGGCAGGCTGCCGGCGAGTTGTCCGACAGTTTTTGTTCGACTGAGCCGGCGGTGGCGCGGGTGTTCGCGCGCACGACCTTCTTTGCCGACAACCGCGCTGACCTGCCGCGCGTCACGCGGCCTTGCCTGATCCTGCAGCACCAGCAGGACGCGCTCGCACCGCTGGCGGTCGGCGAGTACCTGCATGCCCATCTGCGCGGTAGCGCGCTGCAGGTCTTGCCGGTGGCCGGCCACTGCAGCCAAATGACGCATCCGCAACTGGTGGTCGACGCCATGCGTGCCTTCTGCGGCGGCACATAGCACCGCGCCCAGGTCTCCGGTGCTGACGATTGACGAGGTGCCCTGCCCGGTGCTGGTCACCGACGGCGCGGGTGTGATCCTGGCACTCAACCGCAGCGCGCTCCAGATCACGGGCAGAACAACCGAGACCTCTCTGGGGCAACCGCTGGACAGCCTGCTGCCGCTGCCCAGCCGCATGTTCCTGCAGACCCATGTGTGGCCGATGCTGCTGCAGGAAGGCAGCGTGCGAGAGATCCATCTGCAGCTCTTCGATGCCCAGCGGCAACGGCTGCCGGTGATGGTGAACTGCGAGCGACGTTGCGATGGCGGTGTCGACACCTGGGTCTGGGTCTTCTTTATCGCCAGCGAGCGCAGCCGGTTCGAGGCAGAGTTGCTGAACGCCCGCACCCGCGCTGCCGAAGCCGCTGCCGCGGTGGCCGAGCGCGAACGCTTCCTGAGGACCGTGACGAACGCGGTGCCGGGACTGGTTGGCTACTGGGACCGCGAATTGCGCTGCCGATTCGCCAACATCGGCTACCTGGAGTGGTTCGCCCGGCCGCAGGAAGAGGTGATGGGTGCCGAGCTGAAGGACCTGATGGACGCACCGACGCTGCGCTTCAGCCAGCCTTACATCGACGCCGTTCTGGAAGGGCAGCCGCAGCGCTTCGAGCGCAGCCAGCCGAAGGCTGACGGCAGCGGCAAGACCTATGCCCTGGTCAACTACATCCCCGATGTCGACACCATGGGCCAGGTGGTCGGCTTCTTCGTGCTGGTCATCGACATCACGCAGCTCAAAGAGGTGGAGGGCCAGCTCAGGCTGGCCGCCAGCGTGGTCGAGAACACGGTGGAAGCCATCATGGTCACCGACGAGTCAGACGTGATCCTGTCGGTCAACCCGGCCTTCACTGCCGTCACCGGCTACCCGGCGATCGAGGTCATCGGCCGGCCGGCGAGCCTGCTGGACACCGGGCGTCACGATGCCGCGTTTCATGAGCATGTGCGCAGCGAGCTCGCCAACCAAGGCCGCTGGAAAGGCGAGACCTGGGCGCGGCAACGCGACGGCAATGTCTTCCTGGTGTGGCGCGCGGTGACTGCGATCAACGCCGAACCGGGCACACCGGGGCGTCGGGTCTCGGTGTTCAGCGACGTCACCGAGCGCTGGCGGAACAGCGAGCGGCTGCGTCATCTGGCCTTCCACGATCCATTGACCGAGCTGCCCAACCGGATGCTGCTGCTGGAGCGGCTGGGTCAGCTGATCGGCCAGACCGACCGCGAAGACCGTTGCGTGGCGGTGATCTTCCTCGACCTGGACCGTTTCAAGGCCGTCAATGACACCCTGGGCCACGCCATCGGCGACCGCCTATTGAAGGCCGTTTCGGCGGACCTGCTGGCACTGGTGCGCCATTCGGACACGGTGGCACGGCTGGGTGGCGACGAGTTCGTTGTCGTGCTTGACAACCCCGTCGGGCACGACGAGGTCGAGAAGATCGCCCAGCGCATCGTGGCAGCCGTCAGCCGGCATCGCAACATCGATGG
>JANOBX010000243.1:0-19269 GCA_031411875.1 Burkholderiales bacterium | reverse complement strand
GCCAAGCGCGCTGGAGCGCCTGGATCTCGAACCCGCGCGCTTCAGCTTGGACCAGGCGGCCGCGGTGATGGCGCCGGGGCGCGACCCCACCGAGATCGATTTCCGCACCCCTTCCAGGCTGGGGTTTGCCAGCCGCGAAGTGCTCGAAGCTCGGCCCGAGATCAACGCCTTGACGACGCCTGCGATGGGCCTGGTCGGCCCCGGCGGCGTGATGCCGCGGCACTACACCGCCTGGGTCGAAGGCGAAAACCGCAAACGGTCGACGGCCATGCAGGGCTTCTTCGACATGCTCTCGCGCCGCTTCGTCGGGCTGTTCGTCAAGGCCGGCGCGCGTTACCGGCCCACCCGCGACCCTGCTCCTGCCGAGCGCGTGCTGGCGGCTGCCGTCGGCCTGGGAACGCCGCACCTCGCCACGACGCTGCACACGCCGCTGCAGGCCCTGATGTTCCACGCCGGTGCGCTGTCCTCGCGGGCTCGAAGTGCTGAACGCCTGCGCGGCATGTTGTCCGAAGAAGCCGGCTGCGAGGTCCGCATCGTCGAGTTCGCGGGCGGCTGGGTCAGGCTGCCGGCTTCGGAGCAGTCCCGCTTGCAGGCCCTGGGCTCGCCGGGCCGCCACATGCAGCTGGGCGTCGACGCCGCGGCCGGAATCCAGGTCTGGGACGCCTCGGCACGCTTCCTCATCCAGATGGGGCCGATGTCGCGCCAGGACTTCGAGAAGCTGCTCCCCGGCGCGCCTTTGCATACGCGCCTGGTCGAGCTGACGCGGCTGTTCGTCGGTCTCGAAGTCGACTTTGCCTTCAACCCGCTGCTCGAGGCCACCGAGGTGCCGGCGATGCGGCTGCCCGCTGCCGGCGCGAGTCCGGCACGGCTGGGCTGGACAAGCTGGCTGGCGTCGCCCCGCCCACGCCGTGGTGTGGCTCCGGAGGCCATCCTGCGCGCCTAGCGCACCAACACTGGAAGCTGCTGCAATGTCGATTGTCTCCAACTGGTCCCGTGGCTATCCGATCCGTGAGGCTTACCCGCCGGCCTGGCATGCCTTCCAGTCGCCTGCCCATTTGAGACTGGTCTGTGCCCTCATGGGCGTGGCCTGGGACGTGCAGCCAGAGGCGCCGCTGTCCATCGCCGAGGTCGGCTGTGGCACCGGCTACACCGGCCAGGTGCTGGCCGCCAGCAACCCGCATTGGCGGGTTTTGGGGCTCGACTACAACCCTGCGCATGTCGCCGAGGCGCGCAGCATGGTGGCCGAAGCCGGACTGGACAACGCCCGATTCCTCGATGCCGACCTGGCCGAGCTGTCCGATGCCGACATCGATGCCCTGCCGGAATTCGACATCGTCACCGTGCACGGCGTCTGGTCGTGGGTGGCCGACCCGGTGCGCGAAGGGGTGCTGCGCCTGCTGCGCCGCAGACTGAAGGCCGGTGGCCTCGTCTTCATGGGCTACAACGCCCTGCCCGGGGCAAGCGGCGCGCTCGGCCTGGCGCGCCTGGTGCGGCAGTCGATGCTGATGGCAAGCGGGAGTGCGCAAGGCGTGGCCGATGCATCGCGTCGCGTCACCGAACTGCTGGCCGCCGAACCTGCACATCTGCCGCAGTCCGGCTGGCGCAGGCTGTTGACGGGTGATGTCAAGGGTGCCCGTCTGAGCTACATGCTGCATGAGTTCGAAACCGAACACTGGCGGCCGTGTTTCCACGCCGACGTTGCCGCGGCGCTGGCCAGCGCACGCTGCGAGTACGTGGGTTCGGCAACGCTCGACGAGAACTTCCCGGCCATGTCGCTGTCGCCTGCGCAAGCTGCGCTCTGGGAATCTGCGCCCGACGCCGCCGCCCGCGAACTCCTGTTCGACCTGTGCGTGCAACGGGCCTTTCGACGCGATGTCTTCGTGCGCGGAAAACGCCCACTCGGCCCACAGGCGGGGCTCGAACAGCTTTGGCTGGCATCCTCGACGCTCGACACGGCCGTGCCCAAGCTGGCCACGCAGGCCGGCGAAGCCGAGCTCCCTGCGCCGATCGTCGATGCCGTGTTGTCTGCGCTGGCCCGGCGCCCGCATCGCATTGGCGAACTCTGCCGGCTGCCGGCCTGCGAAAAGGTGACGCCCGGCGAAATGGCCACCCTGCTCATCGGTTCAAGGCGGGCCCTGCCTCTCTGGCACGACCCGGGCAGCGCTGCCGACCTGGGCCAGGCCAGGGCTGCTGCCCGCCGCTTCAATGCGATGGCCGCGCAACGGCTCGCACCGCATGGCATGGGCGCCGGTCAGCTGAGCATCGCGGCGCCTGCGCTCGGCGGCGGTCTGGCGGCTGCGCCGCTGGAGCTTGCCGCGGCGCATCTCTCGACCCTGTGGTGGCAGGAGCAGGCCGCTGCGTCGCCCGGCACCCCACCACACCCGCCGGCCGTCGACTGGCTGATTCAGCGCCTGAAGCCTCAAGGCGCAGCGTTGCCCGATGAAGTGCTCGCCGGCCTGCAGGACGCGCTGGCGCGCGTCCTGCGGGACCGATGGACCGTCTGGGAGGCGATGGGCGTGCTGGGAGACTGAAACCCGGCCGCTCAGCCCGGGAACATGTCGCGGAGGAAGGCGCGTCGCGCCGGCTCTTCGGGAATCTGGTCGGCAAGCCTGTCGCAAAGCTTGCGCAGGGAAGTGGCGCCAGGCATGGCCCGCTTGACCAGCACCCGGGCCATCGGGCCCGCGTGGCGGGCCAGCGCGGTCTGCACCCTGTCGATCTCGGCCTGGGAGATGACGGTGGCCGTGGCGGTAGCCGCGTCAAATTGGCTGCCGGTCCTGCCCGTATCGCTGGTCGCGCCCGTGCGCTGCAGCAGCCCCTGCGTCGAGGTGCTGCCGAGGCTGCGGCTGAGCTGGCGTCGCACCTCTTCCTGGAAGACCAGCCGGTCCGCAGGCCGGTCGACCTTGCTCTCGAGTTCTGCACACAGCGCCTCGACCGATGCCGCGCGGCGCACGGCGCTTTGCACGAGATAAGGCGCGATCGGGCCGACCAGTTCGGCCAGCTTGCGCGACAACGTGTCCAGCAGCAGCGGGTCGAAGCTCGTGGTCGAGGTCAGGTTGGCCGGTCGCGGGTCGCCGGGCAGGGGGCGGGGCGGGGCAATGATGGTGCGGTCGTCGTATTCGGTGCCGCTGTCTGCGGCTGCGGCCTTCAGTGCCGCAGCCATGTCTGCTGCCGACGCGTAGCGCTCGTCCACCGACTTGGCCAGGCTGCGTTCGACGACGGCAACCAGGGCATCGGGAATGCCCGGTACCAGGCCGCGCAGGTTCGGCGGCGGGTCGCGCAAGAGCTTCGTCAGTACCTCGGCTGATGTCGCCCCGGCAAACGGCTTCTGGCCAGCCAGCATCTCGAACAGCAGAACGCCGGTCGAGAACAGGTCGCTGCGGGCGTCGACGGTCTCGCCACGGCACTGCTCGGGCGACATGTAGCTGGGCGTGCCGATCACCGATTCGCGCTGGGTGAGCTGCCAGGTGTCAATGCGGGCAATGCCGAAGTCGGTGACCTTCACCTGGGTGCCGCCGACGAGCATGACGTTGGCCGGCTTGATGTCCCGGTGCACGATGCCCGTGGCGTGCGCTGCCTGAAGTGCGGCCAGCAGTTGCAGCACGACGAAAATCGTGTCTTCGATGGCGAAGCGGCCGGTGAGCGGGCGCGACTGGCTCAGCGTCAGGCCGTCGACGAACTCCATCGCCAGGAAGGGGTTGCCGTCGTGCAGTGCGAAGTCGTAGAGCGCGACGATGTTCGGGTGCATGCAGCGACCCGCGGCCTGGGCTTCGCGGCGGAAGCGGGCGATGAAGTCGTCGCAGTCGGTGCTTTCCAGCAAGTCGGCGCGGATGAGCTTGATCGCGACCGGGCGGTCGATGTCAGGGTCGTGCGCCTTGTAGATCGCCCCCATGGCACCGCGACCGAGCGCTCCCCGAATGAGGTAGCGCCCGACGGTTGTCGGGTCGGCTTGCATGGAGAAATCCTATTCGTCGAGCATCTTCATGGCGTTGGCCAGGCTACGGCGCATGCGGTTGAAGGACTCTGCCAGCGAGCCGATCTCGTCACGCGTGCCCACGACCAACTCGGGCGCTTCCATGTTACCCATGCTCACCGCCACCGCCTGGGCCGAAATCACGCGGACCGGCTTGATGATCACGAAATGCAGCAGCAGGTTCAGCAACAACATCATCACCGCAAACACCGCGCCGAGCCCGACCATCAGTTGCGTGAAGGTCTGGCGGGCGGCGTCGAACGGCACGCTCATGGGCACGCTGACGATCTGTGCGCCGATGACTTCGTTGAGTTTCCAGCCGAAGCCGTTGTTCGGGCCGTACAGGTCGACCATCGTCGCCGGTGCGACGTCGGGCGTCGAATGGCACTGCAGGCAGGCGGGGTTGGTGATGATGATGGGCCGCGCCACCGACAGGATGCGCCCGGTGGGCGTGTCGCGCTCGGTGACCAGTTCCTTGAGATCGGGCTTTTGCTTGAGTGATCGGATGATTTCGGCTTGCCAGTCGGAGGGCAGGTCGGCCGGGTTGGTCGGGTTCTCGACGACGGTTCGGTAGGAGTAGTCGGGAAACTTCTGCTGGAGGGTGCGGAAGTTGGTCTGCGCCACCCAGGCCGGAACCGACTGCGGCAAGAAACGCTGGTTGAACTGCCCCACGAGCAGCGGCGCGATCTCCTTGACCGTGAATTCGCTGAGCGCGGTGGCCTGCCCGCTCATGATGGCGGCCTCGCTGAGCACCTGTCGTCGGGCGTTCGAGAAAGACAGCTCGTAGGCCAGCACCCCCGCCAGTGACCAGCCCACCAGGAAGGCCACCAGCATCACCAGATTGAACTTTGTCCGCAGACCCATGGGTCCTGTCTCCTTATTGACTGTCCTTGAGCAGGCGGGCGGCCTGCTCAGCGCTGAGCTGGCCAGTCATCTCGGCACGAAGCTCGTGTTGGAAGCGGCGCACCGCGGCCACCGTGTCGGGCCCGACGAGCCCGTCGACCTTGCCGCTGTAGTAGCCCAGTCGCTGCAGCGCCAGTTGGATCCGGCGCATGTCGGCCGTACCCATGCCGGCTGGGTCGGCGGCCGTTGCCGTGGTCGCAGCCGTGGCTGCGACCGGGCGCTGCGCGCCGCCTGCGGCCTCCACGGGGTCGTGCACCAGCACCATCCGCCGCGCCGAAGAGGGCAGGCTCTTGCGCAGTTCCTGGGTCACCGCCTTCCAGTCCATGGTCGACGGGGTGAAGGCTGCACCGGCGCCGGCCGCCAGGTCGGTCGTGCCGGTGGGCAAGGTCCCCAGTGTCTGTACCGCGACGAAGCCCTTGCCACCGAGCGTCGCGGGGTCGATCAGCGCGGGCAGCGGCAGGCTGGTGGCCGCGCCGGGCAGGGCCACCATGTCCAGCAGGATCATCCCGGGGCGTACGCCCGAGCGGGTCATCGCGTTCGTCAGCTGCCGGCTGAGGATGCCCTGGCTCAGCGCATCCGTGTCGTTGACGAGATTGGCCGAAGCCGGCAGCAGGAAGATGCGCTTGTCCAGCGCCGTGGCATAGCCGCACACATAGGCAATCGCGACCGAAGCGTCGGTGCGCGCCACGGCCTCGGCAAAGTCGCTGATGGCCGAACCCATCTGCCCGTTCGAAGGGTTGACGCGCTCAGTCACCTCGAAGCCGGCGCGACGCAATGCGGCCGACATGCCGTTGACGGCGGTGCGGCAGGCGTCCAGCGCTGGAAAGGCTGTGTAGCTGCTGCTGCCGATGACCAGTGCCAGGCGCTTGCCTTGGGCGAGAGCCGGCAGGTGCCACAGACTGCCCCAGGCGAACGCCAGCGAAGCCAGGACTGTCCAGCGAAGTCGTTGCATGTTCATTTGGCGTCTTCGGTGCGGATGCCCAGGCGCAGCAACATGCTGTTGCGGGCCGCGGCATCGGGCAGGACCTCGGCCAGCAGTTCCGACAGACTCATGCGGCCGCGGCGCACCGCTTCTTCCAGCGTGTAGGCCAGTGGTGAATGCGGTTCAGTGCGCCTGAAGTATTCGGCGATGCGGTCGAGCTCGCGCAGTGCGGATTCGCGGCTCACCAACGCTCCAGGCGCGCCCCCCCCGGCCACCGTGCCGCCCGCTCCGTCGGGGACGGTGTCGAGGGAGGCTTCCTCTGCTGTCTCTGTCACCACGCCGCCCAGACTGGTGATGATCTTGAGCATGCGCTCGAGGAGTTCTGTGACTTTGCGCATGGAAGGCGCATCGACACCAAGACGGGCTTCCAGCGCCTTGTCGAGCTTGGCCCAGGCCTCCATCGCCGCCAGGGTTTGGCGGCCGCGCCCGATCAGGAAGGCCTGGTCCAGTCTGGCTTCTGCCTGCAGCGTCTTCACTTCCGGCGCGCCCGCGGCGTAGCGGGCCTTGCGCCGCTTGTCGTCCATGGTGGAGATCTGTTCGGCCTGATCCCACTGGTACACGCCCATGCCAACACCGTCGGCGCGACGGAACAGCGGCAGGCGCCTCAAGGGCTGCATGATCGTGCCGTCCGCGCCGCCGCCCGAAAGGCCGCCGATGGGAGAAGAACGCGCCTCCATGCCGTCTTCGTCGGGCTGAGGAAAACCGGCTTCCCAGAAGTTCTCGCACAGACCTGTGAGGAGCTGCGCCCCGGCGGTCAGACCCTGCAAGCCGTGGATGCGCACGAGTGCCTCTGTCAGCCAGGCGGCGATCTCGAAGTCCTTGCTGTGCGTAGCAAGCGACTTTTGCCCCACCGACAGCACCTCGCGCCAGCCCACGGCCTCGATGCCTTCGCTGTCGCCTTCGGCGTCACGGGCACGTTCCTCGGCCCGCGCTGCCGCACGGGCATCGCGCAGTCGTTGATACGGCGAGGACGACGAAAAGTCAACACGCAAGTCGGTGCCAGCACCGTTTCCGCCGGTTTCGAGCGGCGCAAGCAAAGCGTCGAGGTCCATCAGATCGCCATCCATCGTTGCTCCGGAGATGTCGCGGGCATTCATTGCCATCGGTACGGTTTTGCCTGTCAATGTCAGAAGTCACATCGCCGCAGTGACGTGTTTGCTAGACAGTCATGAGGCTATCCGATAACGTCGGTTTCATAACGAGACAACTGAGGAAGTCATCATGCTGGCGAGCAAAACCGGAGCAATTTGCACATGGTGGCGATAGACCTCAAGTCGTTGGTGGGCAGACTCACCGACACCTGCCGCCGCCAGCTCGAGGCGGCAGCCGGGCTCACCCTTTCGCGCAGCCACTACAACGTCGAGATCGAACATGTGCTGCTGAAGCTGGTGGAGCTTTCGGGCAGCGACATCGCCACCATCCTGCGCAAGCAGGGTGTCGACGCGGGGCAGGTGGCCACCGAACTGACCCGTGCACTTGACCGCTTGCGCACTGGCAATGGCCGGCCCCCGGCCTTGTCTCCAGACATCGTCACCTGGTTGCGCGAAGCCTGGATCATGGCTTCGCTCGAGGCCGGCTCCATGCGCATCCGCAGCGGACACCTCCTGGCTGCGCTGCTGGCCGACGAAGCGCTGTCACGTACTGTGCGGGAAAGCTGCCCCACGCTCACGGGCGTGCCTGTCGCTGGTGTGCGCAGCAATCTGGCCGAGCTCGCTGCAGGCAGTGAGGAAGCGGCTGCCATGGCCTCGACCGACAACGGCTCGGCGGCCGGCACTGCAACCGCCGCAGGAGGTGCACAGGCACCGCGCAGCGGCGGGCCCCTCGACCAGTTCTGCACGGACCTCACGGCCCAGGCGCATGCCGGCAAGATCGACCCGATCCTGGGGCGCGACGCCGAGATCCGACAGATGGTCGACATCCTCACCCGGCGTCGCCAGAACAACCCCATCCTGACCGGCGAGCCCGGTGTGGGCAAGACGGCCGTCGTCGAAGGTCTGGCGTTGCGCATCGCTGCGGGCGACGTGCCAGACGCGCTCAAGGGCGTGAAGCTGATGTCGCTGGATCTGGGACTGCTGCAGGCCGGTGCCGGCGTGAAGGGCGAGTTCGAGAACCGCCTGAAGGGCGTCATCGACACCGTCAAGGCCTCGCCCACGCCCATCGTGATGTTCATCGACGAAGCCCACACCCTCATCGGCGCGGGCGGTCAGGCAGGCCAGAACGATGCGGCCAACCTGCTCAAGCCGGCTCTGGCACGTGGCGAGTTGCGCTGCGTCGCCGCCACCACCTGGGCCGAGTACAAAAAGTACTTTGAAAAGGACGCTGCGCTGACCCGACGCTTCCAGGTCGTCAAGGTCGACGAACCTTCGGAGCCGTTGGCCGCCGCGATGCTGCGCGGTCTTGTCGCCACGCTGGAAAAGCACCACGGCGTGCGCATCCTCGACGAGGCCGTCGAAGACGCGGTCAAGCTCTCGGCGCGTTTCATCCCTTCGAGGCAACTGCCCGACAAGGGCGTATCGCTGCTCGACACAGCCTGCGCCCGCGTTGCCATGAGCCAGGCTGCGGTACCGGCCCCGGTGGAAGACCGGAGTCGGCGCATTGCCCTCATCACCACCGAGATCGCGGCCATCGGCCGCGAAGTTGCCACCGGCACCGACCACGCCAAGCGCCGCGCCGCGCTGCTGGCCGATCAGGCCCAGGCCCAGGCCGAACTTGATGCACTGACGGTGCAGTGGAACCAGGAAAAGGAACTGGTGGCTCGCATCCGCGACCTGCGCCTGCGCGCCGAGGCAGCTTCGGTGAATCTGCTGCCCGAGGGTGCCGGCGGCCCCGTCGAAGAACTCGAGACGCTCCAGCGCGAACTGGCTGGCGCCATGCGCAGCCTGCGCGAACTGCAGGGCGAGGAACCCCTGGTACATCCAGTCGTCGACGGCCAGGCGGTGGCCGAGGTGGTGGCCACCTGGACCGGCATTCCTGTGGGCCGAATGGTGTCCGACGAGATCAAGACCGTGCTGGCGCTGCAGGACAAGTTGATGGAGCGGGTGGTGGGCCAGGACCACGCGCTCGACGCCATTGCCCAGGCCATCCGCACCAGCCGCGCCGGCCTGACCGACCCGCGCAAGCCCATCGGAGTGTTCATGATGGCCGGCACATCGGGCGTGGGCAAAACGGAAACTGCCCTGGCGGTGGCCGAACTGCTGTATGGCGGTGAGCAAAATCTCACTGTCATCAACATGAGCGAGTTCAAGGAAGAGCACAAGGTCTCGCTGCTGATGGGCTCGCCACCTGGCTACGTGGGTTACGGCGAAGGCGGCGTGCTGACCGAGGCCGTGCGCCGTCGCCCCTACAGCGTGGTGCTGCTCGACGAGATGGAAAAAGCGCACCCCGGCGTGCAGGACGTCTTTTATCAAGTCTTCGACAAGGGTCAGATGAAGGACGGCGAGGGCCGCGACATCGACTTCCGCAACTGCGTCATCATCATGACCAGCAATGCCGGCACCGACACCATTGCCAAGCTCTGTTCCGACCCCGACTTGGTGCCCGAGCCCGAGCAGTTGCGAGACGCCCTGCAGCCCGACCTGCTCAAGGTTTTCAAGCCCGCTTTCCTGGGCCGCTGCAATGTCGTCATCTACTACCCGCTGCGCGACGAGATCCTGAAGAAGATCTGCCTGCTGAAGCTGCGCAGCATCGGGCGTCGGGTGCTGGAAACCTACGGCACGCCCTTCACCTTCGACGACGCCGTGCCCGACGCCATCGTCGCACGCTGCAAGGAAGTCGAATCGGGCGCCCGCAACATCGACAACATTCTCAGCCGCTCGCTGCTGCCCGAATTGTCGGCGCAGCTGCTGGCGCGACTGGCCTCCGGGTCCACGGTCAGTCGGGTGCAGGTCGGCATGGATCCGTCGACTGGAGCCTTCCAGTACGACCTCGGTTGAACGTCCCCGCGGCCGAGCATGTGATGAGCGGGGACACCTCGGTAAATTTGAAAGGTTGAGGCAATCATGGCAATTTTCATGAAGTACGGTGATCTCGTGGGCGAGGTCACTGCAGAGGGCTACGTCGGCTGGATCGAGTGCAACTCGGCGCAGTGGGGCATCGGCCGTGGCATCAGCGCGGGGGTGGGCGGCGCGTCCAAGCGCGAGGCCAGTGCGCCAAGCGTGTCGGAAATCACCGTGACCAAGACCATGGACGCCTTCTCGCCCATGGCGCTGAAGGAGGCCATTGGAGGCGAGGGTGTCATCGTGAAGCTCGACTTCACCCGCACCGACGGTCCTGGCACACACCAGGCCTTTCAGAAGTACATCCTGCACGGCACCATGGTCAGCGGCTACAGCATCAGCACTGGCGGCGACCGTCCTTCCGAAAGCCTCTCGCTCAACTTCACCAAGTTCGACAGCGAGTACCTCAAGATCAACGACAAGCTGGCTCCTGAGACCACCGGCCACTACATCTACGATCTGACCACGGCCAAGGAAGGCTGACGCCGCCGGCCGGCTGGCGCAACCCCACGTTGCGCGCAGCGGTCACGACCTTGCCCTTTCTACGCCAGCACGGCCACGCGGCCGGGCTGGCGCCTCTGTTTCGAAGTTGGCCGCTCCCTGGCCTCTCCTGGGCGTCACGCGGGCGTCGACAGACCCGCTCAGTCGCGCGAGGCTACAAAAGCCATGGAACTTCCAAGACTCCTGCAAATCACCTCGCCGCTGGCTGAAGGTGCCTTGACTGCGACCCGCCTGGCGGTCAGCGAGCAATTGGGGCTGCCCTTTCGCATCGACGTCGAAGTGCTGTCTCCGAACGGCCTTATCCAGCCCGGCGACCTGCTCACTCTGCCGATCACGGTGTCGGTGAACCAGCGCATGGACGGCGGGTTCACACAGCGCTGTTTCCACGGCCTGGTGAGCGAGTTCGAACGCATCGGTCCCGGACCGGGTGGCCTGATGGCCTACCGCCTGGTGGCCGTGCCGGGCTTGTGGCGGCTGAGCCTGCGGCAGAACTGCCGCATCTTCCAGCAGAAGACGGTGATGGAAATCGTGGATGCCGTGATGGACGAGCATTCCTTACCCGCGCCTACCCGCGGCATCCTGCCCACCCTGTCGCCGATGGACTATTGCACCCAGTTCAACGAGACCGACCTGCACTTCATCTCGCGTTTGCTCGAAGAGCATGGAGTCACCTACTACTTCAGCCACACGGACAGTGAACACCGCATGCATGTCAGCGCCACGGCGCCCGGTTTCCCGACCTTCGAAGTGGCGAGCGTCGTGGCAAAGCATGAAACGACCCAGTTCGACGAATTAGGCCACTGGGCCTCCGCCCACCGCGCCCGGTCCGCGGCCGTGAACCTGCTGGACATGGACGGCGAACGCAGCCAGCCTTCCGTGGTCCAGGTCAAGGACAGCAACACGCGAGCCTATGCGGGCGAACCCACGATGTGGGCGCCAGGCAAGGTCTTTCACTGGCCAGGTGGCATGGCCACGCGGCCGGGCGTGGACAGTTCCGCCGTGGCCATGGGCGAACGCGAGACGTCCACAGAAGAGTTCAGCGCGACGGGCCTGGACCCTCGCTTTGCGGCCGGTCTGCGCACCTCGGTCGGAGTCCTGTCCGAGGACGGCAGTCTGCTCACCGCCCAGTACGTGGTCACGGCGGTGGAACACCAGGCCGAAGATCACTCGACACTGACTGCAGGCGCGGGCGGTACCGAGCACTACGCCAACACACTGCATCTGGCCTTGGCCAGCCGTACCTGGATGCCGCAGCCGCGTCATTCCCGCCCGGTCATGGCCGGCATGTATTCGGCCACCGTCACCGGCCCTTCGGCCGAGAAGATTCACGTCGACGAGTTCGGCCGCATCAAGATCAAGTTCCGCTGGGACCATTCCGGCGTGACGACCGATGCCTCGTCCTGCTGGGTGCGCGTGGCCCAGGCGGCAGCAGGCGCCTGGGGCGGTACCTGGTTCCTGCCGCGGATGGGCGACGAAGTGCTGGTGGCCTTCCTCGATGGCGACCCGGACCGCCCGGTCGTCATCGGTTCGGTCTACGGCAAGGACGCCAAACCGCCCTTCCTACCCGGCACGAACCGGGCGCAGAGCGGCATTCGCACACGCAGCTACAAGTCCGACAGCGCCGAGGACGCCAACCTCCTCCGCTTCGAGGACAAGAAGGACGAGGAAGAGATTCTTCTGCACGCGCAGAAGGACCTCACGGTGGAAGTCGAGAACGACGAAAAACGCACCATCGACCATGACCAGATCGAGACCATCAAGAACGCCCGCACGGTGACCGTCAAGGAAGCCGACGACACGCTCACGGTCGAGCAGGGCCACCGCAGCACCACGGTGAAGACCGGCAACGACACCAAGACCGTCGAACAGGGCAACGAGGCCCACGCCATCAAGCTGGGCGACGTCACCGTGAAATGCGACATGGGCAGCATCACACTCGAGGCCATGCAGAAAATCACGCTCAAAGTCGGCCAGAGCACGATCGAACTCAGTCCGTCGGGCATCACCATCAAGGGCCCGATGATCACCGAGGAAGCGCAGAGCCTGCACTCCACGAAAGGCGCGATCATCAAGGAAGATGCTCAGGCCACGGTGATGGTCAAGGGCGCCATCGTGATGATCAATTGATCGTGAACCAACCGCTGCCGAAACTCGCCACGCCGCTGGCGCCCTTGCTGCCCCGGCTGGAACTCGAGCCGGCGACCTCGGCCCTGCTGGCCGGTGCCCAGACCGCGGCGCAGGCCCTGGCCTTGCTGCAGGGTCAGGGTCTGCTGAACGAAGCGGCGCGGCTGTGCGCCCATGCGCTGCCGAAGCGCGAGGCCGTCTGGTGGGCCTGCATGTGCGCGGTGGCCGTGCCCGACCCCAGCTTGCCGGCAGCCGACGGCAGCGCCCGCCTTGCCGCCGAAGCCTGGGTGCGCAAGCCAGCCGACGACGGCCTGCGCCGCGGTGCCTGGCATGCCGCCGAGAAGACCGAGTTCCGCAGCCCCGAGGCCTGGGCAGCCACCGGCGCCTTCTGGAGCGGCGGCAGCATGGCACCCGTCGGCCAGCCTTCCGTGCCACCCGGTGACCACCTCACGGGCCTGGCTGTCAGTGGTGCCATCGTGCTGGCATCGGTGCGTGGCCGACCCGAACGGTCACGCGCACGGCTCGGCCGATTCCTTGATGCGGCGGTGGACATTGCCAATGGCGGGGCTGGCCGTATTGCGGTGGAGGAAAGCTGAGATGGGTCAACCTGCCGCCCGCATCACCGACATGCATGTTTGCCCGATGCAGACCCCGGGCGTGCCGCCCATTCCCCACGTCGGCGGACCCATCGTCAAGGGCCTGCCCACGGTGTTGACCGGTTCGTTGCCGCAGGCTCGGGCCACCGACATGTGTACGTGTGTCGGGCCGCCCGACGTGATTGCGAAAGGCAGCGCCACGGTGCTCGTGGGCAGCCTGCCAGCCGCCCGCATGGGTGACAGCTGCGGCCATGGCGGCACCATCATCGTGGGCTGCCCGACCGTGCTGATTGGTGGCTGAATGCCGATCCTGCAGGGCAGGTCGGCGCGTGCAGCGGCGATACTTCTCCGCTGAGATCTCCGCCCAGCAACCATGGCCACGCTCACTCTCACGATCCTGCGAAGCCCGAGCTCCGCCCCCGGCGAGCACCGTCGCCTGACGGGCGGTGAAATCACCATCGGCCGGGGTGCCGAATGCGACTGGCCGCTGCCCGACCCGCTGCGTTCCCTGTCGCGCAAGCACTGCACCGTCAGCTTCCTGGGTGGCGCCTGGCAGGTGCGTGACCTCTCGGGCAATGGCACCTTCGTCAACTTCGCCAGCGCCCCCATCGGCCGCGAGATGACGCAGGCGCTGCGCGATGGCGACCGCCTGCGACTGGGCGACTACGAGATCGAGGCACGCGTCGACGAGGCGGTCTTCGTTCCGAACGACCCGGCGCCGGCGCCAGCCATGGTCAGCCCTTTCGGCGAGATCGAGCGCCCGGGCTTTGCTGCGGCGCGTCTGCCGGGTCTGGACGATCCGCCGCCTCTGGAGGCGGGCTATGGCTTCGGTGCGCGGCCGAATCTGGGCATGCCAGGAATGCCTTCGGCGTCGACCCTGCCAGATCATGCCGCCGCCAGCAGCGACGCCTTCGCGCCGGTGATTGCCGCAGCAGCCGACAAGCCCATCATTCCGGCCGACTGGTATGCCGCGAGCTCACTGCCTGTGGCCTTGGTGGGGACGCGCTCGCCCATGGCGGTGCCGATCTTGCCTGAAGCGCCGCGAGGGGTCATTCCCGAAGCAGCCCTGCCCGCTTCTGACCCGTTTGCCGCGAACTTCGCGCCGTCCGAGTCGGCACCGCTGACCCCGGTGCCGGCTCGCCCCGCCGTGCCGATGCCGATGCCGATGCCGATGCCGATGCCGATGCCGGCGCCAATGCCGCTGCCCGCAACGCCAGCCCTGCTGGGCGACCCGGCGGCTTCGCTGGCGGCCTTGCTGGCCGGTGGCGAGCTCGCGCCCGAACTCGTGCCGCGCGCTGCGGCCGACCCCGCAGCGACGCTGCGCAATGCCGGCGCGCTGCTGCGTGCGGTGGTCTCCGGCATGCGCGCGCTGCTGATTGCGCGGGGCCAGGTCAAACGCGAGTTCCGCATCGAACAGACGATGCTGCGCCAGACCGACAACAACCCCTTGAAGTTCGCGGCGAGCGATGAATATGCGCTCGCTGCTCTGCTCGACCCCCGCACCTCTGCCGTGCGTGCGGTGCGCGAGTCCATCGACGACCTCACCTTGCACCAGGTGGCCACACTGGCGGCGACGCAGGCTGCCGCCAAGGCCTTGCTGCAACAGCTCGATCCAGAGAGACTCGAGACCGAAGACACGGGTGGCGGGCTGCTGCCCGGCGCCCGCGAAAAGCGTTTGTGGGAGGCATACAAGCGCCGCCACGCCAAACTGCTCGAGCAGTTCGAGGACGATTTCGAGAGCGCCTTCGGCACGGCTTTCGCCCGCGCCTACGAGCAGGCAGCCAGCGACTTGAAGAAGCCTTGAACCGCAACATCACCGCCTGAGCGGGCATGACACGCACTTGAAGGAGCCCAATGTTCTGGCATGACAAGGTGGTTTGGCAGGAGGGCATGTTTCTGCGTGCCCAGCATTACCAGCAGCAGGACCGGCATGCCGCGAGCCAGCTGCAGGCTCGCGCCGCACCGCTGCGCTCGCACCCCTGGGGTCTGACGGAACTGTCGATCGACCGCGACCTGCTGGCCGCAGGCCGCTTCGCCTTATCGTCGGCCGCCGGGGTGCTGGAAGACGGCACGCCGTTCTCGATTCCAGGCGGCGCCGATGCGCCGTTGCCGTTGGACCTTCCCGAAGGCACGCGCAACGCCGTCATCCACCTCGGGCTTGCCCTGCACCAGGACGGCAACCCTGAAGTCACCTCGGCCACGGATGGCCCGGTGGACCCGCGAGCACGCTACATGCTCCGATCCTTCGACGCCTTCGACACCCATTCCGAAAGCACCATCGCCGCCGAATTGGCCGTGGGCCGCCTGCGGCTTCGCTACCTGCTCGACACTGGGGAAGTCGCCGGCTTCACGCGGCTGGGGCTGGCGCGCGTCGTCGAAGTGCAGTCCGACCGGCGCGTCGTGCTCGACGAACGCTACGTCGCACCCTGCCTGCGGATCTCGGCCGTGGGTTCGCTGGCCAACCTGACGGCCGAGCTGGTGGGCATGCTGGGCCAGCGTGCCGAAGTGCTGGCCGGGCGCCTGGGACAGCCGGGTGCGCGCGGCGTCGCCGACATCGCCGACTTCCTGTTGCTCCAGGCCGTCAATCGCTGGCAACCTTTGATGGCGCATTGGGCAGACGCCGGAAACGTGCACCCGGAAAGTCTGTTTGCCACGTTGGTTCAGCTGGCCGGCGAGCTCGCCACCTTCACCGCGCCCGACAAGCGTGCGCCGGTCTACCCGGCCTACCGGCACGACGATCTTCAGCGCAGCTTTGCACCCGTAGTGGCCGACCTGCGGCGTTCGCTGTCGGCCGTGCTAGAGACCACGGCCGTGGCCATCCCGCTGCAGGAGCCGAAGTTCGGCATCCGGGTCGGCCCGCTGTCCGACCGCAATCTGCTGCGCAGCAGCCAGTTCGTGCTGGCGGTGTCGGCCGACGTGCCGGGTGACCAACTGCGCCGCGTGTTCCCGAACAAGGTCAAGATCGGCGCGGTCGAACACATTCGCGAGCTCGTCAATGTGTCGTTGCCCGGCATCGGCGTGCGGCCCTTGCCGGTGGCCCCGCGCCAGATTCCCTTCCAGGCCAGCGCCGCCTATTTCGAGCTGGACCGCGGCAGCCCCCACTGGCAGCAGATGGGCAACTCGGGTGGTTTCGGAATTCATGTGTCTGACGAGTTTCCGAACCTCAGCATCGAGATGTGGGCGATCCGCGCATGAGTGACAACCCGTTCAGCGAACCAGACGACAGCGACCGCACCATCCTGCGCGGACCGGGCGGCCTGCCGTCGACCGCACCCTTGGCGCCGCAAGGCCCTGGGACCGTGGCTGGCGCGGGCTCGCCGGTCATGCCGCAGAGTGCCGCGGCCGCGACTGCGCGGCTGGCCGGCGAGGCCGAAGCGCTGCCGAAGGTGGGCCGTTCACCCATGGTGGCGGCGGCCGGCCCGCTGCTGGACCTGCTGGCACGCATTGGCGCCAGCGGCCAGGGCGCGCAGGTGCGCAGCGCCGAAGAGCTGCGCGAAAGCGCGATGCGCGCTCTGCAGGCCTTCGAGGCCGAATGTCGTGCTGCGCGGGTGCCCGACGATCAGCTGCGCGCCGGCCACTACGCGCTGTGCGCCGCGCTGGACGACACCGCCTTGTCCACCCCCTGGGGCCAGGCCAGCAGCTGGGGTTCCCGCACGCTCAGCTCCACCTTCCACCAGGACGTGCGCAGCGGCGAACGTTTCTTCGACCTGCTCAACGGCATGCAGAAAGAGCCCGGCCGCTACCAGCCGGCGCTGGAGATCTGCTACCTGTGCCTGTCGCTGGGCTTTCGCGGCCGCTACCGGCTCGACAGCCGGGGCAGCGCCGAAATCGAACGCCTCCGCGAGGGCCTGTACCGGCTTCTCGTGCAGATGGGCGGCAGCTGGGACCGTGAGCTCTCGCCCAGCTGGCGCGGCGTCGACGCGCCTCACCGCGGGCCGCCTCGCAGTGTCCCGCCCTGGGTGGCCGTGGCGGTGGCCCTCAGCCTGCTGGCCTTCGGCTATGTGTTCGCCTCCCACGTCGTGAACGACCGTGGCGACGCGCTGCAGCAGCGCCTGATGGCCCTGCCGCCTACGGCCCCGCCGACGATCGAACGCGCGGCAGTGGCGGTGGCGCCAGCGGCCGCGCCGGTCACCGACAGTCCGCTGCAGAAATTCCGAACCTTCCTGGAACCCGAGATCCGTGAAGGCCTGGTGCTGGTCGAAGGCGACGCCCAGCGGGTCGTGGTGCGCATTCTGGGCAAGGGCATGTTTGCTTCCGGCAGCGCCGACCTGCAGCCGCGTTACCCGGCGCTGCTGGCCCGCATTGGCGAAGCCCTGAAGCTCGAGCCCGGCCGCGTGATGGTGGCCGGCCACACCGACAACCAGCCCATCCGCACGGTGAAGTTCCCGTCCAATTTCCAGTTGTCCACCGCCCGCGCCGAAGCAGCGCGGGCCCTGCTGGCCACCACCGCCGGCCAACCAGAGCGCTTTGCCGCGGCCGGTCGGGCCGATACCGAGCCGCTGGCGCCGAACACCACGCCCGAGGGTCGCGAGCAAAACCGCCGGATCGACGTCGTGCTGTCGTTGAACGAGGTGCGTTGAGATGCGTCCGCTGCTGTCTGCCCTCCTCAGCATTCCCGCTCTGGGGGGGCTCTTCGGTGCGCTGCTGCTGGGCGTCGTGGTGTGGCTGTTCGCGCCGGCGTTGCTGGGCGTTGAATCGACGTGGCTGCTGGTCTTGCTCGCCGCCTTGCCGGCGCTGGTCTGGCTGGCTGTCTTTCTGCTCCTGTTCAGACGCAAGCGCCAGCGCGACGCTGCGCTCGTGGCCGGTGCCAGCCAGCCTCTGCCCGACGAACGTGCGCTGAAAGCCAGTGCTGCCGCGGCAGCCGCCAGCGACGAGGAACGCGCCGTGGCCGAGCGCCTGGCCGACGCCCTGAACGCGATGAAGTCTGCCAGCGCCGGCAAAGGCGGCTACCTGTACGAACGCCCCTGGTACGTGCTGATCGGCCCCCCGGGCTCGGGCAAGACCACGGCCATCCGCCATTCCGGGCTCGACTTCCCGCTGGCCGAAGGCCGGGTTTCGGGCGTGGGTGGCACACGCAACTGCGATTGGTGGATCTCCGAACAGGCCGTGCTCATCGACACTGCAGGGCGCTACACCACCCAGGACAGCGACGCCGGCGCCGACAAGGCCGGCTGGGAGCGTTTCCTCGACCTGCTGCGCCGCGAACGCCCGCAGCAGCCGCTGAACGGCGTCATCGTCGCCTTCGGCGTGGACATGCTCAGCCGGCTGGACAAGGCCGGCCGCGAACAGCACGCGCAGGCAGTGCGCCGGCGTGTGCGTGAACTCGAGCAGCGGCTGGGCCAGCGCCTGCCGGTGTATTTCCTGGTCAGCAAGGCCGACCTCGTCGTCGGCTTCACTGAGTTCTTCGACGATCTGGACCGCGAGACCCGGGCCCAGGTCTGGGGCATGACCTTCAAGCCCGAGCAGACCGATGAGGGCGCGGCCTCAGGCTTCGTCGCCGAGTTCGCCGGCCTGCTGCAGCGCCTGCAGGTGCGGCTGCTGGAACGCCTGCAGGGCGAACGCGGCGGCGACCAGCGCGCGCGCATCGCCGGCTTCCCGGCGCAGTTCGCGTCGCTGGAGGCGCCGCTGGGAGCCTTCATCCAGGCGGCCTTCGGTGGCTCCAAGCTCGACCCGGCGCCTTTCCTGCGGGGCGTGTACTTCACCTCGGGCACGCAGGAAGGCACGCCCATCGACCGGCTCACCGGCGCCTTGTCGCGCACCTTCGGCCTGGACAGCTCTCGTCCGGCTGCCGTGATGGGCCAGACCGGGCGCAGCTTTTTCCTGGGTCGCTTCCTGCGTGACGTGGTCTTCAACGAAGCTCGGCTGGCGGTGCGCGACCGCGGGCATGAAAAGCGCCGACGCTGGGTCCAGATCGGCACCGTTTCTGCATCGGTGCTGGCCCTGATGGGGGGCCTGGTCTGGGGCTGGATGGCCTTGGGCACGGACTCGCGGCGCAGCGAGCAGGTGGCCACGGCCGTCTCTGACGCCGAACAGAGCGCCGGCGGCCTGCCGCCGGGGCAGGTCAGGGCCGATGCCGACCTGGCCAGTCTGCTGCCCTATCTGGACACCGTGCTGGCCCTTCCGCCCGCAGCGCTGGGGCAGGGCGGCCGCCTCGGCCTGAGCCAGGAGGAAAAGCTGGTGACGGCCGGCCAGATGGCC
>JANOBX010000242.1:0-8866 GCA_031411875.1 Burkholderiales bacterium | reverse complement strand
GGACCATGCAGGCACGAAACGCAACGCAAACCAAGGCCAGCAACGGGCCGACAGCCGTCCTCCGCCGCTACATCGCCGCCCGCAGCATCAGGAGGTAGTCGTCGCGCGTCGCGATGCGAGGGTTGGTCTTGTGGCAATGGTCGGCCATCGCGCCATCGACGATGCGCTCGAATTGATCCTCGGTCACGCCCATGGCGCGCAGGCCAGTCGGCAGGCCCAGCCGGGCATTCAGGTCGCGAACGGCATCCGCAAGGTCGCGGCCTTCCAGGTCACAGCGGTCCAGGCCGATGGCGTGGGCCATGCGCTGAAGCCGCTGCTCGGCCTGAATGGAGGGCGCACTTGCGTTGAATCGGATCACCGCCGGCAGGAACATCGCGTTCAGCGTGCCGTGGTGCAGCCGCGGGTTCACGCCGCCCAGGCTGTGACTGAGCGAGTGCACGCAGCCCAAACCTTTCTGGAAGGCCATCGCCCCCTGCAGGCTGGCGCTCATCATGTGCCAGCGGGCGGTGACGTCGCGGCCGTTGCGGGTGGCTGTCTCGATGTGCGCCCAGCCGCGGGCCAGTCCGTCCAGGGCAATGCCGTCGGCCGGCGGATTCACGGCCGGGGCCATGAAGGTCTCCAGGCAGTGGGCGATGGCGTCCATGCCCGTGGCCGCGGTCAGCCCGGGTGGCAGGGCCAGCGTCAGTTCGGGGTCCAGAAGGGCCGCCTTGGGCATGAGGTGCCAGCTGTGGAAGCCCAGCTTGCGTCCGTCGTCGATGATGACGATGGCGCCACGTGCCACTTCGCTGCCGGTGCCGGCGGTGGTGGGCACCGCAATCAATGGCAGCACGCGTTCGGTGATGAGCGCGCTGCCGCCTTCGATGGTGGCGTAGGTCTTCAAGCGGCCGGGATGGGTGGCAGCGATCGCCACGCCCTTGGCGAGGTCGATGCTGCTGCCGCCGCCCACCGCCACCAGGCCGTCACAGGCTTCGCGCCGCACCATGTCGGCCGCCGCGCGCACGGCGGCTTCGGTCGGGTTCGACTGGGTCTGGTCGAACACTGCGTGGGGCAGGTCGCCCAGCGCATCCAGGGCCGCCTGCAAGACACCCGCGGCGCGCACGCCGGCGTCGGTGACGATGAGCGGACGGTGCATGCCCACGCGTTGGCATTCGTCGCGCAGCAGGCGAACCACGCCGGGGTCGATGTCGATCTGGGTCAGATACAGGATGCGGGCCATGGTGCGGTCGATCGTTGGGGGCAGGGGGCAGGGCAGAAAGTATGCTCCGCAGCCGGAACAAGCCCATGTCGCTGCACCTCCTGACCCCTGCCATGGCCGGCCTGCTGGACCGCATCGAGCGTGCCGGCCGCCCGCCTTTTCATACCCTGACGCCGGCACAGGCGCGCGCCGCCTATTCGGCGGGCGCAGAGGTGCTGGACCTGCCTCGTGCGCCTGTGGCGCGGGTCGAAGACATTTCGCTGCCCGGCGGCCAGGGCCAGCCGCTGCCCGCACGCCTGTACGCGCCCGGGCACTCCGAACTGCCCGTGCTGCTGTACCTGCACGGCGGTGGCTTCGTCATCGGGGGCCTGGACACCCACGACAGCCTGTGCCGACAACTGGCCCTGCGCAGTGGCGTCGCGGTGGTGTCTCTGGACTACCGCCTGGCGCCGGAACACCCCTTTCCGGCCGCGGTCGACGACGCCTGGGCCGCCATGCGCGCACTGGCTGCGGACCCGCACCGCCTGGGTCTGCGCGCGGGCCCCATCGCCGTGGGCGGCGACAGCGCCGGCGGCACCCTGGCTGCAGTGTGTTCACTGCACGCGCGCGACATCGGTATGAAGCTGGCGCTGCAGTTGTTGATCACGCCGGGCACGACGGCCCATGCCGACACGGCTTCGCACAAGCTGTTTGCCAACGGTTTCCTGCTCGACGCCACCACCATCGCCTGGTTCTTCGACCAGTACGTTGCGCACAACCAGCGCAGCGACTGGCGCTTTGCGCCCCTGCTGGCCGACGTCGACGACACCGCGCCGGCCTGCGTGCTGCTGGCCGAATGCGACCCGCTCGTCGACGAAGGCCTGGCCTATGCCGACCGGCTGCGCGCTGCCGGCGTGCCGGTGCAACTGGAACTCGTGCGCGGCATGACGCACGACTTCATCAAGATGGGCCGTGTGCTGAAGGAAGCGCCGCTGGCCCTGGACACCCTGGCCGCCCCCCTGCGCGAGGCCCTGCAACCCTGAATCGCCATGAACGCCATGACATCAGCGTCCGACGACACCAGCCCGCAACGCGACGACTTTCGCTTCTTCGACCGCCTGCGCGTGCGCTGGGCCGAGGTGGACATGCAGAAGATCGTCTTCAACGGCCACTACCTGATGTACTTCGACACGGCCGTGGGCGCCTACTGGCGCGCGCTGGCGCTGCCCTACCACGAGACCATGCAGGCCCTGCAGGGCGACCTCTACGTGCGCCAGGCGACGCTCGAATACGAAGGCTCGGCCCGCTACGACGACGCCTGCGACGTGGGCCTGCGTTGCGCGCGCATCGGCAACAGCTCGATGCTGTTCAAGGCTGCGTTGTTCCGCGGCGAGCAGCGCCTGGTGCACGGCGAGCTGGTGTACGTGTTTGCCGACCCCGACACGCAGACCTCGCGTCCGGTGCCGCCTTCGCTGCGCGCTGCGCTGGACCGGTTCGAAGCCGGTGGCTCGATGCTCGACGTCGAGACCGCCGCCTGGCCAGGGCTGGCGACGGAAACGGCGGCGCTGCGCCAGGCCGTCTGGTCCGATGAACTGGGCTTGCCCGCGGCCGCTGCCACCGATGTCGACGACAGCACGGCCACGCACGTCCTGGCGCGCAACCGCATGGGGCTTGCGGTGGGCTGCGGCCGGCTGGTGCCTTGCGACGGGCGCATCGGCCAGATCGGCAGGATGTCGGTGCTGCATGCCGTGCGCGGGGGCGGCGTCGGGCGGGCGCTGCTGGCGGCGCTGGTGGCCCAGGCCCGGCAACAGGGCCTGCACACGCTCCGCCTGCAGGCGCAGCGCAGCGCGGTCGGCTTCTACGCCAGAGCGGGCTTCGTGGCGGCCCATGCCGAACCGCTGGTACTGGATGGCGTGCCGCACGTCCCGATGGGGCTGCGGCTGGCCTGAAACCGCGCGGCCGGGCCGCTGTTCAGGTCTCGACAGCGTCGAATACTTCCACGTGCCGGCGTGGCGCGCCCAGCGACTGCAGGCCGCCGCTGCCTGCGGCTTCGATGGCGGCCGCCAGCGCGGCGCCCACGCCGCCTTCGATGGCATAGGTTTCCATGCAGGTGACGATGCCCTCCGCGCCAGCCGCTGAGTCGCTGCGCTGGTAAAGGCCCGTGCGCAGACCCGGATGCTTGGCTCGCAGCTCAGCCTGCCATGCGCCGGCCGCCTCCAGGGCGGCGACCGACAGGTCCGGGGCCACCTTCCAGTAAACGAACAGGCTGCGCATGCAGAGCGCCCTGCTCAGGCTGCTTCGGCGGGAATGGCATAGGGCAGGGCGGCGAGGCTCAGAACCGGCCCGTCGGCGCTGCCGGCATGCAGGCTGCCGAGCTCCAGGGCCGCGAGCTTCAGCTCCACCAGCGCCAGGTGCCGCTGGTCCGAGAAGCTGCCCGCCAGCACCACCATGCCTGCGGGCTGGCCGGGGTCGGCGCTGTGGAAGACCTCCTGCCCCGGCTGCATCGGCACCGTCCCTTCCAGGACCTGCGCGCGTCGCTTGATCGTGCCGCGATACTGGCTGCGGGCGACGATTTCCTGCCCGGGATAGCAGCCCTTCTGGAAGTTGACGCCGCCCACCAGCTCCAGGTTCACCATCTGCGGCACGAACTGCTCGCTGGTGGCCGCGACCACGCGGGCCACGCCGCTGGCGGCTTCCAGCGCCTGCCAAGCGCCGGGGTCCAGCGCCGGACCTTCAGGCTGGGCACCGCCAGCGTGCAGCCGGCGCGACACCTCGACGCCGTCGACCACGGCCCGCGGCAACTGCACGACGTGGCGCCCTTCGGCCTGCCCGACCGACCAGGCCTGCATCTCGCCTGCTGCGCCGACATCGCCGGCGACGCCCCAGAGCGGCCAATCGGCACTGGCGTCGCTGAGCTTGCAGCGTGCGCGCAGCACGAACATCTGCAGCCGCTTCAGCACCCCCGGCAGCACATCGGCGCTGCAGGCGAGCAGCACTTCGTCGGGCGCAGGACGCCAGGTCACGAAGCTGGCCAGCAAGCGTCCCTTGGGCGAGCAATAGCCCGCCAGGACGGCGCGGCCGGCGGCCAGGTGCTCGATGTCCTGGGTCAGCTGGCCGTGCAGGAACTTCGCGGCTTCGTCGCCAGCGGCGCGGATCACGCCCCAGTCGGCGAGGCGCACGACGCCTTCGATGGGGGGCAGGGCGGAAGGGTGCAGGGGCAGGCTCATGCTGTCATTATCATCAGCCGCCATGTCGAGCCGGTCACCCTTCGCCCTGCTGGCCCGGTGGCTGGTCATCGTGCTGCTGTTGCTGGCGCTCGGCGCAGGCGTGGCGGCCTGGCTGGCCTGGAAGTGGCTGGACGCACCGCTGGCCCTGCGCGCACCCCAGGTGGAGCTGTCGGTGGAGCCGGGCGCCACGCCCCGTGCAGTGGCCCAGGCCTGGGTCGATGCCGGCGTGCAGACCCAGGCGCGCTGGCTGTTCGAATGGTTTCGCTGGTCGGGCCAGAGCCGTCTCATCCGCGCTGGCAGCTACGAGATCGAGACCGGCGCCACGCCGCGCAGCCTTCTGGCCAAGATGGTGCAGGGCGACGAAACCATGGAGTCCGTGCGCATCATCGAGGGCTGGACCCTGCGTCAGATGCGCGAGGCCCTGGCCCGCGCACCCCAGCTCAAGCCACTCACCGCCGGCATGGACGAGGCCCAGCTGATGGCCGCCGTGGGCAGCCCGGGCCTGGCTGCCGAAGGGCGCTTCTTTCCCGACACCTACCGCTACAGCCGGGGTGTGAGCGACCTGACGGTGCTCAAGCGTGCCCACCGGGCGCTGCAGCAGCAACTCGAGACTGCCTGGGCAGAACGCGCGCCGGACACGCCGCTGAAGAACGCCGATGAAGCCTTGATCCTGGCGTCCATCGTGGAGAAGGAAACCGGGCTGGCATCGGAGCGGGGGCAGGTGGCCGGTGTCTTCGTCAACCGCCTGCGCATCGGCATGCGGCTGCAGACCGATCCCACGGTGATCTACGGCCTAGGCCCGGACTTCGACGGCAATTTGCGCCGGCGCGACCTGGAAACAGACACCCCCTTCAACAGCTACACCCGCGCCGGCTTGCCACCCACCCCGATTGCATTGCCCGGCACGGCCTCGCTGCGCGCTGCGGTGCGCCCCACGGGCACCAAGGCCCTGTACTTCGTGTCGATGAGCGACGGCAGCGGGCGCAGTGTCTTCAGCGACAACCTCGACGACCATAATCGTGCCGTGAATCAATACCAGCGCGGCGGCCGATGAAGCCCCCAGAGACCGGCACCGGCCGCTTCATCACTCTCGAAGGCATCGACGGCGCGGGCAAGAGCTCGCATCTGGGCGCTATCCACGCCTGGTTGCAGAAGTGCGGGCACGAGGTGGTGAGCACGCGCGAACCCGGCGGTACGCCGCTGGCCGAGACGCTGAGGGAACTGGTGCTGCACCAGGCGATGGACCCGCTGACCGAGGCCTTGCTGGTGTTTGCCGCGCGGCGCGACCACCTGCAGCAAGTCATCACCCCCGCCCTGACCCGCGGTGCCTGGGTGCTGTGCGACCGCTTCACCGACGCCAGTTTCGCCTACCAGGGTGCCGGACGCGGCTTCGATCTCGCGCTGCTGGCTCAGCTCGAGACCTGGGTGCAGCAGGGCCGCCAGCCCGACCTGACCCTGTGGTTCGACGCCCCGGCCGCCACCGCCGCCGCCCGCCGCACGGCGGTGCGCGAGCCCGACCGCTTCGAGGCGCAGGACGAGGCCTTCTTCGGCCGCGTCAACGCCGGCTACGCGGCGCGGGCAGCGGCCGACCCGGCACGCTTCGTCCGCATCGACGCCGCCGCCGATCGCGACACCGTGTGGCAACAGGTTCAAGCCACGTTGCAGGCCCGCTGGCCCGGGAACGCCGCGTCATGATGGCGGTGGCCGACGTCCAGGGCGCGCTGCCCTTGCCCTGGCTGGCGGCACCCTTGGCGAGCGTGCTGGCGCGAATGCGCGCCCACCCTCGCGGCCACGCGACGCTGGTGCATGGCGCTGCCGGCGTCGGCGCGCTGGAGTTCGTGTTGGCGCTGGGCCAGGCCGTGCTCTGCGAAAGCCCCGCCGCAGCGGGCATGCCCTGCGGCCGCTGTGGCAGCTGCAAGCTCGTGCAGTCGGGCCTGCACCCCGACCTGTTCGTGCTGCTGCCTGAAAACCTGCGCCGGGAGACCGGCTGGCTGGTGGCCGACGACAAGGCCGAGGGCGAAGACCTGAAACGCAAGCCCAGCCGCCAGATCCGCATCACCGAAGTGCGCACGCTGATCGACTGGTCCCACAAGACCAGTGCCCGCGGCCGTGGCAAGGTGGTGGTGCTGCATCCGGCGGACACGCTGAACTATCAGTCCGCCAGCGCCTTGCTGAAGACGCTGGAGGAGCCGCCGTCTGGCACCCGGCTGCTGCTGACCACGCCCGACCCGGCCCACCTGCTGCCCACCGTGCGCAGCCGCTGCCAGCGCGTGGTGTTGCTGCCGCCCGAGCCCGACAGGGCCTGCGCCTGGCTGGCCGGGCAGGGCGTGGCCCGGCCCGAGGTGCTGATGGCCGCCTGCAACGGCAGGCCGCTGGAAGCGCTGGCGCTGGCGCGGTCCGGTGTCGACGCCGCGGCCTGGGCGGCATTGCCGGCCGCCGTGGCTCGGGGCCAGGCTGCGGCCGTGACGGGCTGGACGCCGCCAGTGCTGGTCGACGCCTTGCAGAAGCTCTGTCACGACGCGCTGGCCGTGGCCGTGGGCGGCGTAGGCCGCTTCTTCCCCGCTGCCAGCATGGGCCAGCCCGCCGGCCTGGCGGGCCTTCTGGACTGGGCTGCAGAACTCGGCCGCGTGGCCCGCCACGCCGACCATCCGTGGAGCGAGGCGCTTCTTGCCGACGCACTGATCCAGCAAGGGCGGCAAGCTTTGGCACCTGCCCCGGCCGCAGGCGCAGCCCGCACGCCCGCGGCTGCGCGAGGCTTCGCTACACTGCCGCGATGAACGAGAGAGCGCCGACCAAGCCAGGCCACCCGGGTCCGTCGATCCTGCCCGTGGCCTCTGCCCAGCCGGCTGCAGGCACGGCGCCCGGCACCACCGGGGCGGCCAATGCCGCGGCCGCGCCGGGCGGGGCGCGCCCGAGCGTCATCCAGCTCGTCTTCCGCGAGAAAGGTGCGCTCTACGCTGCCTACATGCCACTGCTCACCGACGGCGGCTTGTTCGTGCCCACCACGCGCGACTACCGGCTCGGCGACGACATCTACCTGTTGATGTCCCTGCCCGACGACCCACAGCGTTTTCCCGTGGCAGGCAAGGTGGCCTGGCTGACGCCGGCCAACGCCTCCGGCGGTCGCACCCAGGGCGTGGGCGTGCGCTTCCCGAACGACGAGAAGACACGGCAGCTGAAGATCAAGATCGAGGAAATCCTCGGCACCAGCATCTCGTCGGCCAAGCCCACGCAGACGCTGTAGCCGACCCTCGGCCCGATGTACGTCGACTCCCACTGCCACCTGAGCTTCCCTGAACTGCAGGCCCGGCTACCCGACATCCGCCGCGACATGGCCGCCGCCTTGGTCGACCGCGCACTTTGCATTTGCACCACCCTGGAGGAATTCGACCGGGTGCACGCGCTGGCCACCGGCTTCGACAACTTCTGGGCCACCGTGGGCGTGCACCCCGACAACGAAGGCGTGCAGGAGCCCACCGTCGACGACCTGGTGCAGCGCGCCGCTCGCCCGCGCGTGGTGGCGATCGGCGAAACCGGGCTCGACTACTACCGCTTGAACGGGCGGACCGTGGCCGACATGGCCTGGCAGCGGGAACGCTTCCGCGTGCACATCCGGGCCGCGCGCGCCACCGGCCTGCCCCTGGTGGTGCACACCCGGGACGCCAGCGTCGACACTTTGGCCATCCTGGCTGAGGAAGGCGAGGGCGCCGTTCGCGGTGTCTTCCACTGCTTCACCGAGACGCAGGAAGTCGCCAGCGCGGCGCTGGCCATGGGGTTCCACATCTCTTTTTCAGGCATCCTGACCTTCCGCAATGTGCAGGCCCTGCGCGAGGTGGCGCGGCAGGTGCCGCTGGATCGATGCCTGATCGAGACCGACAGCCCCTACCTGGCGCCCGTGCCCTACCGCGGCAGGACCAACAGCCCGGCCTATGTTCCCCACGTGGCCGCCCAACTGGCCGAACTGAAAGGCCTGGACGTGGTCGAAGTGGCCCGCGCCACCACCCGCAACTTCGAACAATTGTTCGCCATTGCAGCACCCCAGACCATAACAAATGATGAAGCTTTTTCTTAAGATAGCGCTCTATCTGGCTGTCGCGATTGGATTTTCCGGCGCCAGGGCCGATGCTTATGTTGACTTTTTCAGGGCCGTGAACATCGACGACGCGCGCACCGTCAACCAGTTGCTGGCCCGGGGTTTCGACCCCAATTCAGCCAGCACGCGGGGCGTGCCGGCCCTGGTGCAGGCGGTTCGCGACGAATCGCCCAAGGTGATGGAAGCGCTGCTGGCGCATCCGCAACTGAAGGTGGACGCCACCACGCCTGCCAACGAGACCGCGCTGATGATGGCGGCATTGGCCGGCCAGGCCGACTGGGCGCAGAAGTTGTTGGCCCGCGGTGCGCAGGTCAATCGCGAGGGCTGGACGCCGCTGCATTACGCGGCCAGCGGACCGCAGCCGCAGTTGCT
>JANOBX010000241.1:0-5604 GCA_031411875.1 Burkholderiales bacterium | reverse complement strand
AGCATCTCCAACCCCCGGGCGGGCGAGGTGATGACGGGCACGGTGCAGGTGCGCCTGGCGGCGTCCGACAACGCGGGCAGCGCCGGCATCAGCCAGACCCTGCAGATCAACGGCAAGGTGGTGGCGCGCGGCACCGGCGGTGCCCTGAGCTACAGCTGGAACACGCGCAAGATCAGCCGCGGCAGCTACACGCTGCAGGCGGTGGCCACCGACGCGGCCGGCAACACGGGGACCCAGAGCGTCATGGTCAGTCGCTGAACCGCGGCCGACGGCAGACCGTCCACCAGGAAAGGCTGGCCCGCGATGCAGGCCAGCCTTTTTCTTTCGTCCGGCAGGCCTCGGTGCACCCGGTCCGATCGGCGGGGCATTCGCCTGCGGCGATCCGGATGTCGAAAATCTTGACACCCGCCTGCAGCACCGCAAGCCACGAAGCTGCAAACCCTTGCCAGACAGTCACTTCTTCAACTTGGCACGCATCGTGCTGCGTCAGGATGTAACGCTAGGTTCCGCGCCAGACGAGAACCGGGTTCCCCGAAGACCACTTCTCCAAGTCCACGCCATGAACAGATTCAAACTGTCGCTGATCGCCCTGGGTTTTGCCGGCCTGGTAGGTCAGGCTATTGCCGCGCCGTTCACGTTCACCACCGCCGGTCAGTCCCTCACCACGACCTACGCCGACACGGTCAACAACGCCAACCTGACCGCGCTCATCAGCTACGAGCTGACGAACTTCGCCGCCAACGTGGCGTCCTTCAAGATCACGGTTTCCAACACCACCAACTCGGTGGGCACCAACCGCATCAGCGCCTTCGGTATCGGCGTGATCAACCCGACGCTGTCGTCCGTGTCCCTGAACAACGCTGCATGGGACACCGAGCTGACGACCGGGCAGATCACGAACGTCAAGGATCTGGCTTTTTGCGGCTACTCGGCTACCGGTTGCAACGGCGGCAATCCGGCGGGATCCGTGGCCGAGGGTGGCTCGATCACCTTCAACAGCACCTGGACCTTCGGTGCTGGCGTGAACCTGGCGTCCACGGGCGTCACTTTCGACGAGCCCTTCCGCGTGCGTTTCCAGTCGGTCGGCACCAACGACTCGGGTTCCGCGGGCATCAACGGCACCGTCGTCTGCACCACCAACTGCGGCACGCCGCCGCAGGGCGTGCCGGAGCCGGGCTCGCTGGCCCTGGCTGGCCTGGCCCTGCTGGGTCTGGCCGCTGCACGTCGCCGCAAGGCCTGAACGGCGTAGCGCCAGCGGTGACGCTGGCGTTTCGGTCATCGGCAAAGCCCGCATCGCGGGCTTTGTCGTTTCTGGTCCGCTCGGGCCTGCATGCCGGCGACGTCGACCGTCCCAAGGGGCGGCTTGCGTTGTAATCGACCGTCGCGCTCCTGTTGCCAGCACCCCCAGCCATGACGCCGTTCCGCCGCACCCAGAGAACCACCCTGCCAGCTGCCAGGCTCAGAAGCCTGCTGAGCATGGCGATCATCATCGGCACGGGCCTGGCCGGCTGCGGCGGCGCCGACACCGGTTCGCAGCTCGCCAAGGCCCAGCAGCGCCTGAACGAGGGCGACACCACCGCGGCGGAGATCGAGGTCCGCAACGTGCTGAAGAACCAGCCCGAGCTGGCGGCTGCACGCCTGGTGCTGGCGCGCACGCTGATGGCTGGCGGCAACCTGCCCGCGGCCGAAACCGAACTGCGCCGGGCCGACGAGTTCGGCGCCAGCCCTGAGTCGACCGCCACCGCGCGCGCCGAACTCCTGCTCGCCCAGGGCCGTGCAGCCGCGCTGGTGGAGCAGTTCGCTACACTGAACGTCGCCGATGCCACGACCCGTGCCGACATCCTCACCCTGGTCGCCCGGGCGCAACGGGATCTGGCACGCCCGGTCGAGGCCGAGGCCAGCGTGGCGGAAGCCCTGAAGCTGGTGCCCACCCACGAGCCGGCGCGCTTGCTGCAAGGTCGTCTGCTGGCGGCCCGGGGCGACTTCAAGACGGCGCTCCGGGTGGCCGACGACCTGATCCGCGACCGACCCGATCGCGGCGGCGCCTGGACGCTGAAGGCCGACCTGCTGTCACAGCCCGGCAGCGCCGACACGCAGGCCGCGCTCACGGCCTACCGCAAGGCGCTGGAGCTGCAGCCCCGGCAGGTCGACGCCCATTCCGGCCTCATCACCTTGCTGCTTCGCGAAGGCGATGTGGCCGGCGCCAACACGCAGGTGCTGGCCATGCGCAAGGCCGTGCCCAGCGACCCCACCGGCCGCTACTACGAGTCGCTGTTGGCGCATCTGCGCGGCGACTTCGCACGGGCGCGCGAGCTGCTGCAGCCGCTGTTGCGGGGCGGCGCCAGCGACCCGCAGCTGCTCTTCCTGGCCGGCGTCACCGAGCTGCGTCTGGGCGGCCTGGAACAGGCCGAACTCGCGCTCGGCCGGGCCCACCAGGCGCGCCCCGACGCGCCGGAACCCCGGGTGGAACTGGCCCGGCTGCATGTGCAGGCCGGTCGCAGCGACAAGGCCCGGGCGCTGCTCGCACCCCTGCTGCAGGCCAACACCGCCAGCGCCGATGCCTGGCTGCTGGCCGCCCAGGCCCATGCACTGGAAGGCGACTTCGCTGCCGCCGACGCGGCCTTCGGCCGTGCCAGCCAGCTGAAACCGGACGACCCGCGCATCCGCACCGAACGCGGCCGCTCGCTGGTGTCGCGCGGGCAGCTCGACCCCGGCCTGCGAGAGCTGCAGCTGGCCGCCACGAGCGACCGCACCGGCCTGGCGGCCGACCTGCAGCTGGTGTCCGTGCACATGCTGAAGAACGACACCGCGGCGGCGGTGAAGGCGGCGGACGCGATGGCGGCCAAGCAGCCGCAGCAGGCCCTGCCCGACCATGTGCGCGGCCGCATCCTGCAGGCGGCGGCCGATCTGCCGGGCGCCCGCGCCGCTTACGAAAAAGCCGTCGCCAAGGACCCCCGGTTCCTGCCCGCGGTCTCGAGCCTGGCGCAGCTGGATCTGGCCGACAACCAGCTCGAGTCCGCGCGCAAGCGCTACGAGGCGCTGGTCAAGGTCGACCCCCGGGCGGCGCCCGCCTGGATGGCACTGGCCGTCATCACGCGGCGCGAAGGCGGCTCCAGGGACAAGGCCGCGGCGCTGGTCGAGCAGGCCGTCAAGGCCAACCCACTGGACGCCACGGCCTGGCGCGCCGCGGTGGCCTATCACCGGCAAGACCGCGACACCGCGGCGGCGCTGTCCCGCGCCCGCAGCGCCACGGCCGCCCTGCCCGACGATGCCGACCTGCTGGCCGATCTGGCGCGGGCACAGCTGGCGGCCGGCGACGTGCAGCAGGCCCAGGGCAGCCTGGCCCGCCTGCAGGCCCGGCGCCCCACCTCGGCCGAGGTGGCGCTGCTGATGGCTGAGGCGCACCTGGCCGCCGGCGACACCCAGCGCGCACGCAGCCTGGTGACGAAGGCGCTGACGCTGGACGGCAGCTCGGTGCCCGCGCTGCGTGCCGCCATCGGCCTTGCCGTGCAGGACCAGCAGCCGCAGCAGGCCCTGGCGCTGGCGCGCGAGGTGCAGAAGCGGCTGCCGCAGCAGGCGCTGGGCTGGCAGCTCGAGGCCGAGGCCGAGACTCTCCTGCGGCGCTGGCCGGCCGCGGTGGGCGCCGCGCGCAAGGCCTACGAGCGCGAGGCGTCCACGGCGCAGGCGATCCAGCTGCACGACCTGCTGCTGCGCCAGGGCGACGAAGCCGCGGCCGGCCGGCTGGAGCGCGAGTGGACGACACGCCACCCGCGTGACCTGGGCTTCGTGCTGCACCAGGCCCAGACCGCGGCAGCGGCAGGCCGGCTGCCGGCCGCCATCGGCCACTACCGCCAGGCGCTGGAGATCCAGCCCGGCAACGCCCCGGTGATGAACAACCTCGCCCATGTGCTGGTGCTGAACAACGACCCGGCGGCCCTCGCCGTGGCCACCGAAGCCTTCAAGCTGGCGCCACAGGCGCCCGAGGTGCTGGACACCCTGGCCTCGGCACTCGGTAAGGCCAGGCAGTGGGACAAGGCCATCGCAGCGCAGACCCGGGCGGTCGAACTGCTGCCCCAGGACGGCAGCTACCGCTTCCGCCTGGCGCAGATCTACCGCCAGGCCGACAAGCCCGAGCAGGCGCGCGACGAGCTGCAGCGGCTGGCCGACACGGGCTTGAAGTTCCCGGAGCAGGCCGAAGCCCAGAAGGCGCTGCGCGAACTCACGCGCTAGGCACCGGCATCAGCCCGGCCCGACCGAGCGCACGACGGCACGCCAGATCGGCACCGCACGAGGCTCCACGCGCTGCTGGGTGTTGAAGTCCTGCAGCCGCTGCAGCTCGCGCACGATCGGTGCCGCAAACCCCTGGCGGCCCCCGCGGCGGTCGACCAGCAGGTCTTCCAGGATCGATTCGCTCAGCGCCACGTCGCTCCAGCACCAGGCGATGCGGTTGGCCACGCGCGGGTACAGCTCGCACAGGCGCAACGGGCGGCGGCCCGCCGGCAGCTGCCGGAGCCAGCGGCGGGTGGTGCCGGTGAGCGCCTGATCGCTGCACCGCGGCAGGCGGCGCAGCCGCTCCCACCGGCGCTGCACGGGGTCGTCTTCGGCGTCGGCCAGGAACTGTCGGATCAGGTCGAGCATGGCGGCGGGTCCCCGGGTGTCGAGCGGCTCAGGCCGCTTGCGGGATGTCGGCTGCCGCCGGCGCTGCTGAAGGGCCACGCGCCTGGCCCGCCCATCTGCAGGGCGATGACCGGTGAAAAGTCGGCGTCCGGACGCTCAGCCCGCCGGCGCCCGCAAGGCCCGACTCAGCAACACCACCGGGATCAACCCCACCGCCACGATCGCCAGCGACGGCAGCGCCGCCTCGGCCAGCCGCTCGTCGCGCGCCAGGTTGTAGGCCACCACCGCCAGCGTGTCGCTGCCGAAGGGGCGCAGCACCAGCGTGGCCGGCAGCTCCTTCATCACGTCGACGAACACCAGCAGCGCCGCCGCCCAGGCCGAGCGCTTCAGCAGCGGCAGGTGCAGTTCGGTGAACACACGCCCAGGGCCGCTGCCCAGCATGCGGGCGGTTTCGTCGATGGACACCGGCACCCGCGCGTAGCCCGCCTCCACCGACTGCAGCGCCACCGCAGAGAAGCGCACCAGATACGCATACAGCAGGCCGAACACCGTGCCGGTGACGAGCGCGGCGGCGCCGGCCTCGGGCCAGCGGTCCTGCACCCAGCCCACCGGCAGCAGGATGCCGACGGCGATCACCGCGCCGGGCACCGCGTAGCCCAGCGACAGCACACGCGCCGCCGGCGGCAGCAGCCAGCCCTTGCGCTGGCGCAGCACGAAGGCCAGCGCCAGCGCCAGCGCGGTGGCGGCCAGCGCCGCGCCCGCCGCCAGCTGAAAGCTGGCCAGCGCCCACTGCGCAAAGCGCGCCAGCGGCAGGCCGAACTCGGAACCCTGCGCCTCTTGCCACAGCATGCGCGCCAGCCAGGCCACCGGCAGCACAAAGCCCAGCAGCACCGGCAGGCCGCAGAACAGCACCATCGCCAGCGCGGCGGCGCCGCGCAGCACCAGCGGCCGCGCATCGGCCGACGCGCCGGCACCGCGGCTGCTGGC
>JANOBX010000240.1:0-7668 GCA_031411875.1 Burkholderiales bacterium | reverse complement strand
CGCCGCGCAGCCCATAGATCGGCTGCCGCATCCGCGTGTCGATGATCTGCGCCACGCGTGCGGCGCTGCGCTCGAAGTCGGCACTGGCCTGTGCGTCGCTCTGGCGCTGCAGCCAGAGGCCCGCTGCGACGGCCACACAGCTGCCGAGCAGCGCGACGGCCAGGGGTACGAAACGTACGAGGTTGCCTCGGTCCGAAGGTGCTGGCACGGTCATCAGTCGCCCTCTCGGCCAAACGCTGCGATGGGCCGGGCTGCCCAGAGTCATGCATCACCCACGGATTGTCCCGGGCTGCACGACCGCAAGCACCAAGAGAAGGGATGTGAGTCGGGGTCATCTTTGCGAACTCATCGCACAAGCCTTTGGCTGTGAAGCCGGGGCATGTTGCGTTGATTCGCCAGACTTGCGATAGGGGGTTTAAGCTTGCTGTTTGCGTCTTACAGCAGCGCGACGGAGACCCAATTGATCTCGAACGGTTCATTCGGGCGTCGGCGATCCCTGTAGACCGCAACTAGCGCGTCAGGCAGCACGGGCAACGCCTGGGGCGCGACGATGTTGCAGTAAGAGGCGAAGTTGGTGCTTCGGTCCTACGCTCGCAACATGACCCGAATCGGCGACGATGCGAATCCGCGCCCTTACCAACCGACTTGACGGCTGTAAAGCTATCCTTTGCGAAGGATATGAGATGAAAACATGAAGGTCAGGAAGTCTGAACCCGGGATATTCTTCCCTCGGTGGGCCCAGCCGGCATCGATCCACATCAGGTCTCCCGGGCGCATCGTGAATTCGCCGTCCGAGAACAGCACTTCACAGCCGCCGGCACCCCAGGCAAAGGTCAGGCTCGACAGGGGGGGAACAATGGTCCATTCATCGACCTCGAAGACACTGTGTCCGACCATCGTCCAGCACTGACCGTCCCTGGAGGCGCCGTAGTGCCGGCCCGCGGGTAAAGATTTCAGAACCTGTATGGGGCTCACGGCGCGCTCATCGAAGGTTCATCACAGAAGCGGCCCCGCAACTGCTTCGCGACACTCACTGCAAGAGTAGGGTCCGAAAGCCGTTGGTCATGGCTGTCGCTCCCCGAGCCTGGGGCGCGCGTACATGGAAGAAGTCCCATTCGTGGCCGCAGTTGTTAGCCAGGTACCTGCTGACGCTGTGAGATCAAGGGGTGCTGGGCATCGTGGAGACGACGCTCGCCCTCCACCAGCACTTCATCGGGCTGGCTGAAGTTGGCCAAGCCAACAGGGCGCACACGACTTGCGAGTTCCCCTCGCAAGCGGATTTTGCCCGGCGCGTGAAAGCGCCGTGCGACTCGTTACTCCGGGCCATTCGCCTTGACAGACTGCGCCCCATCCAGCTCTCTCAGAAGCTGTAGCCGACGGTGAACAAGGCCGAAGTGGTGCCTTGCTCGCGCACTACGGGGCTGTTCTTGGCGTCGCTCAGCAACTCCGATTGCGTCACCGATGCGGAGAGCCCCCAGGCTGGCGCAAGACGGTAGCGAAGCGTGGCGCCGAGGCGCACGTCTCGCAGACCGCTGCCAGGGCGGTAGACGCCGTAGCCACTGCGTAGCGACTGGGCGGCATCCACGCCGAAGTAGTCCTCCAGATGGGAAGCGTTCGCCCAGGTCATCGCCACGCTGGTGGAGAACTGCAAGTTCGGGCTCAGGCTCGTGCTCCAGCCCGCGCCAAGGTCCAGCAGAAGGCCCTCGCGCTCGTTGCCGCTGCCGTAGCGCAGCGATGAGCTCAGCATCACGCTACGCCTCGGCGAGTAGTTGAAGAAGGCGCCGAACTCAGGTCGGGCCTCTATGTCGCCAAGACCACTCAGGGCAGCGCTCCTGCGTTCCTTGCGACCAAAGTCTGCGGTGACGCGCACACCGTAGGCGAGGTCGGGTTGGGTGGAGGCGTTGTAGCCAAGGCCATTGATGACACCGGCGAAGACCCCGTTGCTCCACTGGTAGTCGATGCTGGGCAGCAGCCGCACGCGAGACTCGTCGGAGCCTTGGTACTCGCGGCCTGCCAGCAGTACGGCGCCAGCCCCACCGCCCTGCGGGGCGTTGGGTGGCCCGAGGCGGCGGTAGAAGTCGGACTGGGCGCTCGCGCTGAAGGCAGCGCCAGTCAGCGTGGCACCAATCAGGGCGGGGGTGACGAGTTTCATGGGGCGGCTTCCTGGATTTTCGGTTCAAGGCTTGGTGGGAGGAGGGCAAGGCGTCCGCCGCCTTTTGGCCAGACAGCTTCACGGCTGCGACGAAGCACTTGACGTTGGTGTACCCCGTGAACGTTCGGTCCCGAGAGCCGGTTTCGCTGTCCGGTCGGCGAAGAAGGATCGGTGAGCGCGGCCGCAGCCGCGCGGCGCGACAGAGCCCGCTGAGGCAAGTCCGCTGGGAAGCGGAAAGCGGTGTCCGAGAGCGTCTGTCCGACCACTGCGAGAAGATCTGCGCGGTGACCAAGCACAACAACAGGGGCTGTCGCTGAAGACGCAACGGCACGAGCAAGGAGGGTCATACGGGTTGACTTCATACTCTGTAGTTCATTTTATGACTAAACAGTAATGCTGGCAATGAACCGGCTCGTTCGATTCCGCTTCTTACCTGTTGGGAGTGCGTCACTTTGATCTGGTTAAGGCGGGGTGACCCTGTGCCGCCGCCCCGGCAGTCTCGTGCGCAGCCTCTCGCCGATCGCATCGCTCTGTGACGATGTGAGTGCTCAGCGGCAGGTCACATCGGCTGCCGGTGCCCCGTTCTGGAACAGTCTGAAACGCAGGGCCTCGCACTTGCAGGTCGGCACCGGCCTCTGTAAGCCATTCGACCTGGCACCTGCGGTCGAACAATGCGACCACCTTCTGTGCGGTCTGGCCGGCGCGGGTGCGAGCATGCAATTCCGGGACGCAGAGTCTGGGTAGCCAATCGACGCTCCAATGTGTTCTGGAGTTGCCGTTGGAAGGCGAAATTCGACGGGCATCTCAAACTGGCGCGCCATCTCGGTCCGGATGGCCACGCTACCAATCGCTGCCCGAAGTAGCAATGATGGTGTAGCCGACAGGTGATGTGGACATAGCTGAGAATCGATGGTCGATCTAAAGGTGCCGAAGGTTCGGCCAAGGGAATAAGGCCTGATACGCTCTTGGCAAGAACCTGTTTTGTAGCTTTGCCGCCGTGGCCCAGCACGCCGGTGGCGGCAGCTCCCGTCACAGTGAGCCAAGCCACCGTTGAAGTTGCGGAGGACGACTTCAGCTTCCGGACTGTCCCGTCGCGCGGCCGGCACATCGTTTGCCGCAACCGAGATGAGAGCCACTGACGGAGCCATGCATGCGGGCACTGACCTATCACGGCGCACACGACCTGCGGGTCGACAACCATCCCGATCCGGGCATCGAGCAGCCTCGCGACATCGTGCTGCGTGTCACATCGACAGCCATCTGCGGCTCGGACCTGCATCTGTTCCGGGGCAAGGTTCCGGGCATGAAGGCCGGCGACATCCTGGGCCACGAATTCATGGGCGTCGTTGAGGAAGTCGGCCCCGGGGCGGGCCGGCTACGGCGCGGCGACCGCGTTGTCGTGCCCTTCGGCATCTATTGCGGTCAATGCTTTTTCTGCGAACGGCAACTGTTCGCCGCCTGTGAGACAAGCAATCCGCAGACGGTGGTGATGGAAGGCCGTGGCGCGACGCTCAACAAGAAGTCACTTCGCTCGCCGGCCGCACTGTTCGGCTACACCCATCTCTACGGCGGCGTCCCCGGGGGCCAGGCTGAATACGTGCGCGTGCCCTTCGCAGACGTGGGTCCGATCGCCGTCCCCGAAGGCCTGAGTGACGAGCAGGTGCTGTTCCTGTCGGACATCCTGCCCACCGCCTGGCAGGCCGTGAAGAATGCCGAGATCGGACCTGGTTCCACGCTCGCCATCCTGGGCGCCGGGCCGGTGGGTCTGCTGGCGGCCGAGGCCGCCCGCCACCTGGGCGCGGAGCGGATCTGGATGGTGGACCACCACGACTACCGGCTCGAGTACGCACGCCAAGCCTACGGCGTGATCCCCATCAACTTCGACCGCGACGAGGACCCGGCCGAGATCATCATCGATGCAACCGACGGCCGTGGCGTCGACGCCGTTATCGATGCCGTGGGCTTTGAGGCGAAGGGCAGCGCCATTGAAACTGTCCTGGCCACGCTCAAGCTCGAAGGCAGCAGCGGCAAGGCGCTGCGCCAGTCGATCGCCGCGGTCAGGCGCGGCGGCACTGTCAGCGTGCCCGGTGTCTATGCCGGCTTCATCCACGGCTTCCTGTTCGGTGATGCATTCGACAAGGGCCTGCAGTTCCGGATGGGCCAGACCCACGTGCTGCGCTACACCAGCGAACTGCTGGACCTCATCGCCACCGGCAAGCTTCATCCCGAACGCATCATCACCCACCGCCTGAAACTGCAGGACGCGCCTGAGGCCTACGTGACCTTCAACGAAAAGCGAGAGGACAGCCGCAAGGTGGTGTTGACGCCATGAAGCATCCTTTGCGATTGAAGCCTCTGGCGCGGCAGACGCTGGTTATCACCGGCGCCACCAGCGGCATCGGCCTAGTGACCGCACGCCGGGCCGCGGCGCGTGGGGCACGGCTGGTGCTGGTGGCGCGCGACGCCGCAGCGCTGTCGGAACTGAAGGCCGGCTTGCAAGGCCAGGGCTGCGCCGTTGCCACGGTCGCTGCCGACGTTGCCGACGAAGCTGCACTGCAGCGCGTGGTCGACGTTGCCGTGGAGCAGTTCGACGGCTTCGACACCTGGGTCAACAACGCCGGCGTCACGATCTTTGGCAGACTGGACGAGACGCCTCTGGCTGACCAGCGCCGCTTGTTCGAGACCAATTACTGGGGCCTGGTGCACGGGTCCCTGCTCGCGGCAGCGCATCTCAAGCGCCGGCCAGGGGGCGGTGCGCTCATCAATGTGGGCAGTGAACTGTCGGATCATGCCGCCCCTTTGCAAGGCGCGTATGTCGCGTCGAAGCACGCGATCAAGGGCTTCACCGACGTCCTGCGCTTGGAACTTCAACATGCTGGCGCACCGGTGTCGGTCACGCTCGTCAAGCCGGCCGCCGTCGCCACACCGATCGCGGCAAACGCCATGAACGTGATGCCGCGTCAGGCCAGGTTTCCGTCGCCGCTCTACGCCCCGGAAGTGGTGGCTGACGCCATCCTGGATGCGGCCAGCACGCCCCGGCGCGATGTCTACTGCGGCCTGGTGTCGCGTGTCGGCTCGGTCGGCACCTTCGTCGCACCGCGCCTTGCCGACCGTTTCACAAAAACCTTCCTGTTCGACAGCATGCATACCGACGAACCCTTGCACGGCGTGAAGGAGGGAAACCTCTACGCGCCATGTGGTGACCGGCTGCAGGAGCGTGGAGCCTCGGCGCAATTGATCCTGGAGCACAGCCCTTACACGGCCGCCGGCCGGACACCCTGGCCCATTTTGCTGGCACTGGCCGGCGTGGCCGTGGCGGGGCTGGCTCTAGTGGGTCAAACCGTCCGCCGCAGCCCCGGGGGCAATTCCCGCTAGTTGCGATCTTCGCAGCGGCTTGATAGGCGCCACCGCCAAGGCCACCGCAACCGTCCAGTCAAGTCGAGCTCGTGCATGGCAAGGCCAGGATCAAGCACAGCATCTTCACCGGAGCGGCGGCAAAATTCTGTTCAAGCGTTCATAGTCGATCGGCTTGGCCAGCACGTGGTCCAGCCCCGAGGCCATAGCGACGTCGGCGTTGTCGGAGCCCGCATAACCGGTCACTGCAATCACCACCAGCATCGAACCGTAACGGGCTCGGACCTGCTCAGCCAGACGCAGTCCACTGGTTTTGTCGGGTAGGCCCAGGTCGAGTAGTACACCCAACGGATTGAACTCTTCGATGACCTTCAGCGCCCCTTCGGCCGTCGCTGCCACCTTGACGGCATAGCCACTGAGTTCCAACACCATGCACAAAGACTCGCGCGCGTCGGCTTGGTCGTCCACTACCACTAGGCGGGGCGTTCCTTCGGTAACAGGCCGTAATCCGACAGGATCAGCACCAGACGACATGAAACTGGCCATTCAAATATCCGCGCGTCTGCCGGTTAAGGTGTTAAACGACCTTCAATCGAATCATCCATCGTCTTGCCCAGTGCTGCGCCGATGAGCATCTTGATGCCGGCAACGGCATCGCCATGTTTGTTGTCCCAATAGTAGCCCTGCGTCGGCTTGAATTCGATCACTGTAATGCGCGGATCGTCTTTCCCGCCCGTGAACCACGTCTTGAGAATCGGCTCCCACAGTTCGTCGATCTTGGCGCGGTCGCGCGACACTGAAGCGCGACCGCTGAGCTGTAGAAAATCAGAATGCGGTGAGCCCTGGAAGTACAGTGTTACGGCAGGGTCCTCCGCCAGATCGCGGTTTTTGTGGCTGTCGCTGGCGCTGAGAAACCAAAGCGACCCGGTGCTGTCGACTTGACGCACGTTCATCGGCCTGGCCGCCACGGCACTTCCGGCGCTGGTGCAGAAAAAACAGGTCTTCGCCTTGTCGACTACTTGGCGGATACGCTCGACGGCCTTCACACCTTGTAGATCTTGGTAATTGTCGTCAGCTTGCAGCGCGTTGATTGAATCCATTGCGGTGGGTATGCTAAGCAAGGGGGCCTTCGCACGGCAACCCGCGTGCCTGCCTGCCACCTGACGGGCGTCAAGTGCCGCATGCGTCTTCCATGTCTTCCAGTACCTGCTTGGGTTGGGTGGTGGTGTCGATCGCTACACCAGCCCAGATGAGAAGAACGACACAATACTTCAGAATGGAATGATGCCCGCTGAAGAAGCAGGCGTCGGACAGTAATGTCTGCGTCGATTGCGCCAACGGGAAGACGAGAACCGCAATCTCAAGCAGTTCATGGTCGATCTAAGCCTTGACAAAGCCATGCTTCAGGCCCTCGTTGCAGAAAAGCCAAAAGGCTTTCACAACACCGCAAGCTGTTGCCCGAACTTGTGCAGAGCTTTGTTGCAGTCCGCGCTACGCGCTGCGCAGGCTCATCAAGCAGCGTCGACATACCGCTACGAGTCGAGGAAAGCGGGACGGGTCGGTTCTAAGCCTCCGGATCGAGGACATCACCAACACACGCTTGCACCAAGGCTAACCCTCCCACATACCATTGGGCTACGGCATCGGCCGCAAGCCCGGTACTCAGGCCACAGCCAGAAACTCGCGCCTGTAGGCAGCGCTCAGCTTCATCGCGGTGGTCGCATCGAGTTCGGCTATCAGGCGTGGGAACAGGTCGGCCTCTTCGTCGTTCTTGGCGTGCGCCATCACCACCGTTTTCAGGGCCTTTGCCTTATCAAGCCAATCGGCGCTGCCTTTGTCATCTGCCAGATCCAGAACCGCTGTCATCACCTTGGCATGCGCTTGGTCGAGGTACAACTTGTCAGATTCCGACTGCAGGCCGTGCAGTGCGAGTGCCGGGTAAATGACGTTCTCCTCAGCCACGCAGTGGGCCGTCATCAACTGCGCCAGCCGGCGAAAACGTTGCTGACGGCTGTCCAGCGGGCTGTCCAGCGGGCTGTCACTGCTGGCAATGACGACGTCGAAGGCTGCCTCGATCAGCGCGTGGTGGCTCTGGATCAACTCGAACCAGTTGCCGTCCATGCGCAGCGTGGCGTCGATCGGGTGGCGGGCTTTTTCAAGCG
>JANOBX010000239.1:0-5768 GCA_031411875.1 Burkholderiales bacterium | reverse complement strand
GCGCACCGTGATGCCCTTGCTCTTCATGTCGATGAGCAGGAAGCTGATGCCGGTCTGCGGCTTGCCCTCGCTGCTGGTGCGCACCAGGCAGAAGATCCATTCGCCATACTGGCCCAGCGTGGTCCAGGTCTTCTGGCCGTTGACGATGTACTTGTCGCCCGTATTCGTCGAAATTCGTTCGGCCTTGCACTTCAGGCTGGCCAGGTCGCTGCCCGAACCCGGTTCGCTGTAGCCCTGGCTCCACCAGACCTCGCCGCTGGCGATGCCGGGCAGGAAGCGCTTTTGCTGCTCGGCGTTGCCGAAGGCCATGATCACCGGCGCCACCATCACCGGGCCGAAAGGCACCACGCGCGGCGCGCCGGCGAGCGCACATTCCTCTTCGAACAAATGTTTCTGGATGGCGTTCCAGCCCGGACCGCCGAATTCCTTGGGCCAGCCCCAGCCCAGCCAGCCTTTCTTGCCCAGGATGCGGGCCCAGCGCTGCATGTCGTCGCGGCTCAGGCGCAGCGCGTGGTGCACCTTGTGGCTGATGTCGGCAGGCAGGTTGTCGGCCACCCATTGCCGGATCTCGCTGCGAAAGGCCAGCTCGTCCGGGGTGAAGTTCAGGTCCATGGTGTCTCCTGCAGGCTCGGTGCAGGTGTTTTAGCACGACCGTTCGACGGCTTGCTGTCCCAGCAGGGACAGCCCCGGCGCCATCCCGGGAGTCCCTTCGTGGGATGGGCGTGGTTCGCCCGTTGACGACAGCACCTGCATCTCGGCACACTTGCGCGCGGCCCCGCGGCTTCAAGGAAAACCGACATGAGCATCGTGTACGAAGGCGTTTCTCCTGGCGACCAGACCACCGTGAGCGTCGTCTGGGCCGAAATGCTGCGAACCCTGGCCCAGCCGGCGAACATGGACGCCAAGATCGACCGCTGGTTCGGCACCGCCTGCCCGGCGGCGTTCCGCGCCGACATGCCGCGCGTGCTGCGCAAGTTCAGGTCGAGCATGAACCTGTGCAGTGTCACCGTGTGTTGCTGCACGCTCGACGACCGGGACATCAACACCTTCGGAGCGGCTTATCACAACAACGGCATGGGCGGCTTTGCACCCATCACCAGCTTCGACCCCGGACTGCAACCCAGCCTGCGCCTGGAACTCGACAGCCGCTGGAACATCGGGGTGTCGCTCTACAAGACGTCGACCAACCTCGACAGCGCCTTCCAGACCGTGGCCCACGAACTCAGCCACCTGCTGCTGGCCACACGCGACCACCCCTGGAACCCGCCCGGCGCCGAGCCGAAGTGCTACGGGGTGGGCAAGTGCACCGCCCTGGCCACCAACAACGACGCGCGCGCCTTGACGAACGCCGACAACTGGGGCTACTTCATCGAAGACCTGCGCCGCTGAGCGGCGGCCTGGCCCGCCTCTCCGCGGCGGAATCAGCGGAGTTCGAGCCGCATCACGTCGTTCTCGCGACGCATCTGGAAGCGGCCCAGAAAACTGTTGCCCAGCAGCACGTGCGGCATTGCGGCGGGCACCACCATGGCGTCGACGTTGCTGATCTCCACCTCGCCCACGCGCACCCGGGTGAGCGACAACTGCTGTACCGGGATGGTGCCGTTGGCAGTCTGGCTCATGCCCCGGCGCGCGTTGCGCAGGTCCAGGCCGAGCCGCTGGGCGTCGCTCTGCGACATGGCCAGCATCGTGGCACCGGTGTCGACCATGAACTGCACCGGCTTGCCGTTGATGGCACCGCTGGCAATGAAGTGCCCGCCCGGCCCGGCGGCGATGACGATCTCGCGCCCGGCGGTGGACGCAGCCGCGCCGCCCGCCAGCTGCGCCGGGCTGCCGCCGACACGCAGCAGCACGCTGCGGCCGTCGCGTTCGACGAGGGCTTCTTCGCCCTGCCAGCGCAGCAGCTTCACGCCAGCGACCGTCTGGCCCACGGCCAGCATCTGTGCCTGGCCGTTGATCATCAGCAGCGCACGTTCGCCCATGCGCCCGGCCAGCAGCACGCTGGGACCGGGCTGAGCCCAGGCAGCGCCGCACAGGCAGGAGAGCAGGCCGGCCAAGGCCCGGCGGCGTTGCTGCAAGGGCCGCGTCATGGCTTCAAGCCCGGAAATTGTCGAAGGACACGGGCAGGTCGGGCAGTTCCTTGCGCAGCAGGGCCATGGCCGCCTGCAGTTCGTCGCGCTTGGCGCCGGTGACACGCAGCGCGTCGCCCTGGAAGGCACCCTGCACCTTCAGCTTCGAGGCCTTGAGGGCGGCCTGCATCTTCTTGGCACTTTCGGCGTCGACCCCGCTTTTCACCGGCACCAGCAGCTTGAGCTTGTCGCCGCCCATCTTCTGCGCCTTGCCCGACAGGTCGAGGAAGCGGATGTCCACGCCGCGCTTGCTCAACCGGCCGAGCAGCAGGTCGCGGACCTGCTCGAGCTGGAAGTCGCTGTCGGCCCAGAGCACGAGCTCGCGGTCCTTGCTGCTGCGTTCGGTGACCTCGACCGAGGCACAGGAGCCCTTGAAATCGAAGCGCGTGCCGATCTCCTTGGTGGCCTGGTCGACGGCATTGCGCAGCTCCACCAGGTTGGGTTCGATGACGGCGTCGAAGCTGGGCATGGCGATGGGTGCGGGGCGAATGGCGGGGAGGAAAAATTCCAGGAGAATTCTGGCATGTCGCCACCGCGTCCGGTCTTGCAGATTCAACAGCGCGCCAGCCTGCGCGAATTCAATACGTTCGGCTTGCCGGCACTGGCCGCGACCCTGGTACGCATCGGCGCCGAGGCCGATGTTCGGCGAGTGCTGGACGATGCCGAGCTGGGCCGCGCCCCGAAGTTCGTGCTGGGCGGCGGCAGCAACGTCGTCTTCACCCGAGACGTGCCAGGCGTGGTCCTGAAGGTGGAAATCATGGGCCGGCGCCTGGTGCGCCAGGACAGCGACGCCTGGATCGTGGAGGCCGGCGCGGGCGAGCCCTGGCCCGACTTCGTGGCCTGGACGCTCGACCAGGGCCTGCCCGGGCTGGAAAACCTGGCGCTGATTCCAGGCTCGGTCGGGGCCTCGCCGGTCCAGAACATCGGTGCCTACGGCGTGGAACTGAAGGACCGCTTCGAGGCACTGGACGCGGTGGACCTCGTCACCGGCCGCAGTGTCACGCTGACCGCGGCCGAATGCCACTTCGGCTACCGCGACAGCGTGTTCAAGGGGTTGCTGGCCGGCAAGTCGCTGATCACGCGCGTGCGCTTCCGCCTGCCACGGCCCTGGCAGCCGGCGCTGGGCTACCTGGAACTCGAGCGCAAGATGGCCGACACCGGCAACACCTCGCCCGATGCCCGCACCATCTTCGACTGGATCTGTGCCGTGCGCCGGGCCAAGCTGCCCGACCCGGCGGTCATCGGCAACGCCGGCAGCTTCTTCAAAAACCCGGTGGTGAGCGCCGAGCAGTGCCGCGACATCATCGGCCGCGACCCGGAAATCGTGCACTACCCCATGCCCGACGGCACGGTGAAGCTGGCCGCCGGCTGGCTCATCGACGCCTGCGGCTGGAAGGGCAAGACCGTGGGGCATGCCGGCGTCTACGAGCGCCAGGCGCTGGTGCTGGTCAACCGTGGCGGCGCCAACGGGGCCGAGGTCGTGACACTGGCCCGCGCCATCCAGGAAAGCGTCTACGGGCGCTTCGGCATCCGGCTCGAGCCCGAGCCCGTGATCGTCTAGACGGCGGGCGCTTCGTCGACGGCCAGCCCTGCGGCCGCCACGGCCTGCCGGGTCAGCGGCAACAGCTCCTCGTAGCGCTGCACCAGGCGGGCGATCTCGTGCGCGGGCAGGTGGGCGGCGCCCTCGCGCAGCGCAGACGCCGTGGCGGCCAACCCGACCAGCCCCAGGTTCAGCGCCGCGCCCTTGGCGGCGTGCGCGTTGACACGGAGTTCCAGCGTCTGCGCGTCGCGCACCGCCGCGCGCAGGCGCTCCACCGTCTGCGGCCCCTGGTCGAGGAAGTCGCTGATCATCTGCGCCAGGCGGCGGTGCGGCATCGCCTGCAGAGCCACCTGCAGCACGGCGCTGTCGATCACGGGTCTGTCCAGGGCTTGAGCCGGCAGCAGGCTGGACAGGTCGTCCGGTCCGGCCTCGAAACCGGCGCTCTGGCTGCCGAACAGCCGGCGCAGCGAGCTCGCCAGCTTCTGCGGGCTGACGGGCTTGGTCAGGAAGTCGTTCATGCCGGCCACGAGGCAGCGGTCGCGCGTCTGTTCGAAGGCGTCGGCCGTCAAGGCCACGATGGGCATGGCCGCGGCCGCGCGGTCGGGCAGGGAACGGATCGCCTTCGTCGCCCCCACCCCGTCGAGCAGGGGCATGTGCAGGTCCATGAGCACGACGTCGAAGCGCTGCTCGCGTGCCGCCTGCACCGCTTCCTGCCCGTTGGCGGTGAAGTGCGCGCGGTGCCCCAGGTTTTCGAGCAGGGCGGCCAGGTACTGGCGGTTCACCGGGTGGTCCTCGGCCACCAGCACCTGCAGCGGCCGGGCGAGCTTGCCATCGACGCGGCTGGCCTGCGCTTCGCTGCGGTCTGCGGCCGGCAGCGGCACCATGGGCATGGCGAAGCAGAAGGCGCTGCCTTCGCCCGGCTTGCTGCGCACGGTGATGTCGCCACGCATCAGGCGCGCCAGGTCGCGCGAGATTTCCAGGCCCAGACCGGTGCCGCCGTGGCGGCGCGAAGGTGAGCTGTCACCCTGGCCGTAGCGACTGAAGAGCCGGGCCAGGGTCGACGCGTCCATGCCCTGTCCGGTGTCGGTGACGACGAACTCGAGCATCGGCCTGGGTTCAGCCCCTTCGGCTTCCCCGCGCCGCCGCGAGGGTGCAGCCTGGCCGACGCGCACGTCCAGCACCACGGCACCGCGGTCGGAGAACTTGATGGCGTTGGACAGCAGGTTGAAGAGCACCTGCTTGACCCGTGTGGGGTCGAGCAGCAGGCGTTCAGGCACCGACGGGTCGGCGTTGAAGTGAAGGGCCAGCGCCTTGGCACTGGCCGGCGGGCGCATCAGTGCCTCGACATCGCGCAGCAGGTCGCGGATGTCGGTCGGGGCGGGTGACAAGGTCATGCGCCCGGCTTCGAGCTGCGACATGTCGAGGATGTCGTTCAGGATCGCCAGCAGGTGGTCGGCCGACTCGGTGGCCGTGCGCAGGTGGTCGATCTGGCGCGGACTCAGGCCGGTTTCACGCAGCAGCGACAGCATGCCCATCAGCCCGTGGAATGGCGTCCGGATCTCGTGGCTCATGTTCGCCAGGAAGGCGCTCTTGGCCTCGCTGGCGGCCAGTGCCTCGCGCTGCGACTGCTGCAGTTCGGCGGCCAGCGCCTCCAGCGCTCGGCGTCTTTCGCGCAGCTGGTTCAGGTGGTGCAACGCGATCAGGGCGAAAGCCAGCGTCAGCACCGACAGCGAGATTGTCAGCGCCAGGCTCAGGGTGCTCTGCTGGCGGACGGCCAGGGCACGGGCTTCGGACTGCCCGGCCACATGCTGCGACGCGCCGAGCGACAGGCGCCTGATGTCGGCGTCCAGCGCAGCCAAGGCCGGCCACAGGCGCGCCAGGAACCCCTGATCGACGGCCTGGAGCGGCGTGCGGCCCAGCACCGGGTCGGCCAGCGCGATGAAGTCCCGCATGCCCTGGGTGGTGCGCTGCAGCTCGGGACCCGACTGCAAGAGCCGATCGGGCGGCTCGCCCTGCAGCAGCCCGACCTGGCCAACCCAGCGGCCGTAACGTTCGCGCAGGGTCTGTTCATCGACCGCCGCGGGCGTGTCCAGGGCCGTGGG
>JANOBX010000238.1:0-4485 GCA_031411875.1 Burkholderiales bacterium | reverse complement strand
CGGCGCCCTTGGCGACGATCTTGACGCCATAGTCGTTCACGCACTCGGCCAGGCGCTGGCGCGTGGCTGCCACGTGCACGGCCGACGAGATGCCCAGAGAGTTCCAGGAGAAGTTGTCCACGGCCAGCAGCTTCTGCTGCGGTGGTTTGGCCAGGCACATCACGAGTGTGGAGTGGCCGTACAAGGTACCCACTTCCACGATGGGCCGCGTTGGGTCGCTGCTGGCCACCAGCTGCATCAGGAAGCGCGCCTCCACCAGCGAAATCTGGCCGCTGGCCGTGAGCCCGCGATAGACCTGCGCTTCCTTGTAATTCATCGGAAGGTCTTTTGGCAGGTCCTTCACTTCCAGCGGGGACAGGCGGCACAGCTCGTACCCCATGCTGGCCACCAGGCCGCGCAATACACTTTTCATATTCGGGCTCTTGTTCTGTTCTGTTCAATTCAAACCAGCACTTCAACCACCGCCGGGTGCCCCAGGAACCCCTGCGGGCTGGACGAAGCGCCATAGGCTCCGCTCTGGAACACGACCGCCAGGTCTCCCACCTCGCCGCGCGGCATGGCCATGCGGTCTGCCAGCAGGTCCAGCGGCGTGCACAGCGGGCCCACCACCGATGCCACCTCGAGCTCATCCGAACCTGCCCGCGCGCCTTGTGGCACCACCGTGGCTGGATAGTTCTTTCGCACCACCTGGCCGAAATTGCCCGATGCCGCGAGGTGGTGATGCAATCCGCCGTCGGCGACCAGATAGACCTGCCCGCGCGACAACTTTCTGTCAACGATCCGCGACACGTACAGCCCCGCCTCGCCGACCAGGTAGCGCCCCAGTTCGATGACGACATGGGCCGCCGGAAGCTCCCGCGCCATGCGCTCGGTGATGGCCTGCAGGTTGACGCCGATGGGCGCCAGGTCCAGAGGTCTTTCGCCCGGGAAATAGGGGATGCCAAAGCCGCCGCCCAAGTTCAAGAACTGAACCGGGGGCAGGCTGCCAGGTGCTTCGCCCGCCAGCCGCAAGGCAAGCTCGTAGCTTTTCACCTGCGCTTCGCAGATGGACTCCGCTTTCAGATTCTGAGAGCCCGCGAAAAGGTGAAAACCCTCGAACGCCAGGCCGCTGCACGCTTCGCGGGCAATGAAGGCCAGGAGCTCGGGCACCAGTTCGGTGTCCACGCCGAACTGCTTCGGGCCCCCGCCCATCTTCATACCCGAGCCCTTGAGCTCGAAGTCGGGGTTCACGCGCAGCGCCACGCGGGCCGGCATGCCCAGGCGCTGCGCGGCGGCTGCCAGCTCCGGCAGCTCGCGCGGGCTTTCCACGTTCACCAGCACGCCAGCAGCCACGGCCTGCAGCAGCTCGGGGTCGCGCTTGCCGGGGCCGGCGAAGCTCACCTCGGCCGGGTTCGCCCCGGCGTCCAGCGCCACCTTCAGCTCGCCGGCGGAAGCCACGTCGATGCCTTCCACCAGGCCGGCCATGAACTGCACCACCGCCGGCATGGGGTTGGCCTTCATGGCGTAGTGCAGCTTCACGGCCTGGGGCAGGGCAGCACGCAGCTGTGCCACGCGGGCACGCAGCAGGCCGCGGTCGTAGGCGTAAAAGGGTGTCTGGCCCACGCGTGCGGCCAGCACCCGCAAGGGCACGCCGTTGACCAGCAGGTCGCCCTGGTCCCACTGAAACTGGTCCATGGCGGTGTGCACAGGGGCGGTGCGCACTGAGGGTGGTGGTGTGTTCATGCGTTCAATTGCTCAACCAGGGGCGCATCATCGTTCACTGCGCAGCGGCCTGCGATTCCACCCATTGGGTGCTGAGCAGCTTGCGATCGATCTTGCCGTTCGGGTTGCGCGGCAACGGGCCGGTGGCGGCGGTGATGCCGGCCGGCACCATGTAGGCCGGCATGCGGCGCTTGCATTCGGCCAGCAAGGCCTGCTGGTCCAGGGCGTCAGCACCGGCCGGCGGCGTGGCAATCACCTGGATGGCCTGGCCCAGCACGGCATGGTCTACACCGAACGCCACGCATTCGCCGACCAACTTCGTGGCATACAGCAGTTCTTCCACCTCGGTGGGGCTGACGCGGTAGCCACTGGTCTTCATCATCTCGTCGCGGCGGCCGATGAAGTAGAGGAAGCCTTCGGCGTCACGCCGCACCGTGTCGCCGCTGAATACCGCGTATTCCGGCAGCTGCAGCCCGGCCTCGCGCCCGCCCGCGCCGGCGGGCAGCGGCTTGTAGCGTTCGGCGGTCTTCTCGGCGTCGTTCCAGTAGCCCTGGCCGACCAGGGCACCACGGTGCACCAGTTCACCGGGTTCGTCGGCCGCACATTCGCTGCCGTCCTCGCGCAAGACCAGGATCTCGGCGTTGGGGATGGCCTTGCCGATGGAGTCGGGGCGGCGGTCCACCTCTTCCGGCGGCAGGTAGGTGCTGCGGAAGGCCTCGGTCAGGCCGTACATCAGGAACGGTCTGGCCGCCGGCACGCGGGCCCGCAGCGCGTCCAGGGTCTCGCGCGGCATGCGGCCGCCGGTGTTGGCGAAGTAGCGCAGGTTCGCCGCCACCTCGGCAGGCCAGTCCAGCTGCGACAGCTGGATGTACAGCGGCGGCACCGCCGTCAGACCCGTGACCTTTTCCCGCGCCATGGTCTTCAGCACGTCGCGCGGCAGCAGATAGTTCAACAGCACCACCCGGGCACCCGCGCTGAAGGCCGTGGTCAGCTGACTGAAGCCGGCGTCGAAGCTCAGCGGCAAGGCGGCCAGCAGGGTGTCGTTCGGGCCGTTCTCCAGGTAGCTGGCCACGCTCTTGGCGCCGGCGACCAGGTTGCGGTGGCTGAGCACCACCCCTTTGGGACGGCCGGTGCTGCCGCTGGTGTAGAGGATGGCGCAGAGGTCTGTGTCGATGACGCGGTGGCCGACCGGGCCGGGTGTGCGACCGGGCGCACCGGCCAGCAGGTCGGCCCAGACGTGCAGCGCCACCGCGGGGGGCAGGTCCAGCGGCGAGGTGGCCGGCTCCGTCAGCACCACGTGGCGAAGGTCGCGACACAGGCCGAGCACCGGCAACAACAAGGCCAGCCTCTCGGGCGACGTCAGGAGCACGCGGACGTTGCAATCCTGCGCGATGAAGGCCACCTGCTCGGGCTTCAGCAGAGGGTTCATGGGCACGAAGACCCCGCCTGCCGCAGGCGCAGCGAAGCTGGCGATGACCGTCTCCAGGCGCTTCTCAAGATAGATGCCGACACGTTCACCGCGCCGCAACCCCAAGCCCGAAAGTCCACAAGCCAGGGCCTGCACCGCCAACTGCAGCTCGCCGTGGGTCAGCGTGCGCGCTCCATCCGTCAATGCCGCAGCGCCGGGCGAGCGCTCGGCCGAACAGGTGATCAACTCGTGAAGCAATGTCGATTCGAGCATGGAGGGCGTGTTTCCAGGCGCCGCCCGACGGGCGGCCTGCCGCGCACTCTAGCGCCAGCCGCAGCGGGCAGCAGCAGGCGATGCGTGACGGATCACATGCAACATCGCACGCCACGCGGGCATCGCCAGGCCGCTTCGGCAGCACCGCGGCGAAGGGGCCCTCTAGAATTTAAAGGCTGCAAAACCCCCCGAGCGAGATCGCATCCATGGAAGTTCAGGCGCAAGTCCTGCAAGTGCTAGACGAAACCCTCAGCCTGGGTGGCCGCGCGCTGCGGTTCACAGCCGACACGCAGTTGCTGGGTGCCATCCCTGAACTCGACTCGATGGCGGTGGTGAGCCTCCTGACGACGCTGGAAGAACGCTTCGGCATCGTCGTCGACGACGACGAAATCGAGGGCGCCACTTTCGCCACGGTGGGCAGCCTGGTCGACTTCGTGGCGGGCAAGCTCGCCGCCTGAAGCGTCCGCCGCCCAGATGACGCCCGCGCTGGAAGCCTCTTTCCAGGCCTCTGGTGGCGGCCGCAGTGGGCGACGCCTGTACCTGCACCACCCGGCCGCTGGCCCGACGCGGCGTGGCGCGGTGCTGTACGTGCACCCCTTCGCCGAAGCCATGAACAAGAGCCGGCGCATGGCCGCACTGCAGTCACGCGCCCTGGCTGGAGCGGGTTTCGACGTGTTGCAGATCGACCTGCTGGGCTGCGGCGACAGCAGCGGCGAGTGCTCGCAAGCAAGCTGGGACGACTGGGTGCAGGACGTGCTGGACGCTCTGGCCTGGCTGGCACTGCGCCACCCGGGGCTTGGTTCACACCACCCGACCTGGATCTGGGGTCACCGTGAAGGCGCCATGCTGGCCACGGCGGCAGCCGACATGTGGGCCGACCCCGTGCACCTGCTGCTGTGGCAGCCCGTGCTTCAAGGTCGCCAGGCTCTGCAGCAGTTCCTGCGCCTAAAGGCGGCCGCGCAGCTGGCCGATGGCGGCGGCAAGGGTGTCGTGGAGGGCCTGCGCCAGGAACTGGCCGCCGGCCGCCCGGTGGACGTGGCGGGCTACACCCTGGGACCTGCCCTGGCGCACGGCCTGAATGCCGCCACCCTGGCGCCACCGGC
>JANOBX010000237.1:0-20316 GCA_031411875.1 Burkholderiales bacterium | reverse complement strand
GGCCACCCGACTCTCCCAGCCCCGCCACCACGTCGGCGCGCCACGGAGGAGGGAAGACACGGTGGTTGCAAAGGTGGGCTGGGGCTGGCTGTGGCGCGCATCTGAGGCGCCGAGGAGCACAGGGCCCGCGGCCCTCGCGCGCAGCGCGACTCCACATCTGACTCATCGCGGGTGATTGAACGCAGCGAGCGCAGTGAGTTCCGCGAGCTTGTGGATTTCGGGGCCGCGGGACCGAGCACCGCAGGGCAGTCGGAGCGCCAGCGGAGACCGCCGAAGCTAAGCGCCACAGCCAGCCCCAGCCCGCCTTTGCTCAGGGACCAAGCTGGCGCGCAAACGTGAATGGCCGCAACGGGCCGACAGCAGTCGATCTAGATCTCTTCGGCCTCGACCTGCAAGCTGCGCCGCCGGCCGCCCTGGCATGCCACGCTGACGACCAGGCGCAGGGCCTGGCCCACGGGCACGGTGCGGGTGAAGCGGTAGTCCAGCCCGTCCCAGGCACCCGGGTTCTGGGTGGGCACGCGGCGTTGCCACTGCTGGGCGCCGCCGGCTTGCACCGTCATCTGGTGCCAGGCCCCGGGCTGGGGTTCGCGCAGGCCCACCGTCATGGCGCAGCTGATCTCGAAGCGGCGCTCGCGCCGGGCATCGGCCGGGATCGTCAACACCGCCTGCGCGGCGTCGCCTGCGTCGATGGCCCAGCGTTCGGGCTTGGTGTTGTCAACAGGGGCGGGGGGCTTGACCATGGGGGGCGGATTCTGCCTCGGCCGCGAATTGCCTGCCGACGCTGGCCAGCGCCTCGCGCACCAGCGCCAGCAGCGGGCTGCACGCGCCGGGTGCGACCTGCGCCGACAGCACCAGCTGCAGCGTCGCCCGCGTCAGGGCCACGTAGAGCAGGCGCATCGCCTCGGCCAGGGTTTCGTCGCGCAGCGGCAGGGCCTGCAGGCCGACGACGCAGACGAGCGCGAATTCCAATCCCTTGGCGCTGTGCATCGTCACCAGCTTCACGCTCGGGCGCTGCCAGTCGAAGCGGCGGAAGGCCTGGCTTTCCATCGACTGCACGGCCAGGCCGCGGCGGCGAAGCGCGGCTTCGATCGGCCGCATCTGCGTGCGCGTGCGGCACAGCACCGCCATCTCGTTCAGGCCCAGGCCGTCGGCATGGGCCTGGGCCAGGCGCTCGGCCAGCAGTTCGGCTTCTTCCAGGGCGTGGCGGGCTTCCATCAGCACCGGCAGCGGGCCGCGGCGGCCGGCGGTGGCCGGGGCCACGCGGGTGGGCTGGTCTTCGTCGGGGGCGGCGCTCCGGTCGCCCCCGTCGCCGTCCGCGCCCAGCAGGCCCTGGGTGCACTGCATCGCCAGCGCCAGCACCTCGGCCGTGTTGCGGTAGTTCAGGCGCAGCACGCTGGTGCGGCCCCGCGCTTCGATGCCCACGCTGCTGAAGTTGAACTTGCGCTGGCGCGCCTGCTGCAGCCGGTAGATGGACTGCGCGTCGTCGTACAGCACCAGCAGGCTGCGCGTGGCCGGGTCGACCATGCGCGCGGCGATGCGCAGCCAGGAATCCTCGAAGTCGTGGGCTTCGTCGATGAGCAGCGCGTGGTACTGGCCGCCCGGCACGCGGCCGGTGTCCACCGCCTGTTCGACCGACTGCGCCAGGGCCTGGAAGTAGGCCTCGCCGCTGAGCGCCTGGCGCGGCGGTGAACCCAGCTGGTAGCTGCGCACCAGGTCCTGGCACCAGCTGTGGAAGGTGCGCACCTGGACACGTTCGTCGACCCCGCGCAGGCGCAGCAGCGCGTCGATGCGGTCGGCCAGCGTTCGGTTGAAGCACAGCACCAGGATCGGCCGGTCGGGCCGCGCCGTGCCGGCCAGGAACTGCGCACGGTAGATGAGGATCATGGTCTTGCCAGAGCCTGCGGCGCCATGGATCACGCGGTGGCCTTCGCCCAGCGTGCGCGCCACCTGCTCTTGCTGCAGGTCCATCACCTGCATCAGGTCGGGCAGGCGCGGCGGCTGGGGCGCGCCGAAGTCCAGCGTGGCCTGCTGCGTCAGGCGCACTTCGGGAAACAGGTGCCAGCGCACGCGGTCGCGCTGCGGCAGGCTCAGGGTGTGCGGGTAGCTGACGGTGAACATGCCCCAAAGGCGGTGCTGGAAGGCTTCTGCGCCGACGCCGTCGTCCAGGTCGTCGCGCAGCAGGGTGCGCTCGGGCGGGAACAGGGTGTCGAAGTCCTGGGCCCGGTCCAGGTCGGCACGCTTCAGGCCCGACATCACCACGCCCCAGCCGTAGGGGAACAGCAGACGGCCGGCAAACGGGCCTTCGCCATGCACCAGGGCCGGGTCCTGCTGCATCAGGGCCACGAGCTCCATCGCGTAGTCGCGCGCGTGTCGCAGCGGGTGGGCCTGGGTGACCGGGCCGCGCGCGGTGTGCAGTTCCACCGCGTCGCGCGTGGCGCGGCCCAGCGTGGCGCGGCGCCAGTCCTTCACTTCCAGCAGCAGCACGCCCCAGCGCGGGCTCAGGATGACGAAGTCGGGCTGGCGCGCCTTCGGGCCCAGCGGCACGTCGTGCCAGACGATGTAGTCGTCTTCCAGGCAACGTTTCAGCTGGTGCAGCATGCGGCGCTCGCCGGCGTTGCAGCGCGCATCGATCTGGCTCAGGCCCTGTGGAAACACCGCCATCGGCGTGATGCAAAACGAGACAACGTAGGACAGCGACTCTACGTGGCCTGCAGCGGCGACAATCCACCCCCCCGCGGTGCCAATGCCCATCCATGCAGCAAGCAGACAAAGATTCGATCCCGGTCCAGGCGACTCCTGAAGGCATGGGCGCACCCGCGACCCTGCCGGAGGCCGCTCCAGCGGACGCCGAAGCGGCCGCCGCCGTGACGGGCGAAGTCGCCCCGGAATCGATCCCCGGGCAGGACCCAGCAGAAGAGATGCAGGTCGACGAGGCCAGGCCGGCCAGCGCACCAGTCCCCGCCGACCTGTCGCCGGCGCAATGCTCCGCCCGACTGGCGGCCTTGTTCCCGGCACTCTTCAACCTGCAGCAGCCCAAGCCGCTGAAGCTGCGCATCCAGGCCGACATCCAGGCCCGCGCGCCGGGCGTTTTCACGCGCAAGACCTTGTCGGCCTTCCTGCACCGCTACACCACGGGCACGCCGTATGTGCTGGCACTCACCCGCGAAGCCCAGCGCTACGACCTCGACGGCCTGGCCGCCGGCGAACTGGCCGCCGAACACCGTGAAGCCGCGGTGACGGAACTGGCGCGCCGCCGCGCCATCGTCGATGCCCGGCGCGTGGCCGAACAAGCCGCCAGGCGTGAAGCCGACGCCGCGCTTCGCCAGCAACGCGAAGCCGACCAGCAAGGCCGCCGCGAACGCGCCCTGCTGCTGCGCGCCTTCGAAACGAGCACGCTCACGCGCGCCAATTTCTGCGCCCTGAAAGGCCTGGCCGACGCCGACCTCGACGGCCTGCTGGCGCAGGCCCGCCAGGAAGCCGCCGAGCGACCGGCCTGGGCTGCGGAAACCGAGCCGGCAAAGGGGCGGCCCGGCCGCAACGCGCCAGGTGCCGCCGAGGCCCGCAACGCCCCGAACGCAGACCGCCATGCCCCCGGACCACGCCGCGATGAAGGCCGTGGTCCACGCCAGGGCGAAGGCGGGCGGGGTGGCCCGGGCCGACCCGGTGGGCCCGGGGGCCCGGTCCGGTCTGGCGGTCCTGGCCGCCCTGGCGGTCCTGGCGGCAGGAAAGGGCCGCCCCGGCCGGGCGGCTGAACCTCGAACGTCTCGAGCGCGACGCAGCACTCCGGTTCGCACGCGCCGAGCCTTTCTGATCCGGGTCGAACGCCAGCAAAAAGCGTCATCCGCCCAGCCAGCCCTCCGGCGCCGTCAAGGCCGCCTCCAGGCCCTGAAGGAACCGCCCGGCATGCACACCGTCCATTAAGGCGTGGTGCACGTCCAGGGCCACGGGCAGCCACTGCCGCGCCCCTTCGGCATCGATTCGACCGAAGGCCACGCGTGGCACCGAATCGGCGCCCGTCAGCGGCCGTGCGTGGGCAAAGCTGGTGAAGTGCACCCAGGGCAGGGTGGTGAAGTACATCAGGGCTGCATCGGCGTCGGCATCGTCCGGGCCGGCGGGTGGCTCGTGGAAGCCCGGGGGGCCGTCGCGTACGTCCTGCATCGCGCGTGCGCCCTGAGCGCGGAATTCGGCGAAACCTGGCCGCCAGGGCAGATGGGCGAAGCCGAAGCTGTCGTCGCTGCGCAGCACGGTGGTGCTGCCGTCGACGCGGCCATGAATGCGCACGCGGGAGCTGGCCGCCGGGTCGGCCTGGCGTTCCAGGCGCAGCCTGAAAGGCATCTGCTCGTTGGCCACGCGCAGGGCCGCGTGGTGGCAGGCCAGGCTCAGGCCGCCGGGCTGGGGTTGGCGCGCCAGGGCCGTCTTCAGCAGCGCCACGTCCAGGCGCGTGCACAGGCTGAAGAAGGGTTGTTCGAATCCGCCGAAATGCAAGAACGCGTCACGCCGCGGCCAGCTGCCGGTGTCCAGATAGTTCGCCATGCCGGCATCGTAGCGACGCATCGCAGACCGGCCGGGCAATAGCGGGTGCCAATCGCCTTTATGACGTCAATCAATCATTCAAATGCCGCGCCGCACACAAAATTCCGGCTGTCGTCAAACTTCTGCCTCCAGTTCCCTCCCACCTCACCGAAAGGTTCGCCATGTCCCTGATCAACACCGCCGTCGTCCCGTTCAAGGCCCAGGCCTTCCACAACGGCAAGTTCGTCGAAGTCACCGATGCCAGCCTGAAGGGCAAGTGGTCGGTCCTCATCTTCATGCCCGCCGCCTTCACCTTCAACTGCCCCACCGAAGTGGAAGACGCAGCCGACAACTACGCCGAATTCCAGAAGCTGGGCACCGAGGTCTACATCGTCACGACCGACACCCATTTCTCGCACAAGGTCTGGCACGAGACCAGCCCGGCCGTGGGCAAGGCCAAGTTCCCGCTGGTGGGCGACCCCACCCACACCCTGACCCGCGCTTTCGACGTGCACATCGATGCCGACGGCCTAGCCTACCGCGGCACCTTCGTCATCAACCCCGATGGCGTCATCAAGACTGCTGAGGTGCACAGCAACGAGATCGCCCGTGACGTGAAGGAAACGCTGCGCAAGCTGAAGGCCGCCCAGTACACCGCCAAGAACCCCGGCCAGGTCTGCCCTGCCAAGTGGAACGAAGGTGCCGCCACGCTGACCCCGTCGCTCGACCTGGTCGGCAAGATCTAAGTTCTTCTCTCACCTAGGACATCCCGCCATGTTGGACAGCAACCTGAAAGCCCAGCTCAAGGCCTACCTTGAACGTGTCACCATGCCCATCGAGCTGGTGGCTTCGCTGGACGAGCGCCCGGCTTCGACCGAGATGCGCGATCTGCTGGAAGACGTGGCGGGCTTGTCCGACAAGATCACGTTGCGGCTGGACGGCAGCGATGCGCGCCGTCCGTCGTTCAACATCTCCCGCGCCGGCGCCCAGATGGGCGTGCGCTTTGCCGCCATTCCGATGGGGCATGAATTCACCTCGCTGGTGCTGGCCCTGCTGCAGGCCGGCGGGCACCCGCCGAAGGTCGACGCCGACACCATCGAACAGGTGCGTTCGCTCGACCAGGACATGGTCTTCGAGACCTACATGTCCCTCACCTGCCACAACTGCCCCGACGTCGTGCAGGCCCTGAACCTGATGGCGGTGCTGAACCCGCGCATCAAGGCCGTGGCCATCGACGGCGGGCTGTTCAAGGACGAAGTGGACGAGCGCCAGATCATGGCCGTGCCCACGGTCTACCTCAACGGCCAGCCTTTCGGCTCCGGCCGCATGGAGCTGGGCGAGATCCTGGCCAAGGTCGACACGGGTGCTGCCGCGCGCGACGCCGCCAAGCTGGCGACCAAGGAAGCCTTCGACGTGCTGATCGTCGGCGGCGGCCCCGCCGGCGCGGCTGCGGCCGTGTATGCCGCGCGCAAGGGCATCCGCACCGGCATCGTCGCCGAGCGTTTCGGCGGCCAGACGCTGGACACCCTGGGCATCGAGAACTACATCTCGGTGATGGAAACCGAAGGGCCGAAGTTCGCTGCTGCGATGGAAGCGCAGGTGCGCCACTACGGTGTCGACATCATGAACGGCCAGCGCGTGGCCAAGCTGCAGGCCGCCGGCGACCACGGCGGCATGGCCACCGTGAAGCTGGAAAACGGCGCCGAGCTCAAGGCCCGCACCGTCATCCTGGCCACGGGCGCACGCTGGAAGAACGTCAACGTGCCCGGCGAGGCCGAGTACCGCACCAAGGGCGTGGCCTACTGCCCGCACTGCGACGGCCCGCTCTTCAAGGGCAAGAAGGTCGCCGTCATCGGCGGCGGCAACTCCGGTGTGGAAGCCGCCATCGACCTGGCCGGTGTCGTGGGCCATGTCACCCTGCTCGAATTCGCCGACAGCCTGAAGGCCGACGCGGTGCTGGTGAACAAGCTCAAAAGCCTGCCGAATGTGACGATTCACACGAGTGCGCAGACCACCGAAATCACCGGCGACGGCCAGAAGGTCAATGGCCTGAAGTTCAAGGACCGCCCGACCGGCACCGAGCACACGGTGGAACTGGCCGGCGTGTTCGTGCAGATCGGACTGGTGCCGAACACCGACTTCCTGAAAGGCACGGTCGAACTGTCGAAATACGGCGAGATCGTCATCGACGTGAAGTGCGAAACCAGCCTGCCCGGCATCTTCGCCGCAGGCGACGTGACCACCGTGCCCTACAAGCAGATCGTCATCGCTGCCGGGGAAGGCTCGAAGGCGGCGCTGTCGGCCTTCGACCACCTGATCCGCACCCCGGCACCCGCCGAAGCCGTCGCGGCCTAGGCCGCACCCTGCTGCCGGTGACCGCTACCATGGGCGGGGGAATCCCCCCTGCCGCCCGGGTCGCGCGACGATGCCTCTGCTGAACACCGACCCGGCGAACCTGCCGGTGATTGCCTCTGCCATCCAGCTGGCGGTGGCGCCGGTGTTCCTTCTCACAGGGGTGGCCGCCCTGCTGGGCGTGATGGCCACGCGGCTGGCACGCATCATCGACCGCGCCCGACACTTCGAAAGCGCCTGGCACGGGCTCAGCGACGAAAGCCGGGTGGCGGCCAGCCTGGAACTGGTGACGCTGGAGCAGCGGCGTGTCGTCGCCAGCTGGGCCATCAACTTCTGCACCGTGTCGGCCCTGCTCGTCTGCCTGGTGGTGACGCTGCTCTTCGTCGACGCCTTCTTCGCCACCGACCTGAAGACCGTGGTCGGCCTGCTCTTCATCGCCGCCATGTTGTGCCTGGTGGCCGGGCTGAGCTGCTTCCTGCGGGAAGTGACGGTGGCCACGCGAACCGTGCGCGTGTTGACGATGCGGCCGCGGGACTGAACGGCGGCGGGTGCCGCGGGCTCAAGCTCGGCTGCGGGCTGCCGAAAGCCCGTCACCACCCCAACGTCCGCCGTGAGACCGCCCGCATGAACGCACCCGTCGAACTGAGATACCGCCTCATCACCCGCAGCGACATGGACGGCCTCGTCTGCGCCGTGCTGCTGAAGGAACTGGGCCTGCTGGGCGAGATCGTCTTCCAGCATCCCAAGGACATGCAGGACGGCAAGGTCGCCGTCACCGACCGCGACATCATCACCAACCTGCCTTACGTGCCAGGTTGCGGGCTGTGCTTCGACCACCACGCGTCGGAGCTGCTGCGCAACGGCGGCGAACACCCGGCCAACTACATCCTGCAGCCGCAGGCCAAGAGCGCCGCGCGCGTGGTCTACGACCACTACGGCGGCAAGGCCCGCTTCACGCGAGTCAGCGACGAGATGATGGACGCGGTCGACAAGGCCGACAGCGCCGGCTTCAGCCGCGACGACGTGCTCGACCCGAAGGGCTGGGAACTGCTCAGCTTCCTGATGGACGCGCGCACCGGCCTGGGCCGTTTCCGCGACTTCCGGGTGTCGAACTACCAGCTGATGATGATGCTCATCGACTGCTGCCGCGACATGGCCATCGAGGACATCCTCGCGCTGCCGGACGTGAAGGAACGCGTGGAGCTGTTCTTCGCCCAGCACGCGCTGTTCCGCGAGCAGATCGCGCGCGTGGCCGAGGTCCATGGCCAGCTCGTCGTGCTCGACCTGCGCGAGGAAGCCGTCATCTACGCCGGCAACCGCTTCGTCGTCTACGCGATGTACCCGCAATGCAACGTCAGCATGCACGTGATGTGGGGCCGCGAGAAACAGAACACGGTCTACACCGTGGGCAAGAGCATCTTCGACCGCGGCAACCGCATGAACGTGGGTGAACTGATGCTGCAGCACGGCGGCGGCGGCCACGAAGCCGCGGGCACCTGCCAGGGCCCCAACGCCAGCGCCGACGCGATGAAGCGCGAGCTGGTGGCGCAGATCCTGGCGCTGACCCGGGCCGCCTGACAGCCCCGGGCCGGGGCAGCCCGGCTCAGCGCAGGCGCAGCACGTCCTGCGGCAGCACGGCCGGTGCGCGGTTGCCCCAGGACTGGCGGATGCTGGTGGCCACCGCCGCCAGTTCCGCCGGGCTCAAGCGGCCCTGGAACGGCGGCATGCCGTGCGGCTGCGGGTTGCCGGCCGTGGTGGGCGGAAAACCCCCGGCCAGGATGACGCGCAGCACATTGGTGGGCGGGTCCATCGTCACCGTGCGGTTGCCGGCCAGCGCCGGGTAGGCGCCGGGCACGCCTTCGCCCTGGCGGCCGTGGCAGTCGCTGCAGTCGCGTTCGTACAGGCGCGCGCCTTCGGCCAGCACGGCAGGGTCGGGGGCTTCGCGCACGGCCGCCGGCGGCACCGCCTGCTGCGGCAAGGCCTGCAGATAGGTGGCCATGGCCTGCAGGTCGTCGGCCTGCAGATGGCGGGTGCTGCGGAACACGACATCGGCCATGGGCCCGAGCACCGAAGCCTGGGGCGAGATGCCGGTCTGCAGCAGCGCCACCACGTCGGCCCGCGGCCAGTGCGCGACGCCTGCCTGGGCGGGGTCGGACAAGGAGGGCGCATACCAGTTCTGCTGCGGAATCTCGCCGCCGGCCAGCGCCGCGTCGTCGCGCGTGGCCCCCAGCAGGTTGCGCCCGGCGTGGCAGGCGGCGCAGTGGCCCAGGCCCTGGACGAGGTAGGCGCCGCGGTTCCACTCGAGCGACTGCTCGGGCCGGGGCTGGAATTCGCCGGGGCGGAAGAACAGGGCCCGCCACAGCGCCAGCGCCAAGCTGCTGTCGTAGGGGAAGCGCAGCGTGTGGGCCGTGTTCGCCTGGGCCACCGCAGGCAGCTTGCGCAGCCAGGCGAACAGCGCGTCGGCATCGGCCCGCGTCACCTGCGTGTAGTGCGGGTAGGGGAAGGCCGGCACCAGCAGCCGGCCGTCGCGTGAACGGCCGTTGTGCAGGGCGCGCCAGAAGTCGCCGGCCGACCAGGCGCCCAGGCCAGTGTCGGCATCGGGCGTCAGGTTGCCGGCGTAGACCGTGCCGAACGGGGTGGCGATGCCACGCCCGCCGGCATAGGGCGCGCCACCGCGGGCGGTGTGGCAGCCGGCGCAGTTGCCCGCCAGGGCCAGGTAGGAGCCCCGTGCCACCAGCTCGGGCGTCACGGGCACGCTGCTGTCGGCGCCTGGCGCATGGAGGTCGCCGCGCAGGTTCTGCCAGGCCACCCAGCCGGCCAGGGCCAGCACGATGAGCAGCGTGCCCAGCGCGGCGGGCCAGCGCGGGCGCGGCCACCGTGCGGCGCGGGCTGCCGGGCGGGTGGACGGCCATTCGGCGGGTCCACGGGGTTCACCCGGCGTACCCGTGCCTGCTGGCCGGGGTGGCGGCTGTCCGTTCGGCATCAGCGGTCCTGGCTGCCGCAGGCCAGCGGCAAGGGCGCCGGCAGGGCCGGCGCCGGAGCGCTGTCGGCCGGCAGCGGCTGTTGCGCCAGCCAGGCGGCCACGGCGGCCAGGTCGGATTCCGACAAGCGGCCGGCCAGCTCGTGCATGCAGTCCGGCGCGGCGGCGCGGCGCAGGCCCGAGCGCCAGGCCCCCACCTGGCCCATCACATAAGCCGGCGGCAGACCCAGCAGGCCCGGCATGGCCGGCAGCACCCCCGTCAAGGCCGCGCCATGACAGGCGGCGCAGGCCGGCAGGGCGCGGCTGGCGTCGCCGCGCCGGGCGAGCTGTTCGCCGCGGGCCAGGTCGGCGCCCGGCACCGCCTGGCGCACGGCAGCCGTGCCCAGCGGCGGCGGATAGGGCAGGTTCAGCGCCGCGAAATGCGCGGCGATGTCGCGCAGGTAGGCGTCGTCCATGTGTTCGACCAGGTGGGCCATGGTCGGGTTCTGGCGCCGGCCTTCGCGGAAGTGCTGCAGCTGCGCCAGCAGGTAAGCCGCCGGCTTGCCGGCGATGCGCGGGTGGTAGCCATCCGGTCCGGCCACGCCGGTGGCGCCGTGGCAGGGCGTGCAGGCTTGCATGCGGCGGGCCATGGCGGCATCGGCCCCAACGGTGTCCACAGGCGCTGCAGTCGTGACGGTGGCGGCCAGGGACAGCCAGGGCAGAAGCCGCCGCGGCCACCCGGCGAGGGCGGCGCGGCGAAGGGCAGGTTTGGGCAAGGGGTCGCGGGAGATCACGGTGGGAGCCCCGGGACTATCGCCGATGGCGGACCTCTGGCCTGCAGGATGGAACGAGAGTCCGACAAGGTCGGTTCGCGACCGAGGCGCTGGCCGCGGGAGGCAGGGCCGACGCTGCACAGTCCGGCGTGGCATCCTCCCGTCTGCCTGCCCGCCCATGCCCCGCACCCTGAACCCGATTCCCGACGAAGCCACGCGTCAGCGCTCGCTGGCCAAGTACCGGCAACGCGCCGCTGCCTACGACAGCACTTGCGGCCCCACCTGGGGCATCCGCGAACGCTGCATTGCCGCGCTGCGCCTGCAGCCCGGCCAGAGCGTGCTCGACGTCGCCTGCGGCACCGGCCTGAGCCTGCCGCTGCTGCGCCAGGCGGTGGGGGGCGCCGACGGCCGCCGAGGCCGGGTCTTCGGCTTCGACCACAGCGGCGACATGCTGGTGCAGGCCCGCGCTCGCGCGGCCACTGCCGGCTGGGACAACGTGACGCTGTTCGAGACCGCGGCCCAGGCCCTGGCCCTGCCGCAGGCGGTGGACGCGCTGCTGTTCCACTACACCCACGACATCCTGCGTTCGCCCAGTGCCTTGCGCCAGGTGCTGGCCTGTGCCCGCCCCGGTGCGCGCGTGGCCATTGCCGGCATCAAGTACTTCCCGGCCTGGCTGGCGCCGCTGAACGCCTGGGTGTACTGGAAGAACCACGCCTACAACGGCGCCCCGGGCGAACTGCGCAGCCCCTGGGACCGCATCGCCCCGCAGCTGGCCGACTGGCAGTTCCAGACCACCCAGTGGGGCATGGGCTACATCGCCACCGGAACGCTGCGCGCGCCGGAAGCGGCATGAGCGCGAGGAGCCGCCCGCAGGGCGATGACCGGGATGTGCGCCAGGCCGCCGCGCCGCGCGTCTGGCCCCGCGCCGCGCTGGCGCTGCTGGCCCTGATGCTGCTGAACACCGCGCTGAGCCTGCGCAACTGGTGGCCCACGCCCGGTGTGCTGCCCGACGCCCGGCTGGCACCCGAGTTCGTGGCGCTCTGGGGGCTGCTGCTGGCGGCGGTGGCCTGGCGCGGGCGCCTGTCGCCGCGGGCGGTCACGGGCCTGGCGGTGGTGTTCATGCTGCTGCTGCTGGGGCGCTACGCCGATGTCACCGTGCCCACGCTGTTCGGCCGGCCGGTGAACCTGTACTGGGACGGGCAGCAGATTCCGCGCTTCCTGTGGGTGTCGGCGCGCGACTACCCTGGCTGGGCGGTGGCCGCCGCCGCCGCGGGCGTGCTGGCCTTGCTGGCGGCGCTGTTCGCGCTGCTGCGCTGGGCCGTGGCGCGCCTGGCGTACGACGCCGCGCCCTATGCCCTGCGCGCCCGGTGGACCTGGTGGCCCGCCGGCCTGGCCACCGCCGCAGTGGTGGCGCACCTGGCCGGCTGGGCGCCCGGCGTCACCTGGCACCTCGTGGCCCAGCCGATCACGCCCACCTACGCGCGGCAGGCGCTGCTGCTGAGCACGGCCTTCCTACCCGGGCGCGTGGAAGCCGCGCTGCCTTCCGCCCAGGTGCTGGAAGCGGCGATGCAGGCCCCGCCAGAACAGGCGCTGGGCGCGCTGCGCGGGCGCGACTTCCAGCTGCTGTTCCTGGAAAGCTACGGCGCGATGGCATTCGAACACCCGCGCGCCGGCCCGCAGCTGGCACCGGCGCGCGCCAGACTGGCGGCCGATATCGCTGCCAGCGGTCGCCTCGTCGCTTCGGCCTACGTGCGCGCGGCGACCTTCGCCGGGGCCTCGGAGCTGTCGCACCTGACGCTGCTGTCGGGCATCGACCTGAGCGACCCGCTGCGCCACGACCTGCTGCTCACCACACAGCGGCCGACCTTGACGAGTCTGTTCCGCCGCGCCGGCTACCGGACCGTGGCGCTGTACCCGGCGCTGAGCTGGGACTGGGCCGAACGTGTCTTCTACGGCTTCGAGCTGTTCCTGGACGCCCGCGACCTGCAGTACGCCGGCCCGCCGCTGGGCTACTGGAAAGTGCCCGACCAGTTCAGCCTGGCGCGCTTCGAGCAGCTGCACCCCCTGGGCGCCGACGCGCCACCGCGCTTCCTGTTCTTTCCCACCATCACCAGCCACCTGCCCTTCGGCCCGGTGCCGCCCTACCAGCCCGACCGGGCACGCCTGCTGAGCTCCGACCCCTTCGGCGCGGCGGATACCGAACGCCTGCGCACCGCCTATGTCGACTGGCTGGACATGCTGCCGAACTACGTGGGCATGTTCGACTACACCTACCGCTGGCTGGGCGGCCACCTGCTGCAGCCCGAGGCGCGCGAATCGGTGATGCTCTGGGTGGGCGACCACCAGCCCGCCGCCAGCGTCAGCGGCGAAGGCGCGAACTGGGACGTGCCGGTGCACATCGTCACGCGCGACCCGGCGCTGCTGGCGCGCTTCGTCGCGCTGGGCTTCAGGCCAGGCCTGGAACCGGCGCGGCCGGTGCTGGGCGGCCTGCACGACCTGAACGCTCTGCTGCTCCGGGCGCTGGCGGCGCCGACACCCCCGGAAGCCCTGCCCGACAAACTGCGTTGAGGGGAACCGGTCACGCGCCGGGCGCATCATGAGCGCATGAGCATCCGCCACCTCGATTCCCTGTTCGACCCGGCCTCGGTGGCCGTCTTCGGTGCCTCGCTGCGCCCCGGCAGCGTGGGCAGCACGGTCTGGCACAACCTGAGCACCGGCACGTATGCGGGCGCGCTGTGGCCGGTCAATCCGCGCCATGAACGCCTGGCCGACAGTCCCTGCTACGCCAACGTGGCGGCGCTGCCGGCCACGCCCGAGCTGGCGGTGATCTGCACGCCGCCGGCCACGGTGCCGGGGCTGATCGAGGCGCTGGGCCGGCGCGGCACGCGTGCCGCAGTGGTGCTCACGGCCGGCTTCAGCGCGGCCGACAAGCAGGCCATGCTCGACGCCGCGCGCCGCCACCTCCTGCGCATCCTGGGGCCGAACTGCCTGGGCCTGCTGTCGCCGCACATCGGCCTGAACGCCAGCTTCGCGCACGTGGGTGCGGCGCCGGGGCAGCTGGCCTTCGTGTCGCAGTCGGGCGCGCTCGTCACCGCCATGCTCGACTGGGCGCGCGGGCGCGGCGTGGGCTTCTCGCATTTCGTGTCGCTGGGCGAAAGCGCCGACGTCGACTTCGGCGACATGCTCGACTGGCTGGCCAGCGACGCGAAGACGCGCGCCATCCTGCTCTACATCGAATCGGTCAGCGCACCGCGCAAGTTCATGTCGGCGGCACGCGCGGCGGCGCGCAACAAGCCCGTCATCCTGGTGAAGGCCGGACGTTCGGCCCAGGGGCAGGCCGCAGCCGCTTCGCACACCGGCGCGCTGGCCGGCTCGGATGCCGTGTTCGACGCCGCCGTGCGCCGCGCCGGCATGCTGCGGGTGGACACGCTGCAGGAACTGTTCGACGCTGCGCTCACGCTCGACCGGCTGGCCGGCGGCACGGCGGGCATCGCCCATGCCGGCGACGCCGCCCAAATCACCATCGTCACCAACGGCGGCGGTGCCGGCGTGATGGCCGCCGACGCCGTGGCCGCGGCCGGCCTGGGGCTAGCACCGCTGTCGCCGGCCACGCGCAGCGCGCTCGACGCGGCTCTGCCCGCCAACTGGTCGCACGGCAACCCCGTGGACCTGATCGGCGACGCACCCGAGGCCCGCTACGTCGCCGCGCTGCAGGCCATGCTGGCCGACCGCGACGCCGGCATGCTGCTGTTCACGCACGCCCCCACCGCCATCGTGCCCAGCGCGCGCATCGCCCAAGCCCTGGTGCCGCTGCTGCAGCCGCAGGCCGAACGCGTGGTCAGCGCCTGGCTGGGCGGCGACGCGGTGGCCGAAGCGCGCCAGGTGTTCCAGCGCGCCGGCCTGGCCTGCTACGACACCCCCGAGCAGGCCGTGGCCGCGGTCTCGATGCTGGCCACCTGGCGCCACAACCAGGCGCAGCTGATGGAAGCCCCACCGGCCGACGCCGGCCAGGCCGCGCCCGACCTGGCCCCGGCGCGCGCCGTGATCGCTCAGGCCCTGGCCGAAGGGCGCGAGATGCTCAGCGAACCCGAGGCCAAGGCCGTGCTGGCCGCCGCCGGCGTGCCTGTGGCGGCCACGCGCCGCACCGGCCTGTCGGCCGACGAGGCCGTGGCCGCGGCGCTGGCCATCGGCTGGCCGGTGGCACTGAAGATCCTGTCGAACGACATCTCGCACAAGAGCGACTCGGGCGGCGTCATGCTCGACATCGACGACGAAGCCGGGCTGCGCGCGGCGGTCGTCACCATGCTGCAGCGCGTGCGCGCGCACGAACCCAAGGCCGAGCTGCAGGGCTTCACGGTGCAGTCGATGGTGAAGCGTTCACAGGCGCTGGAACTCATCGTCGGCGCGAATCTGGACCCCTTGTTCGGCCCCGTCATCCTGTTCGGCCAGGGCGGCACGGCGGTGGAAGTCATCGCCGACACCGCCCTGGCGCTGCCGCCGCTGAACCTGCCGCTGGCCCAGGCGCTGGTGAACCGCACGCGCATCGCCAGGCTGCTGCGCGGCTGGCGCGACGTGCCGCCGGTGCACATGCAAGCGGTGCTGGACACGCTGATCGCCGTGTCGCGCCTGCTGGCCGAACTGCCCGAGATCGTGGAGCTGGACATCAACCCGCTGCTGGCCGACGCCCGCGGTGTCGTCGCGCTCGACGCCCGCGTGCGGGTGCGGGCCGACGCGCCAGGCGGCGCCGCGCGATTCGCCATCCGCCCCTACCCGGTCGAGCTGGAAGAACGCTGGGACTGGCAGGGCCAGCCGGTGCTGGTGCGGCCGATCCGCCCCGACGACGAGGAACGCCACCGCCGCTTCCTGGAACGGCTGGACCCGGAAGACATTCGCATGCGCATCTTCTACAGCCGGCGCAGCATCGAACGCAGCGAGCTGGCGCGGCTGACGCAGATCGACTACGAACGCGAGATGGCCTTCATCGCCGTGGACGAGGCCGGCGAGACCCTGGCCGTGGCGCGAGCCGTGGCCGACCCCGACAACGTCGACGCCGAGTTCGGCATCGTCGTGCGGTCTGACCTGAAAGGCGGCGGCCTGGGTGCGCGGCTGATGCACAAGCTGGCCGCCTACCAGCACGGCCGCGGCACGCAGGCGCTGACCGCCGTGGTGCTCGACGAGAACAGCCGCATGCTGCAGCTGGCCGGGGAAATGGGCTTCAGCATCGGCGAGCGCGCTGCCGACGGCACGCGGCTGCTGCGCCTGCAGCTGTAGGCCGCAGACGCGGCCCGGGCGCCCTGGAGGCGGAAAACCCTACACCGGTCAGGCCCAAAAAAGGGCCGTGGCACGGCTGCCGTTCTGGCCGCAGGTGCCGATCCATGCGCCCTACATTGAAACCGCTCGGCAACTCCGGGCGATTCAACCGAGGGAAACATGTCCGACGTTTTCAACCGAATGAAGCTCGCGACGCGGTTCAGCACCGTGTTCGGCGCGATCCTGGCCATCTTCGTCATCGTGGTCGCTGTGGCGGGCTACAGCGCGCGGCAGCTCGCGGAAGCCGAACGCTGGAACACCCACACCCACAAGGTGATGAACCTGGCGCAGGACAACCTGGCGTCCATGATCAACATGGAAACCGGTGCCCGCGGTTTCCTGCTGGCCGGGCAGGACGCCTTTTTGGAGCCCTGGACCGGCGGCCAGACGGGCTTCGGCACGTCCTGGGACACGCTGAAGAAGCTGACCGCCGACAACCTGGCGCAGCAGAGGCGCCTGGACGAGATGCAGCAGCGCCGCAATGAATTCGTGACGGTGGGCGACTCGCTGATACAGGCCCGACGCGCCGCGAAGTTCGCAGACGGCAGCATGGAAGCCTTCTTCGGGGAATTCGCCAAGGGGCGAGACCAGGCGGCCATGGACGGCTACCGCGCGCTGAACAAGCCCTTCTACGATGCCGAGAGGGAATTGCTGGTGGTTCGCGCCGAGCAGGCCCGGCAAAGCCATGGTGCGATGAGCACCGCCTAGGTGGGCGGCCTGGTCCTGGCCGTCATCGCGGCCAGCGGCCTGGGGGTGATGCTGACCCGGGCGTTGCTGCGTCAGCTGGGCGTGGGCACGCCGGCGCTGCGGTCGTACTTCAGGAAGTACTTGCGCGCCAGCGCCACCAGCTGCGCCTCGGTGGGGTGATCGGTGGTTTCGTAGGCCACCACCTGCCTGGCGGTTTCCGGGCGGTGCTTGCTCGCGTAGTGCTCGAAGTCCTTGATGCCCGTGCCGGGGCCGGTGACCAGCACTTCGGCGATGCCGGCCAGCGCGTCGCACACCTCGCCGAAGAATTCGTGTTCGGTGCGCACGGCACTGCCGTGCTGCTTGGTGTGGTGGCTGTGCGCCTTCACCTTCTGCGATTGCACATGGGCTTCGTCGAACTGCAGGATCTGGGCGCTGTGGTGGTCGATGACGACGACGGCGTGGAACAGGGTCATGGGAACTCTCCGTGGGTGGGAGCGGTGGTCGGGTGCCTTCCGCATGGCCATGGTGCGCCGGGCGGGCTCGGCTGGCCTTGCGCCTGATCAAGGGCGCTCCAGCCGGGCAGCGTGACGCGAGGCCCGGCCCGGCTACACCAGGTCGAGCTCCGGATAGCGCCTGAAGATGCCGGTCTCGTTGAACGGAATGCGCCGGTCGCTGGCCAGGTAGGCGGCCACCCGCGGCAGGGCCGCGACGCGCTCGTGCACGTCGCGCAGCGACGGCTTGCCGCGCAAGGCGCGCTGCGTGGCGTTGGGGAAGGCGTACCTCAGCCCTTCGACCAGCTGGAACAAGGACAGGTCGGCGTAGCTGAGCTTGCCGCCCACCAGCCAGCGCGGCCCAGCCGGGTTGTGCTTGACGAGGTGATCGAACCAGCTGAAGTACTTCGGGATGCGCGAGCTGCAGAAGGCCAGGGCCCGGCGCCGGGATTCTGGCCGCTGGTCTTCGTAGCTCAGGTTCACGTCCACCGGGTGGTGGGTGTCGTGGGCCTCGGCCACGATGTCGGCGATGGTCAGCTGGATCTGCAGCGTCCACACCCGCGCCTGTTCGCTGCGCGCCACCAGCTTGAGCTCCGGGCCCAGGTACTGCAGGATGGCGGCGGTCTGGCCGACGACGAACTTGCCGTCGCGCAGATAGGGCGGGGCGAAGGGGCGCTGCGGGTCCTGCGGGCCGGCCAGGCCGTGCAGCAGCGCCGGCAGGCCCTGGCCGGCGGTTTCGCTGCCGCGCGCGATGTCGACATAGGCTGCGCCCGCGGCTTCGAGCGCGAGCCTGACGAATTCGCCGCGGCCCTGCAGCGTGGGCCAGTAGAAGAGCTCGTAGGCCATCGTGGGGCGGCCGGCCTCAGGCCACGACGTTCTTGATCGGGTGCCCGGTGGCGATGAGCTCGTCCAGCCGTGCCAGCAGCGCCCGGCCGGACTGGGCATAGGGGTCGAACGAAGGGTGCTGCAGCGGCACCACCGGGCTGCGGTCGGACAGCACCACATGGGCCATCGACCAGCGGCCGAACCGGCGCTCCTCGATGTCGTCGACCAGCAGCACTTCCACGTCCTTGTGGCGCGGGTCCAGCGCGATGCGGCTGAACAGGCGGTTGACGGCGCCCCGTTCACCTTCGAGCACCTGCAGGAAGAAGCCCTGGCCCTGGCACAGCACGCCGGAAATCGCGTGCTGCGGGTTGAAGCCTTGCGCCGTGGCCAGGATGGAACTGGTCATGGTGGTCGTCTGCGGGCCGACGGATCGGCTCAGGTAGAGCATGCGGATCAGCATGGGCAGGATCGGGTTCGGGGAAATCGGAGCAGTGGGGAGTCGGGGGTGCGCGGGTGCGCGCCGCAGTGCGCCTTCGCGTCCTGGCAGTTTAGCCAGACATGCGGTCGCGGCCGACGCATCGGCATCGTGTCGAACCCGTACCATGCGCCATGCCCCACCCCGACCCGCGGCCCGACCCCGCCACCGTCTCGCGCATCATCGAGATGGCCTGGGACGACCACACGCCTTTCGAAGCCATCCGCACGCAGTTCGCGCTGGACGAAGCGGCCGTGATCGCCCTGATGCGCCGCGAACTCAAGCCGGGCTCATTCCGCCTGTGGCGAGAGCGGGTGCGGGGCCGCAAGGCCAAGCACGCCCGGCTCGCCCAGGACAACACCGATGCCCCGCGCGGCCTGAAGCAGCGGGTGGTCTGAAGGCACGCTGCGGCTGCGGCCGGCCACGCTTGCCAGCGGCACGCCGACGCAGCAGTCGCCCTGCAGCGCCACCATCTGCCCGGTCTGCCCGGCCCGTAGCAGCTGCGCCGCGTGCCAGCCGAAGCGTGTGGCCAGCACGCGGTCGTAAGCCGTGGGCGAACCGCCGCGCTGCAGGTGGCCGAGCAGGGTGGAGCGCACCTCGCTGTCCAGCCGCGGCTGCAGCTGCTGCTGCAGCCAGTGGCCCACGCCGCCCAGGCGCAAGGGGTCGGGGCTGTCGGCCACGGTGGCCTGCACCGTCATCGTGCCACCGTGGGCATGCGCGCCCTCGGCAATGGCCACCAGCGTGGCCAGGCCACGCTGTTCGCGCTGGCGGCAGTGTGCGGCCACGGCGTCGACGCTGAACGGGATCTCGGGCAGCAGGATGACGTCGGCGCCACCCGCCATGCCACCTTCCAGCGCGATCCAGCCGGCGTAGCGCCCCATGGTCTCGGCAATCATCACCCGGTCGTGGCTGCGCGCGGTGGTGCCCAGCCGGTCCAGCGCGTCGCTGACCACGGCCACGGCGCTGTCGAAGCCGAAGCTGCGGTCGGTCAGGTGCAGGTCGTTGTCGATGGTCTTGGGCACACCCACCACCGGCAGGCCCAGCTTGGCAAAGCGATGGGCGATGGCCATGGTGCCGTCGCCACCGATGGCCACCAGCGCGTCCACGCCCAGTTCGACCAGGTAGGCCATGGCCTGGGCCGAGACATCGGCGCCGCCGGCCCCGAAGTACTGGAACGGGTCGCAGCGGTTGTGCGTGCCGAGGATGGTGCCGCCTTCGGCCAGGATGCCGGCGACGCGGTCGCGGTCCAGGGGCAGCACGTCGCGCGTGACGAGCCCGAGAAAGCCGCGCCTGATGCCGGTGACGCGGGTGCCGGCATCGCGGGTGAGCGCCAGCGTGACGGCGCGGATGACGGCGTTCAGCCCGGGGCAGTCGCCGCCGCCGGTGAGGATGGCAATGTGCATGTCGCCATCATCGCCGCCTGCTCCCGGCGGCGGGCAGACACGCGGCGAAGCCTGCACCCGGCGAACGGTGTTGGGTCGGGCGCGCTGCGCGTTGACCCCGGAGAAGAAAGACGCCGGCCGTCGGTCCTCCCACCACCCCCCAGGAGACCCCCATGCGCACACTTATTCTCGGCACAGGTACTGTCCGCTTCACCGGGCACGCGCTGCACGCTGTCTGCCCGTTGCTGCCTTTCGGTTCGCGTGCTGCTTCGTGCCTGCATGGTCCCTCAGCAAAGGCGGGCTGGGGCTGGCTGTGGCGCTTAGCTTCGGCGGTCTCCGCTGGCGCTCCGACTGCCCTGCGGTGCTCGGTCCCGCGGCCCCGAAATCCACAAGCTCGCGGAACTCACTGCGCTCGCTGCGCTCGCTCCGTTCAATCACCCGCGATGAGTCAGATGTGGAGTCGCGCTTCGCGCGAGGGCCGCGGGCCCTGTGCTCCTCGGCGCCTCAGATGCGCGCCACAGCCAGCCCCAGCCCACCTTTGCAACCACCG
>JANOBX010000236.1:0-33121 GCA_031411875.1 Burkholderiales bacterium | reverse complement strand
TGCCCCAGGCACCTGACCGGGCGCGGGCGGGGGACATGAGCGGAAGGGGCCACCCGGCTCGCCCAGCCCACGGGACCCAGTCGGCTTGCAACGTCCGCAACGGACCGTCAATAGATCTTTAAGTGAAAGTCCACTCCATGACTCGCAGCGACGCCATCGCCCTCGACCACGCCGACCCGCTGGCCAGCCTGCGGGATCAGTTCAGCCTGCCCGAAGGCCTGATCTATCTGGATGGCAATTCGCTGGGCGTGCTGCCTCGCAGCACCGCAGCCCGCGTGCAGCAGGTGGTGACCCAGGAGTGGGGCGAGGGACTCATCCGCAGCTGGAACAGCGCGGGCTGGATCGACATGCCGCGCCGGCTGGGCGACAAGATCGCGCGGCTGGTGGGCGTGGGCGCAGGCGAACTGGTGGTGGCCGATTCGACCAGTGTGAACCTGTTCAAGGTGCTCAGCGCGGCGCTGGCCATGGTCAAGGCCGACGCACCCGGGCGCAACACCATCGTGAGCGAACGCAGCAACTTTCCCACCGACCTCTACATCGCCCAGGCCCTGGCCGCGCAGCAGGGCTTCGAACTTGTGCTGGCGGAGGCCGACAAACTGCCGGCCCTGCTGGACGCCCGCACGGCGGTGCTGATGCTCACCCACGTGAACTACCGCACCGGCCGCATGCACGACATGGCCGCGCTGTCGACGGCCGCCCATGAGGCCGGTGCGCTGATGATCTGGGACCTTGCGCACAGCGCGGGGGCGGTGCCGGTGGACCTGTCGCGCGACGGCGCCGACTTCGCCGTGGGCTGCGGCTACAAGTATCTGAACGGCGGCCCCGGCGCGCCGGCCTTCGTCTGGGCCCACCCGCGCCATGCCGGGCGCTTCTGGCAGCCGCTGGCGGGCTGGATGGGGCATGCCGCCCCTTTCGAGTTCACGCCCGGTTACCAGCCGGCCAAAGGCATCTCGCGTTACCTCTGCGGCACGCCGCCGGTGCTGTCTATGGCAGCGCTGGACTGCGGCGTCGACACCGTGCTGGCGGCCGAGCCGCTGGGCGGCATGGCCGCGCTGCGTTCGAAGTCGCTGGCCCTCACGCGGCTGTTCGCCGACCGCGTGGCCACCACCTGCCCGCAGCTGCGCCGGGTGTCGCCCCAGGACGACGCACGGCGGGGCAGCCAGGTGTGCTTCGCGCACGACGAGATCGGCTATCCGGTGATGCAGGCGCTGATCGCGCGCGGCGTCATCGGCGACTTCCGCGCGCCCGACGTGCTGCGCTTCGGCTTCACCCCGCTCTACCTGCGCTTCGTCGATGCCTGGGACGCTGCCGAACACCTGCACCAGGTGCTGGACAGAGGCGAATGGCAGCGCCCGGAGTTCAACCGGCGCCAGGCGGTGACCTGAATCGGGAAAGCGAAACGAGCATGAGCGGCTGCCCCATCCATCCCCAGAACACCGACCACCCCGACGGTGCGCGCCTGGATTTCAGCGCCGAGATGAGCTACGGGGACTACCTGCAGCTCGACGCGGTGCTCAACGCGCAGAAGCCGCTGAGCCCGGCGCACGACGAGATGCTGTTCATCGTGCAGCACCAGACCAGCGAACTCTGGATGAAGCTGCTGCTGCACGAGCTTCAGGCGGCCATGGTGGCGGTCTCCGAGGACCGGCTGCAGCCCGCCTTCAAGATGCTCGCCCGCGTCTCGAAGATCATGGAACAGCTGGTGCATGCCTGGGATGTGCTGGCCACCATGACACCGCCCGAATACAGCGCCGTGCGCGAGTACCTGGCCAGCAGCAGCGGCTTCCAGAGCTGGCAGTACCGCTGCATCGAATTCCGGCTGGGCAACAAGAACGGCCTGATGCTCCAGCCCCACGCGCACCGGGCCGACCTGCTGGCCCACGTGGCCGCCGCGTACAACGCCCCGTCGCTCTACGACGAGGCCTTGCGCCTGCTGGCGCGGCGCGGGCTTGCTGTGCCTGCCAGCCACACGCAGCGCGACTGGACCCTGCCCTACGTGGCCGACGACGGCGTGGAAGCGGCCTGGCTGCAGGTGTATCGCGCGCCCGAGACCTTCTGGGACCTGTACCAGCTGGGCGAGGAGCTGACCGACCTGGAAGACGCCTTCCGCCTCTGGCGCTTCCGCCACGTGACGACGGTGGAACGCGTCATCGGCTTTAAGCGCGGCACCGGCGGCACCGGCGGTGTGAGCTACCTTCGCAAGATGCTCGACGTGGTGCTGTTTCCGGAAATCTGGCGGTTGCGCACCGAGCTGTGAAGCGAAGCGCGCAGCCGGAACAGGCTCAAAGCAGCGCGTTCAAGGCCCGTTCGAAACTGGCCACCGTGCGGTCGACGTTCTTCAGCTTGTCCAGCCCGAACAGGCCGACGCGGAAGGCGCGGTAGTCGGCCGGTTCGTCGCAGGCCAGCGGCACGCCCGCGGCGATCTGCAGGCCTTGCGCGGCAAAGGCCTGGGTGTTGGCCCAGTCCGCGTGGTCGGTGTAGCTGACGACCACGCCCGGCGCCTGGAAGCCCGGTGCCGCGACGCTGCGGATGCCCTTGGCCGCCATCAGCGCGCGGATGCGCTCGCCCAGCTGCTGCTGGGCGGCGCGGGCGTTGGCAAAGCCGAAGGCCTCGGTTTCCTTCATCACGTCGCGCAGCTGCGCCAGGCCGTCGGTGGGCAGGGTGGCGTGGTAGGCCACCGTGCCCTTCTCGTGGCTTTCCATGATGGCCAGCCACTTCTTCAGGTCGAGCGCAAAGCTGCTGCTGGTGGTGGCGTCGATCTTCGCGCGGGCGTGCTCGCTGAGCATCACCAGGCCGGCGCAGGGCGTGCTGCTCCAGCCCTTTTGCGGCGCGGTGACGATGACGTCCACGCCCGTGGCCGCCATGTCGACCCAGATCGCGCCACTGGCCACGCAGTCCAGCACGAACAGGCCGCCGTGTTCGTGCACGGCAGCGGCCACTGCGGCCAGGTAGCTGTCGGGCAGCATCATCCCGGCCGAGGTTTCCACGTGCGGAGCAAACACCACGTCAGGCTTGCTGGCACGGATGGCGGCCACCACGTCCTCGACAGGTGCCGGTGCAAACGGTGACTTTGCCGCTGGCGCCACCATGCGCGCCTTCAGCACGGTGATGTCGCTGGCCACGCCGGCCATCTCGAAGATCTGGCTCCAGCGGTAGCTGAACCAGCCGTTGCGCACCACCAGCACCTTCTTTCCGCCGGCAAACTGCCGCGCCACCGCTTCCATGCCGAAGGTACCGCTGCCGGGCACGACGATGGCCGAGCGTGCGGCGTACACATGCTTGAGCGTGCGCGACACGTCCTGCATAACGCCGTGGAAGCGCTTGGCCATGTGGTTGAGCGCGCGGTCGGTGTAGACCACGGAATATTCGAGCAGACCGTCGGGGTCGACGTGGGGCAGCAGTCCGGGCATGAAAGCCTCCGGGTTAGAACACAACGCAGGGCCAAGCAGCTTAGCAGCCCTGCGCTATCGTGGCTGGCATGGTCGACCCTGCCCCTGCGGCGCGCCGCGAACTCCGCCCGCACACCACACTTCATCTGCCCTGGCGCGCCCGCGTTTCTGCCACCCTGGCCGCCGCCGGACCCTGGGTCGTCCTGCTGGTCTTCGGCGCCGCCGCGGCCATGCTGTGGGCCGCCTGGCGCGTGCTGCAGCCCACGCCCGACAGACATCTCGTCATCGCCACCGGCCCGGCGCAGAGCGCCTACGAAGAATTCGGCCGGCGCTACCTGCCCTTGCTGCAGGCCCAGGGTCTGAGCGTCGAGTTGCGCAGCACGCAGGGTTCGAGCGAGAACCTGGCGCTGCTGCGCGACCCGGCGGCAGGGGTGCATGCGGCTTTCGTCCAGGGCGGGCCCGACACATCAGACGACCAGGCCGGCGGCGTGAAGTCGCTGGGCAGCGTCGCCGTCGAGCCGCTGTGGCTGTTCGTGCGCGAGGCCAGCATCGCCCGCCTGCCCGGCGGTCAGCTGCCCGACAACCTGGCGCGGCTGGACGGCTGGCGCGTCGACACCGGCCCCGAGGGCGGCGGTTCCGGCCCGCTGTTCCGCCTGCTGGCCGCGGCGCACGGCCTGCCCGCGCAGGGGGTGCAGGGCGGTCAGCGTGCGGCCGTGAACGGCGTGGTCGAACTGGTCCAGGGCCGGGTCGACGCGCTGGCGCTGGTGTCTTCGGCCGAAGCACCGCTGGTGCAGTACCTGCTGACGACGCCCGGCATCCGCCTGTTCGACTTCGCCCAGGCCGCCGCCCTCGCCCGCCGCCACCCGCACCTGCGCGCGCTGGTGCTGCCGCGCGGCATGGTCGACCTGGCCCGCGACCAGCCGCCACGCGACCTGCAGCTGGTGGCCAGCACCGCCCTGCTGGCCGTGCGCGACGACCTGCACCCGGCCCTGGCCCAGCTGCTGCTGCAGGCCGCGCACCAGGTGCATGCGCCGCCGGGCTGGTTCAACCGCCGTGACGAGTTCCCGCAGGCCGCCAGCGACGGCCTGCCGCTGGCCCGCGAGGCCGAACACTACTACCGCAACGGCCCGCCCTGGCTGCAGCGTTACCTGCCGTTCTGGCTGGCCAACTTCGTCGACCGGATGTGGATCGTGCTGCTGCCGCTGCTGGCGGCCCTGGTGCCGCTGTCGCGGGTGCTGCCGCCGCTGGTGACGCTGCGCCTGCGCTCCCGGGTCTACCGCTGGTACGCCAACCTGCGCGCCATCGAACAGGCCCTGGAGAAATCCGGAGCCGACCTGGCAGCGCTGCACGGCGAGCTGGACGCGCTCGACGCCCAGACCGAACGCATCGGCCTGCCGCTGTCGTTCACGAACGAGCTCTACGACCTGCGCAGCCACATCCAGCTCGTGCGCAAGCGGCTGCTGGCGCGTGCGCCCCAGGCCGCAGCGTGAAGCAGCGCCCGAACCTAGAATCACGCACCCCTTTTGGCCCACCCGGAGCGCCCCATGGACACCCGCACCTCGCCCATCCGCCTGCGCATCACCCAGCTGCGCGAGGTGCTGGCCCAGCAGGGGGTGCACGCCCTGCTCGTGCCTTCCAGCGACCCGCACATCAGCGAATACCTGCCTGAACGCTGGCAGGGCCGGCAGTGGCTGTCGGGCTTCACCGGCAGCATGGGCACCCTGGTCGTCAGCGTCGATGAGGCCGTGGTCTTTGCCGACAGCCGCTACTGGGTGCAGGCCGAGGCCGAACTCACCGGCACTGGGGTGACCCTGGTGAAGATCGCCACCGGTGCCTCGGTCGAGCATGTGCACTGGCTGGCCCGCCAGGTGCCGCGCGGCGCCAGCGTGGCGGTGGACGGGCAGGTGCTGGGCCTGGGCGCGGCGCAGCTGCTGCAGTCGGTGCTGGACGCCGCCGGCGTGCGGCTGCGCACCGACCTCGACCTGCTGGACGCGATCTGGCCCGACCGCCCCGGCCTGCCCGCCGCGCCGGTCTACGAGCACGTCGCACCGCATGCGCCGCTGCCGCGCACGGCCAAGCTGGCGGCGGTGCGCGAGGCCATGGCGCGCCATGGCGCCACGCACCACTTCGTCTCCACCGTCGACGACATCGCCTGGATCACCAACCTGCGCGGCAGCGACGTGTCCTACAACCCGGTGTTCCTGGCCCACCTGCTGGTGACGCTGACCGGGGCCACGCTGTTCGTCGGCGAAGGCAAGGTGCCGGCGGCGCTGGCCGCGCAGCTGAAGGCTGAGGGCCTGACGTTGGCACCTTATGGCGACGCGGCCCAGGCGCTGGCGGCGCTGGGCGCGCCAGGCACGGAACACCGCCTGCTGCTCGACCCCAAGCGCGTCACCCTGGCCTTTCGCCAGCAGGTGGGCTCGGGCTGCGCCGTGGTCGAGGCCATCAACCCGAGCACGCTGCAAAAGAGCCGCAAGACGGCAGAAGAAGCCGCCTTCATCCGCGAGGCCATGGCCGAGGACGGCGCCGCGATGTGCGAGTTCTACGCCTGGTTCGAAGCCGCACTGGCCCGTGGCGACGCGCTGAGCGAGCTGACGGTGGACGAGAAGCTCAGCGCCGCCCGCGCCCGCCGCGCCGGCTTCGTGGGCCTGAGCTTCCCGGTGATTGCCGGCTACAACGCCAACGGCGCGATGCCGCACTATCGCGCCACGCCCGATGCCTTCGCCACGATCGCCGGCGACGGCCTGCTGCTCATCGACAGCGGCGGCCAGTACCTGGGCGGCACCACCGACATCACCCGCGTCTGGCCCATCGGCACGGTGACGCCGGCCATGAAGCGCGACTACACCCTGGTGCTGAAGGGCACCATGAACCTGAGCCGGGCGCGCTTTCCGCGCGGCACGCTCAGCCCCATGCTCGACAGCCTGGCACGTGCGCCACTGTGGGCCGAAGGCATCGAATTCGGCCACGGCACCGGCCACGGCGTGGGCTACTTCCTGAACGTGCACGAAGGCCCGCAGAGCATCAGCAAGGCCATACCCGACGCCAACATGGCGATGGAGCCGGGCATGATCACCAGCATCGAGCCCGGCGTCTACCGCCCCGGCCAGTGGGGCGTGCGCATCGAGAACCTGGTGATGAACGTGCCGGCGGCCACCGACGGCGCGTTCGGCGAGTTCCTGGAATTCGAGACGCTCACGCTCTGCCCGATCGACACCCGCTGCATCCACATGACGCTGATGCGGGCCGACGAAGTGGCCTGGCTCAACGGCTACCACGCCACCGTGCGCGAACGCCTGGCGCCGCGGGTGCAGGGCGAAGCCCTGGCCTGGCTGATGAAGCGGACCGAAGCGATCTGATCCGGCCCCGGCGCCCCGGGGTCGCCCGGCTGAGCGCCCGGCTAAGCCCCCGGGACCAGCTCGGGCGCTGCGGATGCCGCCGGGGGCGAAGGCGCCGGAGCCGGCGCCACGACCACACGGTTGCGGCCTTTTCGCTTGGCCTCGTAGAGCGCGCCATCGGCAGCGGCCAGCCAGGGGCTCGCCACCCGGCCCGGCAGCTGCGGGCTCAGCCCGATGCTGACCGTGACCCGTAGACCCGGCGCGAGCTCGGTGGTCTCGACGCGCTGGCGCAGCTCTTCGGCCACGCGGCGCGCGTCTTCCGGCAGGATCCTGGGCAGCAGCAGCACGAATTCCTCGCCACCCGTCCGGAACAGCTGGTCGCCCTCGCGCTTGCGCTGGTTGACCAGTTGCACGAGTGCCTTCAGAACCTCGTCGCCGACGGCATGCCCGTGGCGGTCGTTGACGGTCTTGAAGTGGTCGATGTCCAGCGCGAGCAGCACGTTCGGCGCACGGTCGACGGCGTCAAGCGGCGGCTGCTGCTGCATCTGCATCAGCCGGTCGTCGAAGTGGCGCCGGTTCCAGGCGCCCGTCAGCGGGTCGGTGATGGCCTGCTGGACCAGGGCCGACTGGAGCTCGCCGACGACGCTGAGCACGACGTTGATCATGGCCACGGTGAGCACCATGGCCGCAAAGGCACGCAGGCCGGAGCTGGCACCGACGATCGAGAACACCGCCAGTGGCACGGCCAGGGCCATGACCAGACTGACCACCTGGGCCTGGCGGCGGGGCAGCAGGAAGTAGCCGATGAACAGCGCGGGAAACGCCCACACCACCGTGTTCTGTCCCTGCACCAGCACCGAGGCGACGACGGCACCGCAAAAGGCCGTCACCATGATCCACATCGGCACCGGCGCCGGGCGACCCTGGCTCAGCCGCAGGCCGTTGACGAAAAGCACCAACTGGGCCAGCAGGATGATGCTGCCGAGCTTGTAACGGCCGACCAGGAAATGGTTGACGGTGAAGGGAAGCAGCAAGACTGCCGAGAACACGCACAGCTGTCGTGCAATGCGGTCGCGATAGGCTGCCAGCGAATCTTCAGCCCACAGGTCCTTCCAGGACATTCCCCAACATTTCATCTCCCACATTTCGGCATTCGGCCGTGTGGCTTGAGCCGTCGATGGATTCAGGCCGCCGCTGCCATCACGCGGTTGCGGCCGGCACGCTTGGCGGCATACAGCGCGGTGTCGGCACGCTTGAGCCAGCCCCGCGTGTCCTGGCCCGGCTGCAGCACGCTCACGCCGATGCTCACCGTGACGCGCTGGTCCAGCAGCAAGGGACTGGCGGCGATGAGCTCGCGCAGGCTTTCGGCCATCTGCAGCGCGGCGGCCTCGTCGATGCGTGGCAAGAGCAGCATGAACTCTTCACCTCCTGTACGGAACAACAGGTCGTTGATGCGCTTGCGCGAATTCAGCACCGACACCAGCCGACGCAGGACCTCGTCGCCGACGTCGTGGCCGTGGCGGTCGTTGATGTCCTTGAAATGGTCGACGTCCAGCGCGAGCAAGGCATTGCCGGGCCCTGGCAGCGGCGCCGCCGAGCCCGGACGGGCCAGCTCGTCCAGCCGGGTCTGCAGGTGCCGGCGGTTGTAAGCGCCGGTCAGCGGGTCGGTGACGGCCTGGGCCTGCAGAGCGCGCTGGAGCTGGCCCACCAGGCTGAGCACGATGTTGATCATCAGCACCATGAACACCTGGGACAGCAGCACGCGCACGGTCAGCCCGGCCCCCAGCAGCGGCCAGGCAAGCACGGCCACGCCGAGCACCAGCACGACGGCCAGGCCCGTGGCCAGGTACCGCGGCAGCGCGAAGTACGCCACGAAGACCAGGGGAAAGCTCCACAACACACCGACCACACCCTGCAGGTGCACCGAGGTGAACACGGCCGCCACCAGCAGCACGCCCAGCAAGGACAGCGGCAGCCTCGGCGAGCCGCCCCGGCGCATGCTCCGGGCCGTCAGCAGCAGCACGGCCACGACCGTGCCGTTCATCGCCGCCAATGGCCAGTCGCGGTTGTAGACATGGCCGAGGGCGATGCCCACGAGCATGACACCGCCCAGCAGGCACAGGCTCCTGACGATGGCGTGGCGATGCTCGGCCAGCGCATCGTTGCGCTGGTCGACGGCCTTGAACAGCGCAGCGAAATAGTCCACCGATGGGACATCGGCCGCACGCCCTGCCGGCTGAAGCGGGCAGGGTCGCAGAACCCGGGGTCAAGCGCCGAATAGTGCCTGTCCGCCCAGCCCGCGGAGCATGGCGCCGGCCTGTCCGGCGTGAACCAGCCGGCTGGCCGCGTCGATGTCGGGCGCCAGGTAGCGGTCCTGCGGCATGGCCGGGCAGACCTGGCGCAGCAGCGCATGCGCCGCTTCCAGCGGCGGCGAACTGCGCAGCGGCCGCAGGAATTCGATGCCCTGGGCCGCCGCCAGCCATTCGATGCCCAGGATGTGCGCCACGTTGTCGATCATCGGCAGCAGCCGCCGCGCCGCGAAGGTGGCCATCGAGACATGGTCTTCCTGGTTCGCGCTGGTGGGCAGGCTGTCGACGCTGGCCGGGTGGGCCAGGCTCTTGTTCTCGCTGGCCAGCGCGGCGGCAGTGACATGGGCGATCATGAAGCCGCTGTTCAGCCCGGCGTTGGCGGTCAGGAAAGGCGGCAGGCGCGAGACGTGGCTGTCGATCAGCATGGCGATGCGGCGTTCGGCGATCGCGCCCACTTCGGCGATGGCGCAGGCCATCGCATCGGCCGCCAGCGCCACGGGTTCGGCGTGGAAGTTGCCGCCGGAGATCATCATTCCACCGTCGGCAAACACCAGGGGGTTGTCGGTGACGGCATTGGCTTCGCGCAGCAGCACGCCGGCCGCATGGCGCAGCTGGTCCAGGCAGGCACCCACCACCTGAGGCTGGCAGCGCAGACAGTAGGGGTCCTGCACGCGGTCGTCGCCTTCCTGGTGCGAAGCGCGGATGGCGCTGCCGGCAAGCAGCGCGCGGTAATGCTGGGCCACGTCGATCTGCCCGGGCTGGCCGCGCAGCGCGTGGATGCGCGGGTCGAAGGGGCCGTCGCTGCCACGCGCGGCGTCCACCGTCAGCGCGCCGATGACGAGCGCGGCTTCGAGCACGGGCTCGAAGCTGAACAGCGCGTGCAGGGCCAGCGCGGTGCTGGTCTGGGTGCCGTTGATCAAAGCCAGGCCTTCCTTGGCCGACAGCACCAGCGGCGCGATGCCATGCTGGCGCAGCACGGGCACTGCCGGCACGCGCTGGCCTTCGACCAGGAACTCGCCCTCGCCCAGCAGCGCCAGCGTCATGTGCGCCAGCGGTGCCAGGTCGCCACTGGCGCCCACGCTGCCCTGGCTGGGCACGAAAGGCACCAGGCCGGCGTTGTGCACCGCCAGCAGGGTGTCGATGACGACCGGCCGCACGCCCGAGTAACCGCGCGCCAGGCTGGCGGCCTTGGTGGCCAGCATCACGCGCAGCACGGCCTGCGCCAGCGGCTCGCCCACGCCCACGCTGTGGCTGCGGATCAGGTTCAGCTGCAGCGTGGCCAGGTCGGCTTCGCTGATGCGGGTGCTGGCCAGCTTGCCGAAGCCGGTGTTCACGCCATACACCGCCGCGCTGCCTTCGGCTGCAGCCTTCACCACCGCGGCGCTGGCCAGGATGGCGGGCAGGGCACGCGGGTCCATCACCAGCGGCTGCGGTCTGGCGGCAGTTTCGGCGGCGTCGGTGCCGCCGTGGATGGCGCGCAGTTCATCCAGCGTCAGTTCACCCGGGCGCAGCAGCATCAGGCCTTCTCCTGCGCTGCGAGCATCGGCAGGTCCAGGCCCTGTTCGACGGCGCACTGGCGGGCGATGTCGTAGCCGGCATCGGCATGCCGCATCACGCCAGTGCCGGGGTCGTTCCACAGGACCCGTTCGATGCGCCTGGCGGCCTCAGGCGTGCCGTCGCAGACGATGACCACGCCGCTGTGCTGGCTGTAGCCCATGCCCACGCCACCGCCATGGTGCAGGCTGACCCAGGTGGCGCCGCCGGCAGTGTTGAGCAGCGCGTTGAGCAGCGGCCAGTCGCTGACGGCGTCGCTGCCGTCCAGCATGCCTTCGGTCTCGCGGTTCGGGCTGGCGACGCTGCCGCTGTCGAGATGGTCGCGGCCGATGACGATGGGCGCCTGCAGTTCGCCCGAGGCCACCATCTCGTTGAAGGCCAGGCCGGCGCGGTGGCGCTCGCCCAGGCCGATCCAGCAGATGCGCGCGGGCAGGCCCTGGAAGGCGATGCGCTCGGCGGCCATGTCCAGCCAGCGGTGCAGTTGGGTGTTGGCCGGGAACAGTTCCTTCATCTTCGCGTCGGTCTTGCGGATGTCTTCCGGGTCGCCGCTCAGCGCCACCCAGCGGAACGGGCCCACGCCGCGGCAGAACAGCGGGCGGATGTACTGCGGCACGAAGGCAGGGATGTCGAACGCGTTCTTCACGCCGGCATCGAAGGCCACCTGGCGGATGTTGTTTCCGTAGTCGACCGTGGGTACGCCCATGGCCTGCAGGTCCAGCAGCGCCTGCACGTGCACGGCGCAGCTGCGCGCAGCGGCTTCGCGCAGCGCGGCGTGCTGGGCGGCGTCAGAACGGGCAGCCTGCCACCGGTCCACCGTCCAGCCGGCGGGCAGGTAGCCGTTGACGAGGTCGTGGGCGCTGGTCTGGTCGGTGGCCAGGTCGGGCCGGATCTGCCCCTCCCGGCCACGGCGCACCAGTTCGGGCAGCACCTCGGCGGCATTGCCCAGCAACGCGATCGACACCGCCTGCCTCAAAGCGGTGTACTTCGCCACCCGGGCCAGCGCGTCGTCGAGGTCGGTGGCCTGTTCGTCGACATAGCGGCTGCGCAGGCGGAAGTCGATGCGGCTCTGCTGGCATTCGATGCTCAGGCTGACGGCGCCGGCGAAGGTGGCGGCCAGCGGCTGGGCGCCACCCATGCCACCCAGGCCGGCGGTGAGGATCCACCGGCCGGCGAGATCACCCCCGAAATGCTGGCGACCGGCCTCGACGAAGGTCTCGTACGTGCCCTGCACGATGCCCTGGCTGCCGATGTAGATCCAGCTGCCGGCCGTCATCTGGCCGTACATCATCAGGCCCTTGCGGTCGAGTTCGTCGAAGTGTTCCCAGGTGGACCACTTCGGCACCAGATTGGAATTGGCGATCAGCACGCGCGGTGCGTCGGCATGGGTGCGGAACACGCCCACGGGCTTGCCGCTTTGCACCAGCAGGGTCTCGTCGGGCTGCAGCCGGCGCAGGCTGGCGGTGATGGCGTCGAAGCAGGCCCAGTTGCGCGCCGCCTTGCCGATGCCGCCGTAGACGACCACAGCGTCTGGGTTCTCGGCGACTTCGGGGTCGAGGTTGTTGTGCAGCATGCGCAGGGCGGCCTCGGAGAGCCAATTCACGCAGCTGATGTCGGTGCCGCGCGGCGAACGCACCGGGCGCGGGCCCGAACCCGTGGCGGCGGCCGCAGCCGCGGCCTGATGGATGCTGGACAGTTCGGTCATGGCGGTGGCCCTGGCGTCGCTTCGATGACGTGGACTCTACTTGTCTAGACAACTCTAGGCAAGTACCATGCGAACCATGTTGACCCCCACCCTGGCGCCCTACGCCCGAGTCAAGCAGCACCTCAAGCAGGGCCTGGCCAGCGGCCGCTGGCTGCCAGGCGCGCTGATGCCTTCAGAGGCCGAGCTGGTGGCCGAATTCGGCGTCAGCCGCATGACCGTGAACCGCGCGCTGCGCGAACTGCAGGCCGAAGGCCTGGTGCAGCGCACCCAGGGCGTGGGCACCTTCGCCGGCGCGCTGCACCATGTCAGCAGCACGCTGAACATCCGCGACCTGCACGAAGAGATCGAGGCCCGCGGCCACCGCCACCACGCCGTCGTGCACCTGCAGCGCGCCGAGCCGGCCACCACGGCCCTGGCCGCGCAGCTGGGCGTGACGCCAGGGGCCGAGGTCTTTCACACGCTCATCGTGCACCATGACAACGGCGTGGCGCTCCAGTGCGAAGACCGCTACGTCAACCCGGCCTGTGCCCCGGGCTACCTGCTGGCCGACTTCACGCAGACCACGCCCACGCAATACCTGTTCGGCGCCACGGCCTTGTGGCGGGCGCAGTACACCATCGAAGCGTCACGACCCACCACGCAGGAGGCCCAGCTGCTGGCGATCGCGCCCGATGCCGCCTGCCTGGTGGTGGTGCGACGCACCTTCACGGTGGACGCCGCCATCACCATCGCCCGGCTCGTGCACCCCGGCGCGCTGTATCAGATGGAAGGCCAGTTCACGCCATGAGCCTCCAGCGCATGAACCTGGCACGGGCGCGCGAGCAGGCCTGGCGCAACGGCGGCGGCAGCACGCGCGAACTGCTGGCCTGGCCGCAGGTGCAGGCCTGGCAGGTGCGCGTCAGCGTCGCGCACATCGGCCAGGACGGGCCGTTTTCCGCCTTCCCCGGTGTCGACCGCTGGTTCGCCGTGCTGGCCGGTGCGGGTGTGGTGCTGTCGCTGCCCGAAGGCGAGCGCCGGCTGTCGACGGCGTCGCGTCCGCTGGCCTTCGACGGCGCAACGGCACCCGGCTGCACGCTGGTGGGCGGCGCCACCGACGACCTGAACCTGTTGGTGCGCCGCGGCATCGGCCAGGGCGAGATGTGGCGCGCCGAGCCCGGTGCCAGCATCGACGGCGCCACCCGCTGGCGCGCGGTGTACGCCGCCGGCGCCACGTCGGTCGACATCGACTTCCGCACCGAGACCCTGGCCGCCGGCGATCTGCTGTGGTCCGACAGCGCCGACCCCGAACCCTGGCTGGTGCACGGCGCTGGCCCGGCGTTCTGCATGGCGGTGCGCTGAATGACGCCGCCGCTGCAGCTGTGGCGCAACGCCCGCCTGGTGACGCTGGACGGGCCGCGTGGCTGGGGCCTGGTGGAGAACGGCGCGCTGCTCGTGGCCGGCGACAGGCTGCATTGGGTCGGCCCGATGGCCGAGCTGCCCCGCGCAGGGCTGGCCGGCACAGGTTCCGTCGCCGAACACGACCTGGGCGGCGCACTCGTCACACCCGGCTTGGTGGACTGCCACACCCACCTGGTCTACGGTGGCCAGCGGGCGCAGGAGTTCGAGGCCCGGCTCAACGGTGCCAGCTACGAAGACATTGCCCGGGCCGGCGGCGGCATCCGTTCGACCATGACCGCCACGCGGGCGGCCAGCAGCGACGAACTCTTCGCCAGTGCCGCCCATCGCGCCCGCGGCTTCATGGCCGAAGGCGTGACGACGATGGAAATCAAGTCCGGCTACGGCCTGAACGAAGCCGACGAGGCCCGCTGCCTGGCGGTGGCCCGCCGCCTGGGGCGCGAGCTGGCCCTCAGCGTGCGCACCACCTCGCTGGGCGCGCACGCACTGCCGCCGGAATTCGAAGGCCGGCCCGACGACTACATCGCCGCCGTCTGCCGCTGGCTGCCGGGCCAGCAGGCTGCGGGCCTGGTCGACGCGGTCGACGCCTTTTGCGACCACATCGGCTTCACCTCAGTGCAGACGCGCCGCGTCTTCGAAGCCGCCCGTGCACTCGGCTTGCCCGTCAAGCTGCACGCCGAACAGCTGAGCGACCAGCAAGGTGCCGCACTGGCCGCGGAGTTCGGTGCCTTGAGCTGCGACCACCTGGAACACCTGTCGCCCACCGGCGTTCAGGCCATGGCCGCCGCCGGCACCGTGGCCGTGCTGCTGCCCGGCGCCTTCTACTTCCTGCGCGACACCGCGCTGCCCCCGGTGCAGGCCCTGCGCGACGCCGCTGTGCCCATGGCCGTGGCCAGCGACCACAACCCCGGCTCCTGCCCCACCGGCAGCCTGCGCCTGATGCTGAACATGGCCTGCACCCTCTTCCGCCTGACGCCCGAGGAAGCCCTGCGCGGCGCCACCACCGTGGCTGCCCGCGCACTCGGCCTGCACGACCGCGGCGCGCTGCGCGCCGGGCTGCGCGCCGATTTCGCCGTGTGGCACCTGGACCACCCCAGCGAGCTGGCCTACAGCTTCGGCGGCAACCCCTGCCGCCAGGTGGTGGCCGGTGGCGTGGGTGTGGCTTGACGATGCCCTGAGGCCAAAGGCTGCGCCCACGCCATGACCAACCCCATCCTGTTCCCGGTGCCCAGGTTCTTCGAGACAGCGCGCCTCCACCTGCGCCCCTTCAGCGTCGCCGACGCCCCGGCACTGCACGCCGCCCTGGCGGAATCGGTCGACGAACTGCGCCGATCGCTGTGGTTCATCACCTGGGTTGCCGAGGAACCGACGCTGGCATCGGCCGAGCTGCGCTGCGCCAAGGCCGAAGCGGCCTTCCTGCTGCGCACCGACCTGTCCTATCTGGCCTTCGACAAGGCCAGCGGGCGGCTCGTGGCCTCGGTGGGACTGCACCGCACCGACTGGGAGCTGCCCAGAACGGAGGTCGGCTACTGGGTGAGAACCGGTGAAACGGGCAAGGGCTACGCCAGCGAATGTGTCGACGCCCTGGTGGGCTGGGCGCTGCACGGCCTGCAGGCCGTGCGCGTGGAACTGGTGACGAACGCCGCCAACACGGCTTCACGGGCCGTGGCGCTGCGCTGCGGTTTCACCCTGGAAGGCGTGCTGCACAACGTGATGCGCTCGCCCACCGGCCAGCTGCAGCACAACTGCATCTACGCCCGGTTGCCGCCATGAGCAAAGCCTTGCGACGGCACCGCAGCGCGCAGCGGGCCGCGGCGGTGCGGGCGGCAACGCTGCTGCTGGCGGCTGTGCTGGCGGCTGTGCTGGCTGTCGCCCCCGCTGCCCAGGCCGCACCCGGGCTCACCGGCGCGGCCCTGCAGGGCGCGCTGACCGGCGTCTGGTGCAACTCTGCCGACGGCGGAAAAAGCTGCTGGGCCCACGACCAGTTCTTCAGAAACGGCCGCTTCCGCGCCTGCGGCAGGAACAGCGACGACGGGATGTATTTCGAGGGCAGCGGGCGTTTCCAGGTCGAAGGCATTCGCATGTGCTACGTCGTCGACAGCGCCACCGACAGCTTCTGGGTGCGCCCCGGCAGCCGCTTCTGCACCGACATCGTCGACATCGACACCCGCCAGCACCGCTACCGCGACATCGAGTCGGGCGAGTCGTTCTTGCTCTTTCGCCGCGAGGGCCTGGCAGAGCCCTGCGCGCAGCATCGTTGAGGGCGCGCGATGAACGCACCCTCACCCACTTTGCAAGGCCCGTTGTGGTGGGCGCCCCGTGCCTGGATCGACGGCCGCTGGCGCGAAGGCGTCGTGCTGGCCGTCGACACCCGGGGGCACTGGCAGCAGGTCACCCCCGACCAGCCTTGCCCGCCCGGGGCGCAAGCACTGCCCGGCCCGGTGTTGCCCGGCCTGGTGAACGCCCACAGCCACGCCTTCCAGCGCGCCTTCGTGGGCCTGGCCGAACGCCGCGACAGCGCGCAGGACGATTTCTGGAGCTGGCGCGACCGGATGTACGGCGTGGCCCTGCGCATCACGCCAGAAGCCCTGGAGGCGGTGGCCACACACCTCTACACCGAGCTGCTGGCCGGCGGCTACACCCAGGTCTGCGAATTCCACTACCTGCACCACGCCCCCGACGGCCAGCCCTACGCCGAGCCGGCGGCCATGGCGATGGCGCTGGTGCGGGCGGCCGCCAGCACCGGCATCGGCCTGACCCTGCTGCCGGTGCTGTACGAACGCGCCGGCTTCGCGCAGCCTGATCTGCGCCCCGACCAGCGCCGCTTCGCCACCGGCGTGGCCGAGGTGCTGGCGCTGCAGCGCAGCCTGCACGGTGCGGCGCCGCTGGTGACGGCCGGGGTGGCCGTGCATTCGCTGCGCGCGGCGCGGGCTGCGTCGATCGGTGCGCTGGCCGCGGCTTTCGAGACCGGCCCGCTGCACATCCACGTGGCCGAGCAGACCGCCGAGGTCGAGGACTGCGTCGCCGCCACCGGCTGCCGGCCGATCGAATGGCTGGCCCGCCACGCCCCGCTGGACGCGCGCTGGCAGCTGGTGCATGCCACCCACGCCACGCCGCAAGAAATCGACGCCGTGGCCGCCAGCGGCGCCGGCGTCGTGCTGTGCCCGGGCACCGAGGCCAATCTCGGCGACGGGCTGACCGACCTGCCGCGCTGGCTGGCGCAAGGCGTGCCGCTGGCGCTGGGCTCGGACAGCCAGGTCACCCGCGCCTGGCCCGAGGAACTGCGCTGGCTGGAATACGGCCAGCGGCTGCAGCGGCAGCAGCGCAACGTCGCCGCCCTGCCCGGCGTTCAGCAGGCCACCGCCGCACGACTCTTCGACCGCATGCTGGCCGGCGGAGCAGCGGCGGCCGGTTTCGGTGGCTGGGGGCTGGTGGTGGGCGCCCGGGCCGACCTGCTGGTGCTGGACACCGGCGACGCGGCCCTGGACGGCTTGCCGCCCGACCACCTGCTCGACGGCCTGGTGTTCGCCGCGCCGGCCCGGCCTTTCGGCGCCGTGATGGTGGGTGGCCGCTGGGTCGGCCTGGACCGGCCCGAGGCCCGGGCCGCGCACGCGCGCGCCTTGCGAAGCCTGCATGGCGGGAACTGACGGGCGCCTATGCTCCGGGCATGACGTTCCCGCCTTCTTTGCCACCGCTTCTGCTGCGGTGCTTCATGTCCGCCGGCTTGCGCCTCGCCATGGGCGCGGCTCTGGTGGCGGGCCTGGCCGCCTGCGGCGGCGGCGGTGGCGGCAGCGGTTCCGATGCCCCCACCCCGCCCCCTTCCGGGCCCAGCTTCACGGCGGCCAACCTGGCCGTGCTGATTGCCGAAGGCGACGCCACCAGCGAAGCCATCGGCCTGGCCTACCAGCGCGCACGCGGCGTGCCTGTCGGCCAGGTCATCCGTCTGCCCGTACCGCGTGCCGGCGGCGCGGTGCTGACGCTGGCGGAGTTCAACACCCTGAAGGCCACGCTTGACGCGCGGCTGCCCGCCAACGTGCAGGCCACCCTGGTGACCTGGTCGCAACCCTCGCGCGTGGCCGGGCCTTGCAACATGGGCCTGACCAGCGCACTGGCCCTCGGCTTCGACGCCGGCTATTGCGGCGAATGCAGTGCCACCACCGCCAGCGCCTACTACGACAGCGCGACGCGCCAGCCCTACACCGACCTGCGCATCCGCCCGTCGATGCTGCTGGGCGTGGCGACGCTGGCCGAAGCCGAAAGCCTGATCGCCCGCGGCCTGGCCGCCGACCGCAGCTGGTCGCCGCAGGCCGCCAGCCCGGCCAGCGGCCGAGCGGTGCTGATGCGCACCACCGACGCGCAGCGCAGCGTGCGCCACACCGACTTCCAGGCCCTGGCGCTGAGCCCGCCCGTGCCCCGGCTGAACATCAACTACATCGACAACGCCGGCGGCCAGCTCGGCGACTTCGTCGTCGCCCAGAGCAACCTGATGTTCTACCTGACCGGACTGGCCACGGTGCCGCGGATCGACAGCCATCAGTGGCTGCCCGGCGCCGTGGCCGACCATCTGACCAGCCTGGCCGGCGTCACCGAGCCCGGCGGGCCCAGCCTGGGCCAGATGCCGGCCACCGCCTGGCTGCAGGCCGGCGCCACCGGCAGCTACGGCACGGTGGAAGAGCCCTGCAACTTCGAGAGCAAGTTCCCGCGCGCGTCGGTGCTGGTGCGGCGCTATGCCGCCGGCGAAACGCTGATCGAGGCCTACTGGAAAAGCGTGCGCGCGCCGGGCCAGGGCAATTTCTACGGCGAACCGCTGGCCCGGCCCTGGGGGCCCTGAAGCGGACGGCTCAACCGCCGTGCTTGACGATCAGCGCCTTGGCCGACGACAGCAGCTGCGCGCCCTTGAAGCCGCGCTTGTCCATGTCGGCCACCCATTCGTCGTCGATGGCGGCTGAACGCTTGATGAATTCTTGCGTCTCGGCGGCGCTGAAGGTGTGGACGGTGTTGTTGCGGTCGGTCGCGCTCTTGCGGCCGATGGGGTCGTTGCCTTGCTGGGTGCGGCCCAGGAAGGCGCTGGCGGCCATGCCCGAGTTGGCGTCGATCACCCGCTTCAGGTCGGGCGCCAGGCCGTCGTAGCGTGCCTTGTTCATGGCCATCACGAAGGTGGTGGTGTAGAGCGCCGGGCTGTTGGCCGGGAACTCGCCGTGGAACTTGGTGAGCTCGTGCACCTTGACCGAAGGCACCACTTCCCAGGGGATGACGCAGCCGTCGATGGTGCCCTTGCTGAGCGCGTCGGGAATCTGCGGCAGCGGCATGCCCACGGGGATGGCGCCCACGCTGCCCAGCAGCTTGGTGACCTGGCGCGTGGGGCCGCGCAGCTTCAGGCCGCGCAGGTCGGCCACGCTCTTGACTTCCTTGCTCGCCGTGTGGATGACGCCGGGGCCGTGCACCTGCACCGCCAGCACCTGGGTTTCCTTGAATTCGTCGGGACACTGCGTCTGGAAGTACTCCCAATACGCCTTCGACGTGGCTTCGGCGTTGTTCATGATGAACGGCAGCTCGAAGACCTCGATGCGCGGGAAACGGCCCGCGGTGTTGCCGGGCAGGGTCCAGACGATGTCGACCACGCCGTCGCGCGCCTGGTCGTACAGCTGCACGGGCGTGCCGCCCAGCTGCATGGCCGGGTAGGCCTCGAACTTGATGCGGCCGCCGCTGTCCTTTTCCACCTTGTCCATCCAGGGCTTGTGCATCGTCAGCCAGACATTGGACAGGGGCGCCATGAAGGTGTGGAACTTCAGCGTCACGGTCTGCTGTGCCAGGCCGCTCAGGTGCGGCACGCCCAGCACGGCCGCTGCGGCGGCGCTTTGAACGAAGGATCGACGTTGCATCAAAAGCTCCAAAACGAAAGAAGTGGCAGACCCGAGAAGGTAACGGCTGCGCCGCCGCCCGGCGGCCCTGGCTTTCCCTGGGATGGCCATGGCAGACACCCGGGACGGCCAGAATGCGGCGAATGTCGACCCGCTACCCCCGAAGAAGGAAAACGATCTTGGCCATCCTGCTGCTTGCCGTGCTGCTGCTGGGCGCCGGCTGGGCCTGGACACCCGACCGGCCCCGCGCCGAGCTCGAAGCACGCTGGGCCACGCCGCCCAGCCGCTTCGTCGACGCCGCCGGCCTGCGCTGGCATGTGCGCGACACCGGCCCGGCCGCAGGCGCAGCCGCAGCTGCGTCACCGCCGGTGCTGATGCTGCATGGCTTCGGCAGCAGCCTGCACACCTGGGAAGCCTGGGCCCAGGGCCTGCAGGCCATGCAACGCGTGGTGCGCGTCGACTTGCCCGGCGCCGGCCTCAGCGCGCCCGACCCGGCGCGCCGCTACGACGACGCCCATGCCCTGCAACAGCTGCTGGCCCTGATGGACACGCTCGGCCTGCAGCGGGTCAGCCTGGTCGGGCATTCGATGGGCGGCAGGCTCGCCTGGCGAATGGCGGCCGAGCACCCAGAGCGTGTGCACCGGCTGGTGCTGGTCGCGCCCGACGGCTTCGCCAGCCCCGGCTTCGAGTACGGCAAGCCCCCCGACGTGGGGCTGATGGCGCAGCTGCTGCCGCATGTGCTGCCGCGGGCCCTGCTGCGCGCCGCCCTGGAACCGGCCTATGCCGACCCACAACGGCTGCAGGAAGACACCGTCACCCGCTACCACGAGCTGCTGCTGGCGCCGGGCGCGCGCGGCGCCATCATCGACCGCCTGCAGCAGCTGCAGCTGGAAGAACCGTCGGCGCTGCTGGCCCGGGTGCAGGCGCCCACCCTGCTGGTCTGGGGCGAACGCGACGCGATGATCCCGGTGGCCAACGCCCAGGACTATCTGAAGGCTCTGCCCGCCGCCGCGGCGGCGCAGCTGCAGGTGCTGCCCGGACTGGGGCATGTGCCGCACGAGGAAGACCCTGCGGCCGGGCTGCCGGCCGTGCGCGCCTTCCTGGCGCCTTAGTCCGACACGAAACAGGAACGCCCATGCCTGCCCAGCCCATCGAGACCCGCGCCCCCGCCGGCAGCGCCATCGCCCGCCAGGTGCCGGGCAGCTACTTCCACGACGCCTGGTCGATCACTGCGGAAGACCCCAGCCTCGATGCCTTCAGCCAGTTCCTGCGCGTGGCACGGGTCACGCCGGCGTGGATCGAAGCGGCCATGGGGATGCGCAACCGCCTCGTGGGGCTGGTGGGCCTGAAGAACCTGGGCCGGGTCACACCCGCAGACCCGAGCCGGCCCGCCGCCAGCTACAGGCCTGGCGACCGGGTCGGCATCTTCACGCTGCAGTCGGTCACCGACACCGAGGTCCTGCTGGGCGACAGCGACAAGCATCTGGACGTGGTGCTGTCCCTGCATCAGCAGCCCCTGCCCTCGCCGGCTGGCCTGCTCGTCACCGTGACCACGGTGGTCAAGGTCCACAACCGACTCGGTCGCCTCTACATGGCGCCCATGCGGCCCGCCCATCGTGTCATCGCCCAGGCCATGGTCAGGGCCGTCGGCAACCCACTTCCATGACGTCAGGCCGCGCGATGAGCTCTTCACCCGCCGCCAGCACGGCCCTGCTGATCATCGATGTCCAGCAGGCGTTTCGGCAGGGCGAGCACCGCGCCTTCGACATCGAAGTCGTGATCGAGCGCATCAACCTCGTGTCGGGCAAGGCCCGCGCCGCGGGCATCCCGGTGGTGCTGATCCAGCACGAATCGACAGGCCTTGCTGCGGGCCCGTGGCGTGACCCGGCTGATCGTCTGCGGGCTGCAGAGCGACTACTGCGTCGACACCACCACGCGCCGCGCGCTCGCGCTCGGCTACCCCGTGACACTGGTGGCGGACGGGCACACCACGCTGGACAACGCCGTGCTCACGGCAGCGCAGATCTCGGCACACCATAACGTGACGCTGAGCAATATTTTCAGCTTCGGGCCGCGCGCCACGGCCGTGGCCGCGGCCAATCTGGACCTCGGGGCGGTTGCGAGCAGTTGAGCGAGAAACACTTCACCGGGCCAGTCGGTCCCAGCCGAGCAGGAAAACCTCAAAAGCTAGGACGAAGACGCGGGCAGCAGCGCCCAGAGCGGCACCGCCTCCACCCGCTCAGCCAGGGGAAAGCGATGCGCGCCGGGATAGACCACGTACAGCCTGTCCAGCTTCAAGTCGTTCAATGCGATGTGCATCGACTTGGTGAGCGAAGGCGCATCGGCACGCTTGAATTCCACGCCCACACGCTGCTGCCCCCTGAACAGCAGCAGGTCGATTTCGGCGCCCTGCTGCGTGGCCCAGAAGTAGGCCGCGTCGGGCTGCGCAATGCGCAGCACCTGTTCCAGCGCAAAGCCTTCCCAGCTTGCCCCGCTGCGTGGGTGGGTCAGCAACTCGGGCAAGCTGGTCACATCCATCATCGCGTGCAGCAGGCCGGTGTCGCGAAAGTAGATCTTCGGCGACTTGACCTGTCGCTTGGCCAGGTTGGCATGCCAGGGCTGCAGCTGCCGCACCATCAAGGTCTGCGACAAGATGTCCAGGTAGCGCCGGGTGGTGGGCTCCGACATACCCAACGATCGCGCCGGATCGGCTGCACTCCAGATCTGGCCGTGACAGTGCGCCAACATGCGCCAAAAACGCAGCATGGCCGGCGCCGAGATGTTCACGCCAAACTGCGGCAGGTCCAGCTCCACGTGGCTGCTGATGGCCTGGCGCCGCCAAGCCATGCTGTCGGCGTCGGTTTCGGCAAGGTAGGCGCGCGGAAAACCACCCCGCAGCCACAAACGGTTGGCCGCCTCGGCCTGCAACTCGGCCAGATCGAAGCCGCCCACTTCGATGACTTCGACGCGACCCAGCAGCGACTCACTGGCCTGGCGCAGCATCACGGGTGACGCGCTGCCCAGCAGCAGGTACTGGCCAGGCTGATCGCTGCGATCAATCAGCACTCGCAGCATCGGGAACAGGTCGGGTGAACGCTGCACCTCGTCGATGACCACCAGGCCCTGCAAGGCCGACAAGGTGGCGAACGCCGGTTCCAGGCGTCGCACATCGAGCGGGTTTTCAAGGTCGAAGTAGTGGGGCGACGTGGTGGCCTGCGCTACCGGGGGTGAGGATTCGCCCCTGAGCCCGGCTGCATCGGCCTGGTGCTGAGCCAGAACCTGCCGGGCCAACGTGGTCTTGCCCGCCTGACGCGGGCCTGCCAGCATCACCGCGCGTGAACGCTTCAGCGCACGGTGGATGTCAGCCAGCAAGGCGGGGCGGAGAACCATCCTCGCAGTGTAGGGTGCATCCATGAATATCGAAAATGCCGCTTTCGAATTTCATGTACTTGTAACAACTGTCGGCATGCGCTCCGGTTTCGCCGCAAGGACCTTCGGTCCGGCGAACACTAACCCACGAACTGCACCACCCACAGCGACAAGGCCGGGAAGAACAGCAGCAACAGCGTGCGCAGCACGTCGCTGGCCAGGAAGGGCAGCACGCCGCGGTAGCTTTCGGCGATGGGCACGCCGCCGGCCATGCTGTTGACGACATACACGTTCAGCCCCACGGGGGGCGCCAGCAGGCCGAAACCCACGGTCATCAGCACCATGATGCCGAACCAGATGGCCACGCTTTCACGCGGCAGGCCGAAGTCCAGACCGACGATGGCGGGAAAGAAGATGGGGATGGTGAGCAGCAGCATGCTCAGCTCGTCCATCACCGAGCCCAGCACCACGTAAAGCAGAAGGATGGCGCCGACGATGGCCAATGGCGGCCAGCCCAGGCCCTGCACCAGGGCCGCCAGCTGCGCCGGCACCTGCGTCAGCGCCAGGGCCGCGTTCATCAGGTCTGCGCCGAGGAAGATCATGAAGATCATGGCCGACGACACCGCCGTGGCGTAGAAGCATTCCTTGAACTTGGCCCAGCTCATCTCGCGCTTGGCCAGGGCGGCGACGAAGGTGGCCGCCGCCCCCACCGCCGCGCCCTCGGTGGGCGTGAACAGGCCGCCGTAGATGCCGCCGAAAACCACCAGGAACACCAGCGCGATGGGCACGATGCCCGACAGCGCCCGCCAGGTCAGCGCCGGCACCTCGTCGTGCTCGGGCGCGTGGCCGGGCACCATGCGCACGTAGATCGCAATCGCCAACATGTAGCCCAGCACCGCGATCAGGCCCGGCACCATGGCCGCGGCGAACAGCTTGGCGATGTTCTGTTCGGTCAGGATGGCGTAGATGACCAGGGGCACCGACGGCGGGATCAGGATGCCCAGCGTGCCGCCGGCGGCCAGCGTGCCGGTGGCCAGGCGGCCGGAATAGCCGTGCTTGCGCATCTCGGGCAGCGCCACCTGCGTGATGGTGGCGGCCGTGGCCACCGACGAGCCGCAGATCGCGCCGAAGGCCGCGCAAGCCAGCACCGAGGCCATCGCCAGACCGCCCTTGAAGCGCGCCATCACCGCCGCGGCGAATTCGAACAGCGCGCGCGACAAGCCGCCCTGGGTGGCGAAATGACCCATCAGGATGAACAGCGGAATGACGCTCAGGTCGTAGCTCGCGAAGCGCGCAAACGCCTGGGTGTTCAGGAAGCTCGACAGCGGCAGCCAGCCGGCCTGCAGCACGTAGCCGGTGGCGCCGGCGCTGAACATGGCAATCGCGATGGGCACGCGCAGGGCCATCAGCCCCAGCATCACGCCGAAGATCAGCAAGCTCAGGGTAATCGGTGTCATGCCGGTGACCCCGCCTGCTCGAAGCCACGAACGGCCTGCTCCAGTGCGATCAGCGCGGTCAAGGCCAGCGCGGGCACCATCGCCCCGTAGACCCACCACTCGGGCACTCCCAGCATCATCGAACCGGCCTGGGACTTGTACGCGCTGATGCCGCCGAGTGCCGTGCGCCAAGTCAGCAGGGCCATGACCACGGCCAGCAGCCCGGCACCGGCGCGGTCCAGCAGTGCCTGTGTGCGGGCGCGGGCGCGGGTGGTGAAGAAGTCGACGATGATGTTGCCGCGCCGGGCCTGGCACAGCGGCAGGAACAGGGCGATGGCGGCACCGGCGGCGAAGCCCGAGATCTCGAAGTCGCCGTTGATCGTCCAGCCGGTGGTGTTGCGGCCGACGAGGCTGGCGCAGGTCATCAGCGTGATGCCGGTCAGCAGCAGGCCGGCCAGCACCGCGCACAGGCGGGCCAGGGTGTCGAGCAGTTTCATCGGGGGCGGGGTTCCTCGGGCGGGGCGGCCGGGAGTATGGCCGCGGGCCGGGTCGCATCTGCCTGTGGTAAGCCCGCGGACAGCGGGCGGCGGGGGGCCCGCAGGTCGACCACGACGGTGTGCGCGGCCTTGTCCTGCAGGCCCTGGCGGTTCGGGTCCCAGAACACCTGCGCAAATCCGAGCCCGCCGGTGGCCATGCCTGCGGCATACCCGCCGTAGCGCTTCAGGCTGCCCATCACCGTCACCGGCTCGCCGGTGAGCTGCAGCACCCGCAGGCGCAAGGCGCGCTTGCCCAGCGTCTGCCCGCCCCACCAGGCCGGCAGCAGCGAGAAGTAGACGATGCCCCAGCCGAAACGGCTGGCCACCGAGTCGGCCAGTTCCACGGCCTGTTCGCGCAGCGTCCTGGGGCGGGCGGCACGCGCCAACTCCAGCTCGGATTCCAGCCGGGCGATGCGCTGGGCGGGGGTTTCCTCCGGTTCCTCGTCCTCCTCGGCCGCGGCTGAAGTGGCCGAAGCGGCTGAAGCGGCTGAAGCGGCTGAAGAGACCGTGCTGGCCGGCTGGGCCCGGGCCGCCACCGCGGCCGCTTCGGCCCGGGCGGCTCGGCGCTCGGCGGCTGCCTGCTCACGTGCCGGCGCCTGCCACAAAGTCCAGGCCTGGCTGGCGGCCAGCCAGACCAGCAAGGCCGCCAGAAGCCAGCCCAGGCGTCGGCGATTCTCCTGGCCGTGGCGCGGGTTGCGCAGCTGCAGGATCACCACGACGAGGCCGGCGAACAGCCAGAGCTCACCCGATTCCGCCAGCAGCCCCACCACCGCCAGGTCCAGGCCGATGGCCAACGCCCGCCGCCACAGCGTGGCCAGGGGCAGGCCCACCAATTCCGGGCTGACATTCAGCGGCTCGGGCGTCACCCAGCGTCGGCGTTCAGCGGCCGACAGCATTTTCGGGGGGCGACGAAAGATTCACGGCCGCGACGATAGCGGGCCGCCGCTAGACTTCCGCGCTGTCGTCGTCGACAACCTCAGAAAGGCCGTCATGCCCGACCCGATCCTCGTCGCCCAGCACGGCAGCATCCGCTGCGAATTGCTGCCCGCCCTGGCCAACCGCCACGGCCTGGTCACAGGCGCCACCGGCACCGGCAAGACCATCACGCTGCAGACCCTGGCCGAAGGCTTCAGCAAGATCGGTGTGCCCGTGTTCATGGCCGACGTGAAGGGCGACCTCACCGGCGTCACGCAGGCCGGCAGCATCAGCCCGAAGCTGGCGGCGGTGCTGGAGGAACGGGGACTGCCCACCCCTGACAGCGCCCATTGCCCGGCCACGCTGTGGGACGTGTTCGGCAAGGCCGGCCACCCGGTGCGCGCCACCGTGTCGGACATGGGCCCGCTGCTGCTGGCCCGCATGCTGGCGCTGAACGAGACCCAGCAGGGTGTGCTGAACCTGGTGTTCAAGATCTCCGACGACAACGGCCTGCTGCTGCTGGACATGAAAGACCTGCGCGCCATGCTCCAGTACGTGGGCGAAAACGCGAAGGACTTCACGACCGAGTACGGCAACATCAGCGCCGCCAGCGTCGGCGCCATCCAGCGCGGCCTGCTGCAGATCGAGGAACAGGGCGGCGACCTGTTCTTCGGCGAGCCCATGCTCGACATCAGCGACTTCATGCAGACCGTGGAAGGCCGGGGCGTGGTCAACATCCTGGCCGCCGACCAGCTGATGAACTCGCCGCGCCTGTATGCCACGTTCCTGCTGTGGATGCTGTCGGAGCTGTTCGAACTGCTGCCCGAAGTGGGCGACCTCGAAAAGCCCAAGCTCGTGTTCTTCTTCGACGAAGCGCACCTGCTGTTCAAGGACGCACCGGCGGTGCTGATCGAGCGCATCGAGCTCGTCGTGCGCCTGGTGCGCAGCAAGGGCGTGGGCGTGTACTTCGTCACGCAGAACCCGCTCGACGTGCCCGACACCGTGCTCGCGCAGCTGGGCAACCGCGTGCAGCACGCACTGCGCGCCTTCACGCCGCGCGACCAGAAGGCCGTGAAGGCGGCCGCCAGCACCATGCGCGCCAACCCGGCCATCGGCGACATGGCCACGGCCATCACCGAGCTCGCGGTGGGCGAGGCCTTGATCAGCTTTCTCGATGCCAAGGGTCGGCCGAGCGTGACAGAACGCGTCTACGTGCTGCCACCGGGCAGCCAGATCGGCCCGATCTCGCCCGAACAGCGCGCGGCCCTGCTGCGCGGCTCGCTGGTGGCCGGCACCTACGAAAAGACGGTGGACCGCGAATCGGCCTATGAAGTCCTGCGCGGCCGCAGCACGGGCGGCGCCGCCGTACCGGCTGAAGGCGGCACGACCGCGCCCCGCATCCCGCCAGGCGCCGCTGCTCCGGCGCCGGCCGCGGACGACGGCGGCGGCCTGATGGGGGGCCTGAAGGACGCCCTCTTCGGCAGCACCGGCCCGCGTGGCGGCCGCCACGTCGGCCTGGCCGAGAAGGCGGCGTCGTCGGCCGTGCGCAGCATCGGCACGGCGGTGGGCCGCGAGCTCATCCGCGGCGTGCTGGGCTCGCTGCTCGGCGGGTCGCGTCGGCGATGAAGTGGTTCAAGCGCATCGTGTGGACGCTGGTGCTGCTGGTCGTGGCCACCGTGGGCGCGGGGCAGGCCAGGCTGTTCGAGGGCACCCCGCCCACCGACCTGGGCGTGCGCGACGGCAGGCTCAAGGCGCCGTCCACCACGCCGAACAGCGTCAGCAGCCAGGCCGGGCTGTGGACCGGGCACCCTCGGGCCCAGGAAGCCCAGGTGGCCCCGCTGGCGCTGAAGAACGGTGACGGCCCGGCCACCCTGGCCGCCTTGCTCGAGGTGGTGCGCGTCGCCCCGGGTGCGGTGGTCATGAAGTCCGAGCCCGACTACCTGTATGCGCAGTTCACGACGCCCTTGATGAAATACACCGACGACGTCGAGTTCTGGCTGGACCCGGCGGCCGGCGCTGTCCAGGTGCGCTCGGCCTCGCGGCTGGGCAGCAGCGACCTCGGCGCGAACCGGCAGAGGGTCGAGGCCCTCCGCGCGCATCTGGCCCGGCGCTGAAGGCGGGCGAGGGTCCGGCGGGCGGCCTCAAGTCGACCCGCCGAGTGCCGATACCTTGGGCTGGCACTCACCCGACCCAGGCGCCCGAACATGACCACCGCCCAAGCCGTCTCCTTCGCCGGCGACGCACTCCTGAAAGACCTCGACCGCCTCAGCGACGAGGAACTGGACTCGCTGGACTTCGGCGTCATCGGCATCGACGTCGTCGGCGCGGTCCACCGCTACAACGCCTTCGAGAGCAAGGCGGCCGGGCTGTCCTCGGCACGTGTGCTGGGCCAGCCGCTGTTCACCGTGGTGGCGCCGTGCATGAACAATTTCATGGTCGCGCAGCGTTTCGACGAGGCCCGTGAAACCGCCAGCCCGCTCGACGCCACCGTCGACTACGTGCTGACGCTGCGCATGCGTCCGGTGAAGGTGAAGCTGCGCCTGCTGGCAGCACCCGACAGCCCGAACCGCTACGTGCTGGTGCAACGCGCGGTTTGAACATGGACACCAGCCTCGAGGACGACTACGAAGCGCTGGTCCAGTTCCTGTACATGGCCCCCATCGGCCTGGTGCAGGCGCGGCTGGACGGAGAGATCCTGATGGTCAACCCGCTCTGCGCGCAGCTGCTGGTGCCGCTGTCGCGCGACCACGGCCTGACCAACCTGTTCACGGCACTCGAGACGCTGGCCCCCGACCTGCGCCACCGCGTGGCCGACTTCGCAGCCGAGCACGGCATGGTCTGCGAAGGCCTGCAGCTGCGCGTGGCCCTGAACCCGGCCGACCGACGCGCCGTGCAGTACCTGTCGCTCACGCTCTTGAAGCTGGACGCCGGGCGCGTGATGGCGGTGCTGGGCGACGTCACGCAGACGGTGGTGCGCGACCGTGAGCTGCGTCAAAGCCAGGCCTGGCTCAACACCATCGTCACCGGCTTGTCCGACTACGCCTTGATGACACTCGACGAGCACGGGCGCATGGAGAGCTGGAACCCCAGCCTGCAGCGCGTGACCGGCCACACCCGCAGCAGCGCCGAAGGCCAGCCGTACAGCATCTTCTACGAAGCCGACGCCACCACGCCAGACATCATCCGCGACCGTCTGTTCGAGGCCGACCGCAGCGGCTGGAGCGTCGACGAAGGCTGGCTGCTGCGCGCCGACGGCAGCCGCTTCTGGGGCAGCTGCCTGATCGCGCCCCTGCACGCACCGGGCAACGGCGCGGTGGAAGAGCCGCGCTACAGCCTGATCATCCGCGACGTCAGCGACCGCCGCGAAGCCACCGACGCGATGCGCCGGTCGGTCAGCTGCGACCACCTCACCGGCCTGGCCAATCGCCGCGCACTCTACGAGGCCGCAGAACTGGAGCTCCGGCGCTGGCGCCGCACGCCCCGGCCGCTGTCGCTGCTGCTGGTGGACGCCGATCACTTCAAGGCCATCAACGACACCCATGGCCATGGCGCCGGCGACGCCGTGCTGCGCCATCTGGCGGCAGGGCTGTCGGCCACGTTTCGCGCCGTCGACGTCGTCGCCCGGCTGGGTGGCGAGGAGTTCGTCGTGCTGCTGCCGGGCGCCGCGCTGGACAACGCCGAGGCCACTGCCTTGCGGCTGTGCCAGAACATCGCCGGCCAGACCGTGCACGTGGGCGGCGAGCCCATCCGCTACACGCTGAGCGTGGGCCTGGCGGCGATGGACGAGGACGTGGACAGCGTCGACGCCCTGATCGCCCGAGCCGACCGCGCCATGTACGCCGCCAAGGCCGGCGGGCGCAATCGCGTGGTGCGCTGGCGGCCCGACCTGGAGACTGCTCAGACGGCAATCGCCGCCAGCCCGGCCGCCACCCCAGCCGCCGCCTGATCCCCGGCACCGAGCCGTACGCCATGACCGATTCGAGCCAGGCCGCCGCCGAGGCGTTGATGCAGTTCCTCTACCAGGCCCCCATCGGCCTGGTGCAGACCACGCTGGACGGGACGATCACGATGATCAACCCGATGTCGGCGCAGCTGCTGATGCCGCTGGCCATGAACGGCGACCTGACCAACCTGTTCGACGCGCTGCAGCAGGTGGCGCCGCAGCTGCGCGGCGAGGCCGCCGCGGCCGAATGGCCGGGCGGCACCGTCTGCGATGGATTGCGCCTGCCCGTGCAGGGGGGCCGCGCCGGGATGGCCGGCGACGGCACGCTGTCGGTGCGCCTGCTGCGCCTGGACGCCGACACGCTGATGGCCAGCGTGACCGACATCACCGCCGAAGTGCGCCAGGAGCACGAACGCGTCGCCTCCGAGCTTCGCGTGGCCAGCCGCATCGACCCGCTCACGGCCCTGCCCAACCGCGGCGTCGCGCTCGAACGCATCGACGCCGCGCTGGCGCAGAGCGGGGCCGCCGACGTCGGCAGCGTGGCCGTGCTGTTCATCAACGCCGACCGCTTCAGCCGCGTCAACGTCACCCTGGGACAGGCTGCGGGCGACGAGCTGTTGCGCCTAATGGCCGCCCGCATCAACGGCGCGCTGCGTCAGCGCGACACACTGCGCATGACGGCGCATTGCCGGCTGATGGCTGCGCGCCTGGGCGTCGACGAGTTCGTCGTCGTGCTCGAAGGCCTGCAGTCCGGCCAGTTCGCGGCCGCCGTGGCCCAGCGGCTGGTGGATGCACTGAACCAGCCCTACCGCATCGGCGCAGTGCCCGTCCACGGCAGTGTCAGCGTGGGCGTGGTGGTGTGTCCAGACGCCGCCCTGGATGCCGAGGCGGTGCTGCAGGACGCCAGCCTGGCCATGCGCGAAGCCAAGCGCCACGGCGGCGGACGCTACTGCGTCTTCGAAGCCGGCATGAAGACCCGCGCGCAGCGCCGCGCCAGCCTCGAGAGCGAACTTCGACAGGCCCTGGCCGAGGACCAGCTGTTCGTCGTCTACCAGCCCATCGTTCAGCTCAACGCCGGCGAGCCTGGCCGCGTGGCCGAGGTCTCGGGCGTCGAGGCCCTGGTGCGCTGGCAGCACCCGGTGCGCGGCCTCATCCCGCCCATCGAATTCATCGAAGTGGCCGAAGAGACCGGACTCATCGTGCCGCTGGGCCAGCGCGTGCTCGACCAGGCCTGCCGCCAGTTTGCACAGTGGCGGCGGGAGCTGGGCGCGCGCGCGCCGCGGGTGCTGTCGGTGAACCTGTCGCGCGCCCAGATCACCCAGCCCGGACTGCACGAAGGCGTCAGCGAAGCGCTGGCTGCCAACGGTCTCGAACCCGGCTGCCTGCAGCTCGAGATCACCGAGAGCCTGGCCGCCGGAGGACCCGACCATCCAGCACCGGCTGCTGCAGCTCAAGCGCCTGGGCGTGCTGCTGGCCCTGGACGACTTCGGCACCGGCTATTCGTCGCTCTCCAGCCTGCACCAGTGGCCGGTGGACGTGATCAAGATCGACCGGTCCTTCGTCAGCCAGGTCGACACCAGCCCGCACCACCGTGTGCTGGTGGAAGCCACGATGCTGGTGGCGCGCAGCCTGGGCATGAAGACGGTGGCCGAGGGCGTGGAAACCGAAGCCCAGTCCGAGGTGCTGGCCACGCTGCGGTGCGACAAGGTCCAGGGCTACCTGTATGCCCGCCCGCTGGGCGCGTTGCAGGCCACGGCCTGGCTGCTCGAGCGCACGCCGCTGCCCAGGCTCGAGGCAGCCGCTCCCGCGGACATCGGCCCGGCCACGCCCGTCGATGCCCCGAGCCGCGAAGTGGTCGCGGAACGCCTGCTGCGGCATCTGGACGACACCGAGGTCGCCGTGGGCCTGTTCGACCCGGCGGAGCGGCTGGCCTATGCCAACCACCGCTTCCGCCAAGCGCATTGCCAGGGCCTGGGGCCCACGCCCAGCTGGGAAGAGATCATGCGCCAGGCGCACCAGCAGAGAAACGGCCTGCTCATCAACGACCCCGACATCGACCGATGGCTGGCCCGCGTGCGCCGGCACTACCGGCGCGAACCGCGGCGGGTGTTCGAGTCCGACTTCACCGACGGCCGCTGGATGCGCGTGACCGAGGAAACCGCGCCCGACGGCTGGCAGCTGTGCGTGCTGAGCGACGTGACGCCGCTGAAGGTGAACGAAGCCGAGCTGCGCCGCGCCCGCGACGCGGCGCTGGCGGCCAGCATCACCGACCCGCTGACCGGACTGCCGAATCGGCGTCACGTGTTCGACCGCCTGCACGAGCTGCTGGCCCAGGCCACGCAGCTGCGCATGCCGCTGACGGTGGCGGTGATCGACATCGACCTCTTCAAGCAGATCAACGACAGCCATGGCCATGCCGTGGGTGACAGCGCGCTGGTGGGCTTCGCCCGCACCCTGGGCAGCGTGCTGCGCCACGGCGACCTGCTCGGGCGCATCGGCGGCGAGGAATTCCTGCTCGTCCTGGCCAACAGCGGCCGCGCCGGTGCCGAGCGTGTGCTGGCCCAGGCCCGCGCGGCGCTGCTGGCCGAGACCCCGGTGCCGGGCCAGCCGCAGCGGCGCGTCAACTTCTCTGCCGGCATGGCCCAGGCGCAGGCCGGCGACACGGCCGACACGCTGTGGCAGCGCGCCGACCGCGGCCTGCTGGCGGCCAAGGCCCAGGGCCGCGGGCGCGACCTGTTCGTCGACAACCCGGACGCGGCCGCCGCCTTGATGCACCGCCTGCTGAAGGCTGGCTGAAACGGCCAGCAGGCCACGTGCGCCGCCTGGCGACAGCCGGCACCGTTTTGTCGCAGACCCGGCCTGCTGCCCGCGCCGCCGGCGCGATACTGGCGGCATGACGACAACCGGCCTTCCAGGCCCGACCCCCACGACCGCGCCAACCACTGCGCTGAGCGCGGTGCTGGGGCGCTGGCGCAAGCGCATGCCGCGCACGGTGCTCGTGCTGATCGGGGTGTGCCTGGGCATCGCCACGCTGCTGAAGGCGATCGACGGGGGCGGGTTCCACATCAAGCTCACCTACTCGCTGTGCATCGGCCTGTGCTGCACGCTGGTCAACGACCTCATGTGGTTCGGCCAGGCCTGGGCATACGACCGGCTGCGTGCCCTGCGCCGGCTCGCACCCGCGCCCGGCCCCTACCTGTCCGGCTGGGCCGGCACCCTGCCGGCGGCGGCGGTGTGCGTGCTGGTCGGGCCGACCCTGGGCCAGCTGCTGGCCGACAGCATCCTGGGCTTCAACTCGCCCAGCCTGTTCGACCTGGGCAGCCGCGGATCGCGCTTCACGGTGGTCGTCAGCGTCCTGGCAACCCTGGTGCTGA
>JANOBX010000235.1:0-6095 GCA_031411875.1 Burkholderiales bacterium | reverse complement strand
GGCCACCCGACTCTCCCAGCCCGCCACCGTGTCGGGGCACCACCAGGGAACGCAAAGCACGGTGGTTGCAATGGTGGGATGGGGATGGCTGTGGCGCGCAACTGAGGCGCCGAGGAGCACAGGGCCCGCGGCCCTCGCGCGAAGCGCGATTCGTCCTCTGACTCATCGCGGGTGTCTGAACGCAGCGAGTTCCGCGAGCTTGTGGATTTCGGGGCCGCGGGACCGAGCACCGCAGGGGAGCCGGAGCGCCAGCGAAGGCCGCCGAAGCTAAGCGCCACGGCCAGCCCCAGCCCGCCTTTGCAGAGGGACCCAGCAGGCACGAAAGAGCATGTACACCGACCCACGACGAAGCACCAACACCAGGCACAGCGCGACCCCTCATGTCGCCACCCCCGCCGCAGGCACCTGGGGCTTCAGCAGCTGCCAGCTCAGTCGCCCACGCAAAGCCTCGCTGGCCAGGATCAACACGAAGCAGAACCCCATCAGCACCTGCACCGACGCATCGGGCAGGCCCATGCGACGCTGCAGCAGGCTGCCCGCAGCCAGGAAGCCGCCGAAGAGTACAGCCACCGGGATGATGGCCAGCGGGTTGTGGCGGGCGACGAAGCTCACCAGGATGCCGGTGTAGCCCAGGCCCGCGATGATCGATGCGTTGGCCGATGTGTGCACGGCCGCGACCTCGATGCCCCCGGCCAGACCGGCTGCGGCGCCACCCAGCGCACAGGCCGTGATGACCAGCCGCACGGCCGGCAGCCCCACGATCTGCGCGGCACGCAGGTTGCCGCCCACCACCCGCGTGGCGAAGCCGTGTGTGGTGGCGCCCAGCCACACCGCCGCCAGCAGGCAGGCGACGACGCCGAAGGCCAGCCCCCAGTGCACGTCGTACCCGGCGATGGTGCCGATGCGCAGGCCTTCTTCCAGCGGCAGGGTCGACGGCTTGTTCAGGCTGGCCGGGTCGCGCAGCGGGCCTTCGACCAGGTGCTTGAAGCAGGCGATGGCGATGTAGGCCAGCAGCAGGCTGGAGATGGTTTCATTCACACCGCGCCACTGACGCAACACACCCGCCAGGGCCACCCAGGCCGCGCCCGCCAATGCCGCCACCGCCAGCAGCACCGCCGTGCCGAAGGCGTTGGCCGGTGGCGCCCAGAGGTAAGGCAGCGCGGCACAGGCCAGGCCGCCCAGCACCAGCGCCCCTTCACCGCCGATGATGGTCAGGCCCGCGCGCTGCGGCAGCGCCACGCACAGCGCCGTCAACATCAAGGGCGCGGCGCGCTGCAGCGTGTTCTGGAAGCTGAACGCGTCGCCGAAGGCGCCCAGGAACAGCAGCGACCAGACCTCGAGCGGGTCGTGCCCGCCGAACCACACGAACACGCCGAAAAGCGCCAGCCCGCCCAGCAGGGCCAGCACCGGCAGGCCGATGGATTCGAGACTGTCGCGCCAGGCGTTCATGGTGTGGTGCCAGCGGTCAGGATGCCTTGCCGATGACGCCTTCGACGAGGTAGTTCATGCCTTCCAGCGTGACGTCGGTCTGCTTCAGGGTGGTGCCCTTGGGGATGACGACCTTGCCGGTGTTGTCCTTCAGTTCGCCGCTGAAGATGTCGAAGGTGCCGGCCATCATCTTGGCGCGCACGGCGTCGGCGGCCTTGCGGGCCCCTTCGCTGGCGCCCGGGCCGTAGGCCGAGCTCTTGACGAAGCCTTCCTTCAGGCCGCCGCGCACGAAGTTGGGGTGCGGCTTGCCGGTGCGGGCGGCGTCGATGATCTGGGTGTAGGCGGCGATCCAGTTCCATTCCGCACCCGTCAGGTAGGCCTGCGGTGCCAGCTTGGCCTGGCTGGCGTGGTAGCCGCACACCATCTTGCCGCGCTTGGCCGCGGTCTCGACGATGACCTTGGGCCCGTCCACGTGCATGGTGAAGACGTCCACGCCCTGGTCGGACAGGCTGTTGGTGGCCTCGGCCTCCTTCACCGGCATGCTCCAGTCGCCGGTGAAGATGGCGGTGCAGGTGATCTTCGGGTCGACCGAGCGCGCGCCCAGCGTGAAGGCGTTGATGTTGCGCAGCACCTGCGGAATGGGCTTGGCCGCGATGAAGCCGATCTTCTTGCTCTTGCTGGCGTGGCCGGCGACGACGCCGTTCAGGTACTGCGCTTCGTCGATGTAGCCGAAGAAGCTGCCGGTGTTGTCGGGATGCTTGCCCTTGGTCCACAGGCCGCCACAATGGGCGAACCGCACCTTCGGGTTCTTCGCGGCCACGGCCAGCATGTGCGGGTCGAAGTAGCCGAAGCTCGTGGGAAACAGCAGCGTGGCGCCGTCCTGGCTGATCATGCCCTGCATGCTCTTCTGCACGGCCTGGGTCTCGGGCACGTTCTCTTCCTCGACCAGCTTGATGCCGGGCATCTTCTTCAGTGCCGCGGCGGCCTCGGCCTGCGCCTGGTTGTAGCCAAAGTCGTCGCGCGGGCCGACGTAGATGACGCCCACGGTCATGGGCGCCTGGGCAAAGGCGCGGCCCGCCAGGCCGGAGCCTGCAGCGGCCAGTGCGCCGGCGGCCAGCAGGCGGCGACGGTCGGCATTCAAGGTGTTGTCGTTCATGGTTCTCGCTCCAGGGTTGTTGGGGTGCCGGGGTTCAGGTCTGAAGCAGGCTCACGTGCGCAGCCACCACCACCCAGCGGCCGCCGATGCGGCACCAGGTCTGGCTTTGCCGCCCGCTGCGGGTGCTGCCTTCGCGCTGGAATTCGGTCATGGCCGTGGCGGTGTCGCGGCCGTAGGTGGTGATGACGGTGTTCATCAGCGTGCGCTGCAGACCCTGGGCCGGGCGCGAATTGCGAAACGCGCGGATGGCGTCGATGCCGTGCAGGTTCTCGCCCACGCCATAGCGCACGGTGTGGGGGCTGTCCCAGAACAGCTCGTCGAGCACGTCGACGCGGTTGTTCACCAGCGCGTCTTCGTAGCGCGCGAAGGCGGCGCCGACTTCGGCATGCACCTCGGGGATGTTGATGTCCATCGGCTGCCCTGCCCCACCCATGTTCACAGGCCGCGCGCCACGGGGGCGCTGCACAGGCCACGGCCTTCGAGCTCGGCCGCCACGCGCAGCGCCAGGTCTTCACGCCAGGGCGCAGCGATCAGCTGCACGCCGATGGGCATGTGCGGGGCGCTGTGGCTCAGCCCCCAGAGCGGCACGGTCACCACTGGAAGGCCGATGCAGCTGATGGGCTGGGTCAGCAGCCCCATGCTGGCGCGCGAAGGCAGGCGCTTGCCGGCCACTTCGATCCAATCGGTGCCGATGGCCGGGGCGACGCAGGGGGTGGCCGGCGCGATGAGCACGTCGACGGTTTCGAAGCTGCGGGCCACACGGCGCGCGAACCAGTGGCGCACCCGCTGCGCGCGCATCACCCACGCGGCGGGCACCAGGGCGTTGGCCAGGAAGCGGTCACGGGTCATGGGGTCGAAGTCCTGGGCGCGGGTCTTCAGGTCATCAAGGTGCAGCGCGCCGCCTTCGCCGCAGGTGATGAGGAAAGCCGCGGCGCGCGCGCGGTCCACTTCCGGCCATTCCACCAGCCGTGTGGTGCCCAGCGCCTGGGCCACGGCGTCGACCGCGGCGGTGGCTTCCAGCAGTGCCATGTCGCGGAACCAGCCGCCGAGCACGCCCACGCGAATGCCTGCGGCGCCACGGGCCAGTTCTGGCCCGGTGGCTTCGATGCCGCGCTGGGCGCAGGAAGGGTCGTCGGCGTCGGGGCCTTGCATGGCGTCGTAGCAGGCGGCCAGGTCGGCCACGCTGCGGGCAAAGGGTCCCAGGTGGTCCAGGCTGGCCACGAACGGGTAGCTGCCGGTGCGCGGCAGCCGGCCGAAGGTGGGCTTCATGCCGAAGGTGCCGCACAGCGACGCCGGCACGCGGATGCTGCCGTTGGTGTCGGAGCCCAGGGTCAGCGGCACCTGGCCGGCCGCCACCGCGGCGGCCGATCCGCCCGAGGAACCACCGCTGATCCGCGTGAGGTCGTGCGGGTTGTGGACCGGGCCGTAGTGCGTGTTTTCGGTGGTGAAACCGTAGGCGTATTCGTCCATGTTCAGTGCGCCCACCAGCACCGCGCCTTCGGCCTCCAGGCGCCGCACCAGCACCGCGTCGCGGCGCGCCAGCGGGCTGTCGCGTTCGATCTTGCTGCCCGCCAGCGTGGGCAGGCCGGCCACGTCGAACAGGTTCTTCACGGCGAACGGCACGCCGGCCAGCTTCATGCGCGAACGGCGCGGGCTGGCGTCGACCGCGTCGGCACGCTTCAGCGCGCGTTCGGCCAGCACGTTGGTGAAAGCGTTGACGCGGCCGTCGGTGGCGGTGATGCGGTCCAGGCTGGCCTGCACCACGGCCCGGGCGCTGGTGCCGCCGCTGCGCACGGCTTCAGCCGTGGCCGTGACCGTGGCGGCATTCGCCATGGCGTTCATTCGCCCACCTCGGGCGCCACCGGGATGAAGACGTTGGCGCTCTCGTCGGCCGCCGTCAGCGGCAGGCCGTTCACCTGTTCGGCCATGGCCGCCGCGAGGCCGAAGTACATCAGCACACCCTGGCGGTGTTCGGCCGGGATGTGCAGGCCCAGCGTGGCGGCCGCGGCGTCGACATAGGCCTCATGCGGGTTCATGGCGTCGTCCTTTGCAAAGCGGTCAGCGGCCGGGCACGGGTCATGCCTTGAACAGCTGGCGGTAGTCGGGCTGCAGGTGGAACCAGTACTGGTAGCCCATCACGTCCTTCTGCATCGCCACGTCCATGGTGGGCTGGAACAGCGGCACGCGCGGCACCTCGTCATAGGCGATCTGGATCATTTCGCGCACCGAGCTGTCGTAGATGAGCTTGCTTTCCGCGAAGCGCGCGTTGGTGATGACGCGGTCGAGCTTGGGGTTCTGGTAGCTCATGGTGTTGAACACCGCGTTCTGGCCGTGGTAGCACCAGAAGAAGAAGTAGTCCGGGAAGTCGAGCCAGCCGCCGAAACGGTTGACGATGAGCGGCATGTCCTTCTTCAGCAGGGCCGAACGCCAGGTGGCGCCGGGGATCTTGTTGATCTGCGTCTTGATGCCGATGGCGCCCAGCGACTCCTGGATCAGCACCGCCATCGGTTCGTTGATGGTGGCGCCGCCCAGGTCGAAGCTGAGCGTGGTCTCGAAGCCGGCGGCCATGCCGGCTTCAGCCATCAGCGCCTTGGCCTTGGCCAGGTCGGTGCTGTAGGACGTGGGCTGCGGCCAGGCCACGGTCTTGACCGGGCCGCTGCCGCCGTACAGCTTGGCGGCGCGGCCGTAAAGGGCGTTGTCGTACATCTTGTCGTAGGGCAGCGCATAGGCCACGGCCTGCCGGACCTTCGGGTTGTCGAAGGGCGGCTTGGTGGTGTTCATGCCCAGGTAGACCATCGCGTTCTCGATGGGCGTGGAGGTCACCTTCACGGCCGCGCCTTCACGGCTGAGTTCGCTGAAGTCCTTCGGCGGCAGGTCGAAGGTGATGTCGATGTCACCCTTCAGCAGCAGGCTGCGGCGGTTGCCGGCGTTGGGCACGTCGCGCTGGACGATGCGACGCAGCTTGGGCATCGGGCCGCTTTTCCAGTCGTCGTTGCGGACGTAGATGATTTCCTGGCCGGGGCGGAAGGCCTCCACCTTGTAGGCACCGCCGCCGGCGGTGTTGTTGCGCGTCCAGGCCAGGCCCCAGGGGTCCTGGGGCGTGGCGTTCTTCTTCACCAGTTCGCTGTTGTAGACGCCGGGCACGGGCACGGCGAGGTTGTTCATCGTGAGCTTGTCCTTGCGGATGAACTTCACGCGGAAGGTGTGGTCGTCGACCGCCTCGAACTGGTCGGGCTTTTCCAGTGAACCGGCGGCCATCTGGAAGGTGGGGAAGCCGCCGGCGGCCAGCGCGCGGTCGAAGCTCCACTTGACGTCCTTGGCGGTGACGGGGGTGCCGTCGTGGAACTTGGCGTTCTTGCGCAGCTTGAAGGTGACGCTGGTGCCGTCGGGCGCCATCTGCCAGCTTTCGGCGAGCTCGGGTTCGAGCTTGTTGCGGTCGTAGACGACGCGGCCGTCGGGCAGGGTCTTCCTGCCGTAGGTCATGAGCCGGTCGTAGACGAGCCAGCTGACG
>JANOBX010000234.1:0-4582 GCA_031411875.1 Burkholderiales bacterium | reverse complement strand
GGCCACCCGACTCTCCCAGCCCGCCACCGTGTCGGGGCACCACCAGGGAACGCAAAGCACGGTGGTTGCAATGGTGGGATGGGGATGGCTGTGGCGCGCAACTGAGGCGCCGAGGAGCACAGGGCCCGCGGCCCTCGCGCGTAGCGCGATTCGTCCTCTGACTCATCGCGGGTGTTTGAACGGAGCGAGCGCAGCGAGCGAAGTGAGTTCCGCGAGCTTGTGGATTTCGGGGCCGCGGGACCGAGCACCGCAGGGGAGCCGGAGCGCCAGCGAAGGCCGCCGAGGCTAAGCGTCACAGCCAGCCCCGGCCCGCCTTTGCAGAGGGACCATGCAGGCACGCGAAAGCAACCCTCCGCAACGGGCCGCGAGCCGTCTCTTACTCTCGCCGCAGCGCCGGGAAGAGGATCACGTCGCGGATGCTCGGGCTGTCGGTCAACAGCATGATCAGTCGGTCGATGCCGATGCCGCAGCCACCTGCCGGCGGCATGCCGTACTCGAGTGCGCGGATGAAGTCGGCGTCGTAGTACATGGCTTCTTCGTCGCCGGCGTCCTTGTTCGCCACCTGGGACTGGAAGCGCGCGGCCTGGTCTTCGGCGTCGTTCAGTTCGCTGAAGCCGTTGGCCATCTCGCGGCCCGTGATGAAGAGCTCGAAGCGTTCGGTGATGGCGGGGTTGGCGTCGCTGGCGCGGGCCAGCGGGCTGACCTCGACCGGGTAGTCGATGATGAAGGTGGGCTGCCAGAGCTTTTCCTCCACCACCGCCTCGAACAGGCCGAACTGCAGTTCCGGCAGCTTCCAGTGCGCTGGCGCGTCTTCGCCCGCCGCCTGGAGGCGCTGGCGCAGCAGGGCCGGGTCGTCGGCCTGTTCCGGTGACAGGCCGGCATGCTCGACCAGGCTGTTGCGCACGCTCAGGCGCGCAAAAGGCTGGTCCAGGTGAACGGGCTTGCCGGCATAGCTGACGGCCGCGCTGCCCGTGGCCGCACGTGCCGCGTGGCGCAGCACCTGCTCGGTGAAGTCCATCAGGTCGTGGTGCGTCCAGTAGGCCGCGTAGAACTCCATCATCGTGAATTCCGGGTTGTGCCGGACGCTGATGCCTTCGTTGCGGAAGTTGCGGTTGATCTCGAACACGCGTTCGAAGCCGCCCACCAGCAGGCGCTTGAGGTAGAGCTCGGGCGCGATGCGCAGGAACATCTCCTGGTCCAGCGCGTTGTGGTGGGTGGTGAAGGGCTTGGCGTTTGCGCCGCCCGGAATCGGGTGCAGCATCGGCGTCTCGACTTCCAGGAAACCGTGCTCGACCATGAAGCCGCGGATGCTCGACACCGCCTTGCTGCGCGCCACGAATCGCGAGCGCGCGGTCTCGTCGGTCGCCAGGTCGACATAGCGCTGGCGGTACTTCTGTTCCTGGTCGGTCATGCCGTGGAACTTGTCGGGCAGCGGGCGCAGGCTCTTGGTCAGCAGACGCACCAGGCTGGCCTTCACCGACAGCTCGCCGGTCTTGGTGCGAAAGAGCGTGCCCTCGCAGGCCACGATGTCGCCCAGGTCCCAGTGCTTGAACGCGGCCAGCGCTTCGGCGCCGATGGCGTCCTGCGTCACGTACAGCTGGATGCGGCCATGGGTCTTGCCGGTGGAGCCGTCCTGCAGCGTCGCGAAGCAGGCCTTGCCCATGATGCGCTTGAGCATCATGCGGCCCGCCACCTTCACCGCCACGCCCTGCGGTTCGAGTTCCTCGTTTGGAATCTCGCTGTAGCGCGCCTGCAGGTCGGCGGCGTGGTGGGTGGGCTTGAAGTCGTTCGGGAAGGCCACGCCCTGAGCGCGGATGGCGCGCAGCTTTTCGCGGCGCTCGGCGATGAGCTGGTTCTCGTCGGCGGGGGTGTCGGTCTGGGAAGGGGTGCTCATGCGTCAGCTCACTGGAAGTGACGCAAGTTTAGGCGGGCCCGCCTGGCGCGGGCCTTGACTGCCTCAGCCGCGGCGGCGGCGCGCCACACCGGCCAAGGCCAGCAGCCCGGCCGCCCACAGCAGCGCGGTGGCGGGTTCGGGCACGGCCGTCAGGACTTCGAGATATCGGCCGCCACCGGCATACACCTGGGAACTGGTGCCGTTGCCGATGTCCAGCACGAACGCGCCCGCGCCGCTGGTCCACATCAGATTGCCATTGCCCAGCTGCGCCAGGCCGCGTGCGCCAGGGGCGGCGTAGCTGGTGATGACGCTGCCGTTGGCGGGGTTCAGGCGCACGATGTTGTTCGAGCTGAAACCGGCCACGAGGATGTCGCCATTGGTGGCGTACACCATCTGCTCGGCGAAGTTCAAGGTCGCGCTGTTGTGGAAGCTGCCCAGGGGCGCGCCGGTCGGGCTGTAGCGATGAATGTCGTCGTTGGCCGCCGAAGAGGACACCAGCAGCCCGCCCTGGAAAGCCAGCACGCCGAAGGGGCTGGGCGCCGTGGTGGCGGTGGCGAAGCTGCCCATCGGGGTGCCGCTGGTGTTGAACATCACCACCGCCGGCCCAGGGGCGCCGTTCGCCGTCCCTGCGTTGGTGACATAGACGGTGCTGCCGACCAAGCCCATGCCCCGCACGTTGTCCAGGCCGCCCGTGGCTCCGCCGCCCACCTGGCCCAGCAAGCTGCCGCTCACGCTCCAGCGCGAGACGCGGTCGCCGAGCTGTTCGCTGACCCAGATTTCGTTGCCTACGCTCAGCGCGTGCACGGGCGTGCCACCGGCCAGACCAAACAGCTCCGCGTTCAGCAGGCTGCCGTCGGCAGCGTTGAAGCTGACGAGGCGGTTGTTGGTGGAGTCGGGCATGACCAGCACTTGCGCCTGGGCAGCCAGGCCGCCCAGCAACAGCCCCAGCGCAGCGCCGGCGAGCACCAGGGCACGGCCGATGCGGCGCGTGCGGTTGAACGAAGCGTTCATGGGGAAACCTCCAGGTCGGGTTCACGGTCGCAGCCGCAGGCGCGGTGTGCGTCGACCTTATGGCTTGGCCGCGCGATTGGGTAGACTCTGCGCTTTGCGACCCCCTTGTTCGAGGGGGTTCGGGCCTTCCGCCCGCGGAAAGACGCCGCGAAGCCAGATCGACCACACGTTCGTGCTCGGCCGGACGAGTCCGCGGCCAGCCTCGTACCAAGGGCGGCGCCTTAGAATCCGCAGCTTTGCGCGCCCCTGCCGATGCCCGCCGATTTCCCGATCACCGACCGCCCCGTGCGCTTTGCGCTCGTCGGCTGCGGGCGCATCTCGGCCAACCACATCGAATCCCTGCGCCGCCACGCCGGCCGCGCCGAATTGGTGGCGGTGTGCGACACGGATGCCGCAGCCCTGGGCCGGGCCTCGGCGGCCACCAGCGCGCCGGGTTTCGGGTCGCTGGACAGCCTGATCGCCGGGTGCGACTTCGACATCGCCGCCCTGTGCACCCCCAGCGGCATGCACCCCCGGCAGGCACTGCAGCTGGCCGCTGCCGGCCGCCATGTGCTCAGCGAAAAGCCCATGGCCACCAAGTGGGCCGAAGGCATGGCCATGGTGCGCGGCTGCCGCGACGCCGGCGTGAAACTGTTCGTCGTCAAGCAGAACCGCCTGAACGCGACGCTGCAGCGGGTGCGCGAAGCCATCGCCCAGGACCGCTTCGGCCGCATCCACATGGTGGTGGTCAACGTGTTCTGGACGCGGCCGCAGAGCTACTACGACGAATCGCCCTGGCGCGGCCGCTGGGACATGGACGGCGGCGCCTTCATGAACCAGGCCAGCCACTATGTGGACATGGTCGACTGGCTGGTCGGCCCGGTCGACAGCGTGCACGCCTACACCGCCACCCAGGCCCGTGCGATCGAGGCCGAGGACTCTGGCGTGATGAGCCTGCGCCTGCGCGCCGGCGGCATGGCCAGCATCAACGTCACCATGCTCACGCACGGCCAGAACTTCGAGGGCAGCCTCACGATCCTGGGCGAACGCGGCACCGTGCGCGTGGGCGGCGTGGCCGTCAACCGCATCGAGCACTGGGCCTTCGCCGACAGCCGCCCGGAAGACGCCGACATCCAGGCCGCGAACTACGCCCCGCCCTCGGTCTATGGCCACGGCCACCCGCTGTACTACGCCAACGTCATCGACACCCTGCGCGGCCATGCCCATGCGCAGGTCGACGGCTACGAGGGCCTGCGCAGCCTGGAAGTGGTGATTGCCGCCTACCGCAGCGCCCGCGACGGCGTGCGCGTGGGCCTGCCGCTGGTGTTCTAGGCATGGCCGCCACCGTCCACCCCAGCGCCATCGTCGACGCCGGCGCGCAGCTCGGCGAGGGCACGCACGTCTGGCATTTCGCGCATGTGTGCGCCGGCGCGCGCATCGGGGCGGGTTGTTCGTTGGGGCAGGGCGTGTTCGTCGCCAACGACGTCGTCATCGGGCGCAATGTGAAGGTTCAGAACAACGTCTCGGTGTACGACGCGGTGACGCTGGAAGACGATGTGTTCTGCGGCCCGAGCATGGTCTTCACCAACGTGCACAACCCGCGCGCCGCGGTGCCGCGCAAGGCCGAATACCGCCGCACCCGGGTGCGGCGCGGGGCCACGCTGGGCGCGAACTGCACCATCGTCTGCGGCACCACCA
>JANOBX010000233.1:0-1648 GCA_031411875.1 Burkholderiales bacterium | reverse complement strand
CAAGACGACGACCCTGAAAGCCATCACCGGCACCCAGCCGCCGGCCGAAGGCTCGATCGAATATCTGGGCAAGCCGATCAGGAACCAGGGGGCCTGGGACCTGGTGCGCCAGGGCCTGGTGATGGTGCCGGAAGGTCGCGGCACCTTCACGCGCATGACGATCACCGAAAATCTGCAGATGGGCGCCTTCATCCGCAACGACAACGAGATCGAAGCCGACATCGACAAGGTCTTCGAGCTGTTCCCGCGCCTGAAGGAGCGCCGCGCCCAGCTGGCCGGCACCATGAGCGGGGGCGAGCAGCAGATGCTGGCAATGGGCCGGGCGCTGATGGCCCGCCCGAAGGTCCTGTTGCTGGACGAACCCAGCATGGGGCTGAGTCCGATCATGGTCGACAAGATCTTCGAGGTGGTGGCCGACATCCACAAGCGCGGTACCACCGTGCTGCTGGTCGAGCAGAACGCCAGCCGTGCCCTGGGCCTGGCCGATCGCGGCTACGTGATGGACTCGGGCGAGATCACGATGAGCGGCGAGGCCAAGGCCCTGCTGAACGACCCGAAAGTGCGCGCCGCCTACCTGGGCGAGTAAAGCGTCACGCCGCCAGGCACCGACAGCCCCAGTTCGGGGGCCCTCGGCACCCCTGCGGCGTCGCTATGATGCTACGTTCGGTTACGCCAGAACTGACCAGACCATCGTGCATGAGCCGTTGTCCGCTGCGAGTCGCGACAAGCATTCTTCCGAGGAGATTCCATGATGCAAGCAACCCCCACTACACAGGTCGAACAGTCGCAACTTCGCGGCATTTCAGCCCCGCGCATCCTGCGTCTGGCCGCACTGTCGGCCGCCGTGGCGGCCCTGTCGGGCTGCGTGGCCACGGCACCCAAGATGGGCGAGAACAAGGGCACGGTTTCGGGTGCGGCCGGTGGCGGCACGGCCGAGAACAACAACACGGCCCTCGAGAAGTGCACCGAGACACTGGGCACGCTGGCGATGGAAGAAGACGTCAACGCGCCCTGGTACTTCCAGCTGCGCGAATACCAGCTCGGCTCGACCCTGCCGGTGCTGCGCCTGATGATCCAGCAGAGCAACTGCTTCGTCATCGTGGAACGCGGCCGCGCCATGAACAACATGATGCGTGAACGTGAGCTGCAGCAAAGCGGCGAGATGCGCGGCGGCAGCAGCTTCGGCCAGGGCCAGATGGTGGCGGCCGACTACACCATGAGCCCGAGCATCCAGTTCTCGGGCAAGACCGGGGGCGCGGCAGCCGGCATCGCTTCTGGCTTCGGTGTGCTGGGTGCCGTGGCCGGCGCGGTGGCCGGCAGCATGAGCAAGAACGAGGCGTCGACGACGCTGCTGCTCATCGACAACCGCTCTGGCGTGCAGATCTCGGCGGCCGAGGGCACCGCGGGCAACATGGATTTCGGCATCTTCGGTGCCGCCTTCACCGGCGGCCTGGGCGCCGGCGGCGGTGGTTATGCCAAGACGCCGCAGGGCAAGGTCATCGTCACGGCCTTCGCCGATTCGTACAACCAGATGGTCAAGGCCCTGCGCAGCTACAAGGCGCAAACCGTGAAGGGTGGCCTGGGCACGGGCGGCCGCCTGGGGGTGGACGGCAACCAGACCGGCGCACCCACTTCTGCTGCGCCTGCG
>JANOBX010000232.1:0-3321 GCA_031411875.1 Burkholderiales bacterium | reverse complement strand
ATCAGGCGGGCCATCTGGTCAGCGCCACCCCCCGTGCCGGCCGGGATGATGAACTCGACCGGCTTGGTCGGCTCCCAGGCCTGGGCCGCGGTGCTGATGCCGAGGGCGGCCACCGCGCCGAGCAGACCGCGGGCCAGCGTGGCCAGACGGGGCATGCCCCTGGAAATTCGAACTGCTTTCAACATCCTGGTGTCTCCTAGACTTTTTCAACGATTGGAAGTGGCCGGTTGCTGTTGCACAGAGCCTGCCGTGACCGAATTCGCAATGCAATGGTCGATCAACAAGGAGTGGAACGCGATTGACCGCAGTCAAGAAGCAGGGTGAACCCCAGCTTATTGGCTGGCACCGCCAGCCGCCATCCAGATGGGTGTCGGCGGGGGCCTGAGACGGCCCTTCGCCGCGCAAAGTTCAACTTGCTTGAACTTCGAGCTTGCCTCGGCTGTCGGCCAGCACCTGCGCGAGCAGCGAGGTGGCGGCGTGGATGGCATCGATGCTGGGCGTCGGGGTGTCGGTGATGCGCGCCAGCTCCACGACGCTGCCCACGAGGGCCTGCAGCTCGAGCGCGCGCCCGTTCTCCACGTCCTGCAGCATCGAGGTCTTGTGCGCGCCCACGGCCTCGGCGCCGGCAATGCGCTGCTCCAAAGTGATCTTGAACTCCACACCCAGCTTGGCGGCCACCGCCTGCGCTTCACGCATCATGTTGGCTGCGAGCTCGCGGCTGGCCGGGAAGCGGCAGATCTGCTCCAGCGTGGCGTGGGTGAGCGCGCTGATCGGATTGAAGCTGAGGTTGCCCCAGAGCTTCACCCACAGCTCGCTGCGGATGTCGCGGGCCACGGGGGCCTTGAAGCCCGCGGCCATCAGCGACTTGCTCAGCGCCTCGATGCGCGGCGTGCGCTGGCCGTCGAGCTCGCCGATCGAGAAGCGGTTGCCCTCGACCACCTTCACCACCCCCGGCGCCACCAGCTCGGCGGCGGGGTAGACGATGCTGCCGATGAGGCGGTCTACCTCGATGCCGGCGGCCAGTGCGCCGTCGGGGTCGACGCTGGTGAGGCTGCGGCCTTCGTAGGGCCCGGCCAGGCGCTGGAAGTACCACCAGGGCACGCCGTTGATCATGGTCACGACCAGGGTCTGCGGACCGAACAGCGCGCGCAGCCCGGGCAGCAGGTCGCGCACCTGATGCGCCTTGGTGGTGAGCAGCACCACGTCTTGCGGGCCGGCTTCGGCCGGGTCCTGCACGGCACGCACCTCGCGGGTGTGCTGCTGGGTGCCGTCGGGCAGCTCGAGGCGGAAGCCCTCGGCATTGATGGTGGCGAGGTTGCGGTTGCGGGCGATGAAGGTGACGCTCTCGCCGGCCAGCGCCAGCTTCGCGCCCAGGTACCCGCCAATGGCGCCGGCACCCACGATGGCGTACTTCATCTCAGAACTCCCCCGACACGAAGGAGCCGAAGCCCAGGCCGATGCGTTGCGCCAGGCCGATGCGCTGGAGCTTGCCGGTGGCGCCCTTGGGCAGTTCCTCGACGAAGAGGATCTTCTTGGGCACCTTGTAGCCGGCCACGCGCTGGGCCACGAACTGCTGCAGCTCGCGTTCGGTGCATTCATGGCCTTCCTGAAGCACCACCATCGCGGCCACCTCTTCGCCCAGGCGCTTGTGCGGCGCGCCGAAGACGATGACCTGGGCCACCGAGACATGGTCGAGCAGGATCTCGTCGATCTCGCGCGGGCTGACCTTTTCGCCGCCGCGGTTGATGATTTCCTTGAGCCGGCCGGTGATGCTGAGATAGCCCTCGCTGTCGAGCATGCCCTGGTCGCCGGTGCGGAACCAGCCGTCCTCGAAGGCTTCCTCGTTGGCCTTCGGGTTGCTTTCGTAGCCAGCCGTGACGTTCGGGCCGCGGATGACGACCTCGCCGATTTCGCCAGGGGCCAGGAAGCTGCCGTCTTCTGCACGGATGCCGATCTCCGGCCCCGCAGCGCGCCCCACCGAGCCGGGCTTGCGGGCCAGCGGCGGCAGCGGGTTGGAGGCCATCTGGTGGGCCGCCTCGGTCATGCCGTAGGACTCGATCAGCGGCGCCTTGAACATCGTTTCCAGTTGCTGGATCAGCTGTGGCGGCATGGCCGAGGAAGACGAGCGGATGAAGCGCAACGGGTGCCGAGCCAGCACCTCGGCGTTGTGCTTGCCGCGCGTGGCAATGGCCAGGTGCATGGTCGGCACGGCGGTGTACCAGGTGGGGTGCGCCTCGTCCATCCACTTGAAGAAACGCAGCGCATTGAAGCCCGGCGTGCAGAACACCCGCGAACCGGCCGACAGCGGCGCGAGCAGCCCGGCCATCAGGCCGTGGATGTGGAACATCGGCATGATGTTCAGGCCGACGTCGCTGGCCGTGAACTGCAGCGTGGCGGCGATGTGCCGGGCCGAAGCGCACAGGTTCGCCAGCGACAGCGGCACGCGCTTGGGCCGCGAGGTGGTGCCCGAGGTGTGCAGCACCATGGCCACGTCGTCGGCTTGCGACGGTCCGCCCTGGCCGCAGGGACCCGGCGGCAGGTCGCCCAGCGTGAAGTGGCCGGCGGGCACGCCGTCTGCCACCTGCAGTTCGATGACGCGCACGCCCAGCTTGCTGGCCGCTTCCACGGCCGGCGAGATGCTGCCCTGCTCGACGATCAAGGCCTTGGCCTGCAGGTCGTTCAGATAGAACTCGAACTCGTCGACGCGATAGGCCGGGTTCAGCGGCGCGCTGGTGGTGGCACTCGCGCAGGCGATGAAGCAGCTGGCCATTTCGGGCCCGTTCGGCAGCACGATGGCCACCCGGTCGTTGCGGCCGATGCCGGTGGCGTTCAGGGCCGCCGTGGTGTCGGCCACCAGGGTGCGCAGAGCGCCATAGCTCAGCGAAGGGCGGCCCGGGGCGGCGAGGGCGACCGCGTCGTCGGCGCCTGCTTTCAGGAGATCGTGCAGTGTCATGGTGAAGTTTGCAGGTTGCTGAAAAACTCGCGTGCCGCATGACCCGCTGCGGTCGGGCACAGAAGCCCCTATTCTTATTGATTCTTCTGGAAGCATGCCAATTCAAGGCGCGGTTTGCAGAGGGTTGTGCCGCCACCCGCCGGTCGCGGGTTAACGAGTATCGACAGCCGGGCAACCCTGCGAAGTCGGCCGATGCGATGCCTTTGTTGGAGACCTTGTGATGCATGTTGATGCCCCGGCCGGCCCCTCCTTGCCCGCCCGCATCGCCCGGACGCTGCTCGACGGTTTCGACCGCCATTACCGCCTGTTCAGTGAGGTGAGCCGCAGCGCCAAGCAGCGTTTCGAGCAGGCCGACTGGGCGGGCCAGC
>JANOBX010000231.1:0-3182 GCA_031411875.1 Burkholderiales bacterium | reverse complement strand
CGGCCCCCCCCATCTCCCTATATTCTCTTTTTCTGCAGGACTGGTTTCATGGCCCCCCCCCACGCCCGTCACCCCACGCCCCCGGGCCTCGGGGGTCCCTATCTCCCCCCCCCCCCCCCCCCCCGAGAGGTCCGAGAGATTGTCAATGTGAGCACCTGAGCACGGTCAGCGGAGTCGACCCGATACCCGCGGCTCGTGATCGCTCAAGGCTTAACCATGAGATCGGCAGGGGTCTTGCCGGCTGCAAGTGCATCCTTGAACCAATTCGGGCGCTTACCGATTCCTCCCCACGAGTTGCCGTGCTCGTCGCGAAACTTCGCCGACTTATCTTTGCCCTTTTTCCTCGTGGACGCCGGGCCACGGGCTGACGTGCCCGTACTTCCCGGGCTGGCGCCCAAGGCTTTGCGCCCACGAGGTGTGGAAGCGAAGCCAAGATCCGATGCCGTCAAGCCGTAGTGGGCAATGGCGTCCTTCGCTTTGGCGATCACGTCTGCCACCTCCTTTTCCCTGATGGCGTCAGCTTGGGCCTGGAGCGAGGCAATCTGTGATGTCAGTGCTGCGAGAGAAGAGCTGCTTTTCTTGGTAGCCATTGTTTTCACGAAGTTGATGAACGACCGGCGAGGATAAACCCACCGTGCAACTAGGTTGGCGCGCTGCGCTGAAAGGCAGGAAGAAGCTTGTCAGACAGGCACTCGGCTGGACTTTTTGTATGAAGTTTGTCGCACAGTCATCGAGTTGAAGATCGCACGAACTCACGAACTTACGAACTTACGAACTTACGAACGCACGCCCGCACGTTCGCACAAACGCTCGTCGACGCCTGATTCCACGCCCCATGCGGGACGCACCTCAGGTCGGTTTGCGGATCTGCATCAACCATAGACTGCAGCCAGCAAACCTAAGAAACAGGTCAAAGCTTGCGAGAGTTACAACTGTGAATTCGGGCAGGAAGTAGCCCCCGCGGCGGTCTCTTTTCATCAACTGGATACACGATGGCGCCGATACCCTGAAAACTTCCTGAAACCACCCTCGGCGTCATACGCTGACCACAAAATGAATCGGTTGCTCAGTCTCAACATTGGTGTGCGTCTTGCACTGGCTTTCGGACTGGTGCTCGCCCTTGCCTGCGTCGTTGTTCTTATCGCGATTACCCGCATGGCTGGCCTCAACCAGAGCTTGGAGGTGATCGGTGCAGATCGCCTGCCCAAGGTCCAGCGGCTGGCACAGATGACCAACAACGTCAACTTGGCAGCGCGTGAACTGCGCAACATGTTGATCTGGGAGGACCCCGAGCGCTTCTCCTCCGCCAAGGAAGCTCTGGCTAAAGCACACGCTGACAACACTGAAATTGGCCAAGTAGTTATCAAGACGATCCACACGGAAGAAGGGAGAAAGCGGTTTGCAGCACTTACAGCTGCACGCGATCAGTACCGACCTCTGGAAAAGAAGCTCGTCGATATGGCAGAGGCGAACCGGCGTACGGACGCGGCAACCTTATTGAGCGATGAGCTGAGGCCGGCCCAGTTGGCTTACATGAAAGCACTGGACGACTTGAACGACTACCAATTGGGCTTGGTCAACCAATCTGTGTCCGACGGCGAGGCCAGCTATGAGCGTGCCAAGGCACTCATGCTCGTCCTGCTGGCCGGGATGCTCGTGATCGGCGGCAGCTTGGCATGGTGGATCGCGCGCTCCATCACACGCCCGATTGGTGAGGCCGTTGCAGTTGCAGAGAAGGTGGCCGGTGGCGATCTCGGGTCGCGCATCGATGTGCGCAGCCGCGACGAAACCGGCCGCTTGCTGGCCGCGCTGAAGACCATGAACGGCAGCCTTGTTGAAATCGTTGGGACCGTGCGCACCAGCAGCGAAAGCATTGCGACTGGGTCGTCGCAGATCGCCAGCGGCAACGCTGACTTGAGTCAGCGCACCGAGGAACAGGCCAGCGCACTGCAGCAAACGGCCGAATCGATGGAGCAGCTGAGCAGCACAGTCAAGCAAAACGCAGACAACGCACGTCAGGCCAACCAACTTGCCATGCAGGCGAGCGATGTGGCGGCGCAGGGAGGTGCTGTCGTCAGCGAGGTCGTTCAAACGATGAAGGGCATCAACGACAGCAGCCGACGCATCGGCGACATCATTGGCACCATCGACGGGATTGCCTTCCAGACCAACATCCTTGCGCTCAATGCTGCGGTCGAAGCTGCCCGGGCTGGAGAGCAAGGCCGCGGCTTTGCGGTCGTCGCCAGTGAGGTCCGAGGCTTGGCCCAACGAAGCGCCGAGGCCGCACGTGAGATCAAGGCCTTGATCCAGGAGAGCGTCACACGTGTGGACCAAGGTACACAGCTGGTTGACCGCGCGGGCAGCACGATGGAAGAAGTGGTCAGCTCCATCCGCCGCGTCACGGACATCATGGGCGAAATCAGTAGCGCCAGTGCCGAGCAAAGTCAGGGAGTTTCGCAAGTCGGTCAAGCCGTCAGCCAGATGGACCAGGTGACGCAGCAAAACGCTGCACTGGTCGAGCAGAGTGCGGCTGCCGCAGAAAGTCTCAAAGCGCAGGCTCAGCAACTCGTCCAGTCGGTCGCTGCTTTCAAGCTGGAAGCGACGGCGTGACGGTCTCAGGAGCGGAGTGCGGGCAGGTGGACGCACTACCGTTGTCAAGGGCTTGAAGCGCGTATGGGAATCGCACCGCCCCCGGGTACCAAAATCGGACAACGATATGCCGCTACATGAGGCTAAAACTTTATGAAGGTGGTTGCCTATGCGGTGCCGTCAGGTTCCGAGCCAGCGGTGAACCGGGCAAGCCTCACTCGTGCTCATTCGCAAGCTGCCGCAGACAGTCTGGCTCACTGACCCTGACATGGGTGGAGTTTTCGGCAGACAAGGTTGAATGGATTGGTCCGGGCGGAAAGCCGTCGGTCTGGCGCTCTTCTTCCTATTCCACCCGGGCCTTTTGCAGCGCCTGTGGGAACACGTATGGCGCAATCGATGACGAACCGACGGTCGCACTTGCCACCGGTGCGTTTGACAAGCCGCATCTGAAGGAGTTGGCTCCGACTTACCACTCCTACGTCTCCCGCCGGCCGCGGTGGTGGCACGTTCACTCAGACTACGAGTGGGAAAAAGAGCAATGACTTTGGGCACACGGCCCGCGCCGACTTGCGGCCAATATTAGGGGGGCCGGT
>JANOBX010000230.1:0-46101 GCA_031411875.1 Burkholderiales bacterium | reverse complement strand
GATAAATGCTTGGTGCTGTGGGTGAAGGGAGATCTCAGGCTCATCGATGAGGAGAACGCCGATTTGGTCGTTGTGGATCGCAGCGAGCAATGCGACCAGCTGCAGAATTCCACTGGCCTCGTAGTTGGCGGGGTATGGCTTGCCGCCGTTCATCGGAACGATCGAGATGCCCAGGCCAGATTGCGTCCAGGTCAGTTTCAGGCTTCGCGAGAACAGTTGCTGTAGGCGGGCCTCGACTTTCAGACGAAGGTCAGCCCTCTCCTCGAGTGCCAAGAAGTCTCCAATAACGCTCTCGATCTTCCACCATTGCGTCCTGAAATGCACATTCCCGATCGCCGCATCGGCGCTCTCGCGATGCCCAGGCCCTTCTATCGAGGCACGAAATCGCTCCACAGGACTACTGCGACCAGCGGCCAGATATCGAACCTTCTTAGCTCCAAGTTGGGCGCTCAGTACGTTCTCGGACTGACCGGCGAGTTCACGCAGCATCCTCGTCTTACCTGTACCGTTTGGCCCCACGAGGGTTGTAAGACCCGGATGGAGGGCCACTCGGGCTGCAGTTCCCCCGTACAGACTTGCGACACCGGGAACTGACACCTCAAGTGGGAATATGTGAACTGATTCTTGTTCGGGTGAGGCACTCATAGCTGCTCGTTGCTCGCGACTTAGGCAGCCAAGTATCGCTTCCACAGAAGTGGGCACAACCATCGGATTGGCAATGAGGGCTCGTCAAGCTGCGGGGAAGGCCGCTTTCGGACTGCGCTGCGAGTTTCCGCTCCTGGCCGAGTCCTGTTGGTCACGGACGGCTGGTTCGTAGACGCCAAATCCGAACGAGGCCGGTCTAAGCGCAGTTGCATCCCCGCCTGCATCCGCAAGGACGGCCCAGGTGCTTTGAGGAAACAGCAAAAGCAGTTCGGCGCGATGCTTCCGAAGCAGGTCAACCTGCCGCACTGCGTGCAGAAGGAAGGCCGCGCACCATCAGGTTCGTCTGTTCACCAGCGCCAACATGCAGGGCTGGGAAGACGCCATCCGGAAGATCAAGCGCCGACCGTGCCAGCTGACCGGTGACTCAATGAACCCGCATCACCTCAAAACTCTGCCTCACTGAAGCGACCTGTATCGACACCTCGTCACCCTCGCACTTGCCCAACAGGGCCCTGCCCAGAGGGGCTTCGCCGCTGATGACCTGAACGAGCTGAGCCCCGCTGACCAACTTCATGCTGCCCCCATCCGGACCAAGAAAGAGCTGTTGCTGCCTGGCGTTGGAATCGAGCAGGCAGACCAGTGCGCCGAGCTGTATGCCTTTGCTGGCGTCGTAGGGGCCCGGACGGAACTGGCGCCAATGGGCCATCGCCTGGCGGATGGCTTCCGCGCGACGAGCTTGGCCAGTGGCGAGGTAGGAGGCTTCAAGGCCCAAGGTGTCGTATTTGTTCTCGGCGATGTTCTCCTGGTGAGTCGCCGTGTCATGGGCCGCTCGCGCTGCCTGTTCGGCTTGCAGCAGGTCTTCGGCAAGCCGCTCGAGCACTTGCTGCTGCAGGAGGTTCTTATCCATGATGAAACCTCGGCATCTCAAGCAGACAGGGGTGCGAGCCGTCATGAGCATTGCGCCTGCCCATGCGCCATCGAACCGCCGGCCCCTGGGGTCGCCAGGGTCGAAGCATCCAGCGACGGCTCAGCATCACCGCGGACTGAGACAATCGTGAAATGCCACAAGCTGTTCGATCCCGCGTCAAGGCCTGCGCGCTTTGTCAGGTGGTAAGCACCACGCTGTACCGCGTCGTGCATGATGCCCCCAACCACTGGGTGCTGATTTGCGCCCATTGCAGGGCGAAAGTGGAAACCCAGCCAGCGTATCGCTACGGTGGCACCTGGAAAGCCGACAAACGGCATTGATCCGACTTCACGGTTCCCGCTTTCAGGGCTGCATCACTCGAGGCAGCCTGCCTGCTTCAACGCGCGACGCTTCGAACTGCTCTCCCTTGGCCGACCTCGCCTTCAGACCCAGCCCCACCAGCACCATCGAAGAGTTGCGTCGCGTGCACGCCCTCATGCAGCTGGAGCAGAAGGAGGACCTGGCGCAATTCAAGCTCAAGAATGCCAAGGCCAGCATCCAGGAACGGCAGCGGCGCGGCTTCACCTGGTACCCGGTCACCATCACCAAGGAAAACATCGGCTTTGGCGGCAAGCTGGTGCTGGAGCTGGAACGCCCTGCCAGCCAGCAAGGCCTGCACCTCTTTCAGGTGGGCAAGAACGCCTCGCTGTTCGGCAATACGCCTGCCCACCTGGGCGACCCGCCCGCGCTCCATGGTGTCGTCACCAGCGTGATGCGCAACAAGCTGATGCTGAGCACCACGAAGGAAGACCTTCCGGACTGGGTGCAGGGCGGCGGCAGACTGGGCATCGACCTCAGCTTCGACGAGGTGAGCTACCGCGAAATGGACCAAGCCCTGGGCGAGGTGATCGGCGCCCGCGGCAACCGGTTGGCCGAGCTGCGCGACGTGTTGCTGGGGGCCCGGGAGGCCCGCTTTCGCGCGCCCCCCATCGACGATCTCGATGATCTGTTCTACCCCAGCCCGCTCAACGATCCCCAGCTGGCAGCCGTGCGCCATGTGATGGCAGCACAGGACGTCGCCATCGTCCACGGCCCCCCCGGCACGGGCAAAACCACCACCCTGGTGCAGGCCATCCTGGAAACCATCCGGCGTGAGCGGCGCGTGCTGGTGTGCGCACCTTCGAACACGGCCGTGGACCTGCTCACCGAGAAGCTGGCCGAGCGCGGCGTCAGCGTCATTCGCCTGGGCAACCCCAGCCGCGTGTCGGAGCTGCTGCTGCAGCACACGCTGGACGCGCAGGTGATGGCCCATCCGAGCTACGGCAAGATGCGCGCGATGCGCCAGACCGCCGAGCAGCACCGCGAAACCGCGAGTCAGGCCCTGGGCAAGATGGGCTTCGAGGAACGGCAGCAGCGCCGTCTGTTGAGAGAAGAAGCGCGGCAGCTGTTTCTGCAGGCCGACGATCTGGAGCGCTACATCACCGAACAGGTGCTCGAGTCCGTGCAGATCATCACCTGCACCCTGGTGGGCGCCAGCAACCGGAACATCCGGCACCTGAGCTTCGACACCGTGTTCATCGACGAAGCCGCGCAGGCCTTGGAGCCGGGCTGCTGGATCCCGATTGCCAAGGGCCAGCGCGTGGTTCTGGCGGGCGACCACCACCAGTTGCCGCCCACGGTGAAAAGCGAAAAAGCCGCCCGCGAAGGCCTGCGCGAAACCCTGTTCGAGAAGTGCATCCAGCGGCAGCCTGCCACCGCCCGCATGCTCACCCTGCAGTACCGCATGCACCAGCAGATCATGGCCTTCAGTTCAGACCAGTTCTATGGTGGCCAACTGCAGGCACATCAGCGCGTTCGCGACGCCGGCCTTGCGGCCTACGATCCGGGCTTTGCGCCCGACCTGCCGGTGGAGTTTCTCGACACCGCCGGTTTCGGCTTCCTTGAAGTCACCATCCCCGAAAGCCGTTCCACGGCCTACCCCGAAGAAGCGGACCTGTTGCTGAAGCGCCTGGTCCAGCTCCTGGCGCCCTATGACCCCGCCGCCCACGAGCAAGACCCGCTCACCATCGGCGTGATCGCCCCCTACCGCGCCCAGATCAACTGCTTGAAGGACGCCATCGAGGAAAACCAGGCGCTGAACACTCTGCTGCATCAGCGCTTGCTCAGCGTGGGCACGGTCGATTCGTTTCAGGGGCAGGAGCGAGACATCATTGCGATCTCACTGACCCGCAGCAACAGCTCTGGCGACATCGGCTTCCTCTCCGATATCCGACGCATGAACGTGGGCATGACCCGCGCACGCCGCAAGTTGCTCTTGGTCGGCGACTCGTCCACGCTCGGCGCCCATCCGTTTTTCAAGGCGTTGCTGACCTACGTGCAGCGCATCGGGGGCTACCGTACGGCCTGGGAGATGGCCGATCAGCGTTGATCGCAGGGCATCCGCTGGAGCAGGGCCAGAATTCTTCGGGCTCACGTGCTCTTTCACGTCGGGTGATCGGCGCGGCCGCCACACCGTCGAAGGCGCGCTGCGTGCCAATCTCTGGCCATAAACTCCACGCGAAGAGGCGAATACGAGAGAGCGCGGCTTGAAGACGCTGGTGCTGGGCGGGTATGGCAACTTTGGTGCGCGGATCTGCCGCGCGCTGGCCGGCGACCCGACCGTCGACCTGATCATCGGTGGCCGGGATGAAACCCGTGCCAAGGCATTGGCAGACGAACTGGGTTCAGGCGCCCGAGGCGTGGTGATCGACTTGGTGGCGCCGACATTCGTCGACGTGCTCCGCCGCCTGGGCGTCGAAGTCCTGATCCACACCGCCGGGCCATTTCAGGGACAGGGGTATGGCGTCGCACTCGCTGCCGCAAGTGCCGGTGCCCATTACATCGATCTCGCGGACGGACGCCGTTTCGTTTGCGACTTTCCAGCGGCTCTGGACACCCGCTTTCAAGAGGCTGGCCGAATTGGCATCAGCGGTGCGAGCACGGTGCCTGCCCTGTCGTCGGCTGTCGTTGGCCATCTCACCAGGGGCTGGCAATCGGTTCATCGCATTGCCACTTGTATCGCACCGGCTCAGACCGCGCCGCGTGGCCCTGCCACGCTGGCCGCTGTTCTGGGCTACTGCGGCGCGACGATTTCCGTCTGGGATGCGGGCCAGTGGCAGTTGCGCCGGGCTTGGGCGAAGCCTGAGCGTGTCGGGTTCGCTCGCATGCGGCCACGCTTGGGCGCGCTGTGCGACATCCCCGACCTGGAACTGTTCCCGGCCTCGTTCAGCGTGAAAGACAGTGTGCTCTTCCGAGCCGCCCTCGAGGTTGGCCTGGCGCAAAGAGCCTTTGCGGCGATTGCCGCGTTGCATGGTGCAGGTTGGCTTGCTCGACCAGAGCGGCTCGCCGAGCCGTTGCACGCTGCCGCGAAGTTGTTTGATCGACTGGGCTCGTCTCGTGGCGGCATGGTGGTCCAAGTGGAGGGCGAGGACGGGGCAGGGCGCTGCCAGCGGCGCGAGTGGCACATCACAGCCGATGACGACCACGGGCCCGAGATCCCTTGCATGGCTGCCATCCTCCTGGCGCGCCGCCTGGCCCGGGGCAAGACCCTGCCCGTTGGTGCGCACGTGTGCATGGGCCTGCTCGGGCTCGAGGACTTCTGCCCGGAGTTCGAGCGCTGGGGCATGCAGATCGACCTCGTTTCCAGGGACGTTGGCGATGGCGCACCGGCGCTTTGAGTTTGCGATGCCCGCCCGCGAAGACGTCGTCTTCGACGCCTTCCATTACCACTGCTGGCGCCTGCGCTGGGATTCTTTGGTACGCGCGACGCGCGTGGAGGGCGACGCGCCATGTCCTTTCGTCGGTGCTGTGACGGACAGCGCCGGTGCCGGTGCGCTGAGCCGTCTGTCCATGAAAACGAAGTTTGTCTCCTTCGATCGGCCGCGCGTTGCCGCGGCTGCCATGGTCGGACGCTCGTTCCCGTTCAGCCGCTGGGCGGCTTCGATGCAGCACCGACCCGATGGCACGAGCCGGTCGTGCCTGATCTACACGTACACCTTCGAAGTGGGTCCACGCCCTTTGCGCTGGTTGTTGGAGCCGTGCGTGGCGATGGTGTTCGACTGGCAGACACGCCGTCGTTTCGATCGGCTGCGCTCATTCCTGGCCCAGCACGCCAGCGAGATCGAGCAATGGCAGACCCTGCGCGTTGACTGAAGGTGCATCAGGGTGATGTCTCGACTTCATTGGGATAGGACAGCTTCAGGGCTCACAGCGGCACGCCGTTGATGCTGCCGCTGACCAGTTCGGTGACGATGGTTTGTGTCCCGCCCGATTCGGTCGACACGGCTTCCGTGCGCGCCGCCACCCCGCGACCGTCGATCAGCCAGTTGGTGATGGTGGTTCCGGCCAGGCCCGTCGAATTCCTGATCAGATAGCGGCAGGTGTTGTAGCTGCGGCCACGCACGGTGATCGTCTCGCGTCGGACGAAGGTGTGCGTTTCCGTGAAGGACGTCGGCGTGAGGGGCAAGGCCCCGCCGTTGAAGCTGGTACGGGAACGGACCACCTTGTTGATGCTCTGCCCCGGCGGGATCGACAGTTCCACGTTCACGCTGCCCGGGTCGAAGACCGTGCGACTGGTCGTGACCGTGGCCGGCGGCGTGCCGAAACCCGGCAGGGCGGCGCCCGGGACGCTTTCCCGGGACTCGACACCGATCACGCTCGAAAAGCCCGCGCCTGCGTCCCGCTGGTAGCCGGTGGTTTCGGTCACCGAAGAGTTGGTCACGCGGTTGAAGGTCGTCCTGACCTCCGTCCTCGAAAACAGCCGGGCCGCGGGCTGGCCATTGAAGGTGCCTGCGGCCAGCACCTCGGCGTTGATCGTGAACTGCCCGCTGCCGCCGCCGCCGCTCAGCACATAACTCACGAACAGCTTGGTTCCTGGCGCATGAGCCTGCTGCGCCGTCGGCCCACAGCCATTGAACGCGCCGACGGGCGGGTTGGTGCCGCTGCATCGGGCGGGGTTCACGGCACACTCGTCGGCCAACACCTGCGCCGACCAGAAGCCGATGGTGTTGAACTCCTGCAGGGCTCCGCCAGTGAAATCGCCCAGGCCGAAGATGCGGCCGTCGGGGGTGATGCCCAGGTAGCGCACGCCCCACCGCCCGTTGTAGGCCCGGGCGTTGTACAGCACGCCTTCGAACAGCACCGCTGGCAGGCGCAGGCCGATGGCCCTGGGGAAGAGTTCCGGGAACTTGTATTCGGCCCAGTCCAGCACCATCGTGGCCGTCACGGCCCCCGGGGTTTCCAGCGTCTGCACAGCGCCCGCCTGCGGCACGCCCAGCGCACGCACCTGGGCGGCGAACTGCACCGCGCCGGTCTCGGTGCTGTCGTTGCCGTCGCCGCCGCCACAACCCGCCAGCGCCAGCAAGGCGGTGGCGGTCATCAGGGTCTTGAAGGCGTGCGGCAGCACCGGTGAAGTCGTCGAGGTTCGGCGCATGCGCGGGCTCCGGTTCAAGGCTGCTGCGGCAGCTGGCATCGAGCCGGGAATGTTCCCCTGGATCGCAGCGTCCGTCCACCGCGGCCGGCACCCCCAGACTGGGGTTGGCCCGGCCGGCCGGGCCCGCCTCGTCTGCGGGCGAAGACACGCCGCCTCGACTGGGCATTAGAGTCGTCGCTGCAGCCACACCGATTCACGGCGTGCGCCGCCAGACCCCCCATGACCGACACCCGTACCACGAGCTTGCCGCAGTGGCCCAGCGCCTATCCGGCCAGCGGCGCCAGTGCCACGCTGAAACGCCTGAACGACGATTTCGTCGTGACCGAGCTGCCCCTGCAACTGCCCTCTGGCGCGGGCGAACACCTCTGGCTCGACATCGAGAAGAACGGTGCCAACACCGCCTTCGTCGCGCAGCTGCTGGCCCAGGCTGCCGGCGTGCAGGAACGGGACGTGGGCTACGCCGGCCTCAAGGACCGTCATGCCGTCACGCGTCAGTGGTTCAGCATCTACCTGCCCAAAGGTGAAACGCCCGACCTCACCCCGCTTCAGCACCCGGAATTCAGGGTGCTGAATCAGAGCCGCCACGTGAAGAAGCTGCGACCCGGTGATTTGCAGGGCAACCGGTTCCGCATCGTGCTGCGTGACGTGATCGGCGATCGCGACGCCATTCAAGCCAATCTCGAGGCCGTTGCGTCGCAGGGTGTGCCCAACTACTTCGGCGCACAGCGTTTCGGCTTCGAGGGCGGCAACGTCGAACAGGGCCGGGCCATGCTGGCGCGCGAGATCCGCGTGCGCAACCCGAAGAAGAAGGGCATCTACCTGTCGGCGGTGCGCTCCTTCGTCTTCAATGAAGTGCTGGCGCTGCGAATTCAGCAGGGACTCTGGGGCAAGACGCTGCCCGGTGATGTGATGGACGAGGCGGGCCGGCCCACCGGCCCCCTGTGGGGACGGGGCCGCGTGACATCGACCGACCAGGTGCAAGCCCTGGAAAACGGGGTGGCCGCACGGCACGCCAGCTTGTGCGACGGCCTGGAACACGCCGGTCTCGATCAGGAGCGCCGCGCCCTGGTGGCCAGGCCGGTGGACATGGCGTGGGAATGGCCGCAGGCCGACCAGCTCGTGCTCACGTTCTTTTTGCCCGCCGGGAATTACGCCACCGCCGTCCTGGACGAAGTCCTCCGCACCGCCGAGCCTGACAGGCATGCCGAGGACGAGTCTCCGGCGGTCGAGTAGCGGTGGCCACCTGCAGCGTGCCGTGATCGGCAGCGGCGCCGCGCCCGCACGCAGGTCTACGCTCAACTGCGTATTGGTGCGTTCGCACCCGGGTGCTGCAATCTCCCTGACGTTCAACCCCACACATCAGGAGACCCCATGAACCCGAGCTTCCGCGCCCTGCTCACCGTCGCCGCCGCATCCTGCTTCGCCTTCGGCCTTGTCCCTGCGCCCGCTGCCGCCCAGGACACCGGGGTCATCAACGGTTGTGTCGATGCTGCTGGCACCCTGCGCGTGGTGGGCTTCGGCGTGCGTGCGTGTCGCAGCAACGAAAACGCGGTCAGCTGGAACGTCCAGGGTCCGCAGGGCCTTCAGGGGCTGCCCGGGCCGGCGGGCATGACCGGCCCGCGTGGCCCCGTGGGCCCGCAAGGTCCGCAAGGCGCGCAAGGTCCGGTGGGGCCGCGGGGTCCGGCAGGGCCGCAGACGCTGCTCAACGCGGTGGTGCTCGGCAACGGGACGGTGCAGATCTCTTCGCTGCCGGCGGGCACCACCCTGGCGGTCAGCCGCACGCTGCCAGGGATCTACAACATCGCCGTCACCGGCCTGGGCAACGCCTGCCCGATGCTGACCGCCAACGCACTCAACGTCGCCACGTTCATGTGGCTGGACTCGGGTTCCTGCGGCGCCGGGACGCTGAACATCCCGGTGCGTTCCGGCAACAATCTCGACGTGAACTTCATGCTCACGGTCGTTGGCATCGGACCTGCCACTGCCACCGCCGCCGCATCGACCGCAACCGCACCGCAGTCGTCGGCAGTGACGATCCTCGGCAATCCCTGAACCAGGCCGCGACCTCCGACGGGCGGTTCGACGCAGCGCCCTGCAGAATCGGGCTCGAAGTTGCTACTGCTGCCTGGCGCCCTCGACCAGGCGACGGCTCAGCCCGATGCCGTAGGGCGCAGCACGGGCTGCGATCATCGGGTCGGCCGAAGGCTCCACGCCCTTGGGCAGCACCATCGGGTTGAAGGTGATCGTCAGGCAGGCGCCCCCCGCGTCCTCGGCCACCGACGTCAGCTTCAGCAGCCCCAGGTTGACCTTCTTGCGCCCGGCCGGCAGCGGCACGGTGGCGCTGTCGATCCTGTCGTCGGCCTGTGCCAGTTCCAGGTTGAAGTTGAAGGCGACCTGGCCTTCCTTCACGCGTTGCCGCAGCTCGTCGAACAGGAAGGCCGGCCCCTTGGCCTTGGCTTCCTCGTCGGACAGGCCCTGCACCCCCGTCACGGGTTCGAAGATCCACTTGCCGTGCTGCTTGACGCCACTGGCATTGACGAAACCGAAGGCGTGCACGCCCCAGTAGTTGACGGCGCCGAAGCTGGCCGGCACCGGCTGCGAGGCAAGGTACTTGCCCTGCAGCAGCACCTCGGGGTGGGCGTCGGCAAAGGCCTTGACCTTGTCGGCGTCGGCCTTGCCCGTGGCCGGATCGGGCTGCAGCGAAGCCAGCCGCCCGAAGAATTGCTGCGGCGACGAAGCGCCGAACACGGGCGCAGAAATGTTCCCCATCTGCCAGCGCTCGCCGTTCGGCATGTCGAACTGCAGCGCCAGGTTGCGTTGGGACCGGGCGTTGTCGGGTGCCTTCGGGTTGGCGCCGCCCACCGAAAACCGCACGATCACCGGGACCGCCTGGCCGCTGAAGGTCGAGGCCGTCGACAGTGCCCGGGCCTCTGCCGTGCCCACGAACTCGCCCACCGCACAGATGCCTTTGGCACCCGACCGGCGGAAGCCTTCGTGCTTGCCGAAGGTGGATTCGAACTGGTTCAGGAAAGTGTTCGGGTCGATGGCGCCTGCGCCCGAGGGCTGTGCCGCAGCACTGAAGCCGATGGCGAGCGAACAGGCGGCGATGGCACAAGCGGTCAGGTGGGTCATGGAAGGAGTTCCGGTGGTTGAAGGATGAGCCGTGAACGGCCGGGCCGGCGGGCGAACGGCCCAGACCGGCTCGAACGGTAGTCGGGCCGAACGGCTGTGTGCTTACAAGCCCCCTCTTCCAGACACGGCGTCGCCGTCTCGGCCTGCCTACTGGGGCTGCTGCACCGTCGAGATGGCGTCGAGCAGCACGTCCAGGCGTGCATGTCGAAGCAGGTACGCCGTGTCTCCCATGGTCGAGGCGAAGGCCGCGGGGATGGGAAGTACGCTGACCAGCGTGTCGCCCAGCAGACGCGGCAGCGCCTCGGGTGCATGGGCGTAGACGCGGTCATGGCGCCGCCCGGCGTGTGCCGTGTGGAACCGGCGTTCGCAGGCCAGACCCGCGGGCGGGTCGCCCAGGATGACCCCGGCCCACAACGCGTAGACATCGAAGTCGCAGGCGACATTCATCATGTCGGTGGTGAAGCCGCCGGGTGGCCTGATGTTCATCTCGAGCGCGACATACGAGCCGTCTGGACGGGCGAAGAACTCGAGGTGGAAGAACCGCTGCCGCAGCCCGAACGCTGCCAGCGCCCGCCGGCCCACCTGTTCCAGCGCCGGCGGAATGCTGCGAAGCGAGTAGTAGAACCCGTCCAGAGCGCCGGCCCTCACCTCCATGATGCCGCGGTCGTAGGCATGAGAGGTGCAGAACACCACGCGTCCTGCCCGGTCCACCAGGCCGTCGAAGGTGACGATGCCGCCTTCCATGAAGGGCTGCACCAGGTGATCGCCCAGCGGCTGCAGCAGCGCCGCGTCGAGCTCGGCGTCGCTCGACACCCGGAAGGTCGACATGGCGCCCGAGCCGTTGTCGGGCTTGAAGACCAGGGGGAATCCGTGTTGTGCGGCGAAGTGCCTGACGGCCTGGGCAGAGGTGCAGCGCACGCCGGGCGGGAAGGGCACACCCGCCTGCTCGAACACTTCTGCCATCGCCAGCTTGCTGCGAAGGCGCCGCACGTCCTGCGCCCGAAGGCCCGGGATGCCCAGGTCGTCCCGCAGGCGCCCCTCGACCTCGAGCCAGTGCTCTCCGTTCGATTCGACGAAATCGATGGCACCGTGCCGGGCGACCATCGATCTGACGATGCCCAGCAGGACCTCGTAGTCGCCCATGCGGGGCTCGAACACGTACTCCGTAAGCGCTTCGCGGGCCTGCGGCAGGAGCGCGCTGTCGGGCACATCGCCCACCGCCAGGACGCTGGCCCCGTGCGCGTGCGCGGCCACGCAGAACAGGTGTGAACCCGGCGGAAACGCGGGCGACAGGTAGAGGATCCTCGCCACTACGGTGCGCGCCTCATCAGCCAGCCGATGCCGTTCCACAGCCGGAACGGCGATTCATCGGCGCGAACGACTTCCAGCTGCGCGGCTGCGGCATGCTCGAGCACCTCGCGGTTGGCGTCTTCGCGCGTTCGTCCGTAGGCATAGTTGAAGAGCACGAAGTCGCCGGCGGGTCGGAGCACGCGGTGGACCTCCTGGAAGTGGCGCGCCACCAGCGCAGGCCCGGCGAGCACCAGGTACGGGAAGGTGTCGACGCTGTAGACGAGGTCCATCGACGCGGCGGCAAACTCCGCAAGATCCTGGCCGGTCGTGAGCCTCACGCTGGCGTTCGACTGCCCGGCAAGCCGGCGTTCTGCCGCCGCGATCATCCCGGACGACACGTCCGTCCCCACCACCGAGCGCAGGCGCGAGCACAGCGGGGCCATCAAGCGCCCGATGCCGCAGCCGATCTCCAGGGCATCCCGGCGCCGTCCGAGCACCCCCCAGCCGTCCAGCGTGCCGATCACCTCTTCGGTGGCGGCAGCCAGCAACGCCGGGTTTCCGAGGGAGTAGAGGGCCACACTCGATTCCTCGCTCTCGGCCACCGAGGCGTCGAACAGCTTCCTTGACCGCTCGATGCCTTGCTCTGCACTGGACGCGACCTCCGGGGAATCCAGGCGCTGGCGGATCATCCTGACGATGGTGCGGCAGCCGGCCTCGTTTTCTGCGAGGTGCTGCGCGAGCGTGCGCAGCCTGGCCGGGTCCCCGGTCAGCGAGGGCAGCGCGCGGGCCAGTGCGTCGGTGTCCTCGGTGCACTGGACCAGTTCCATCACGGCCATCGACACGGAACACTCGGCCCGCAGGTAGCGCTCGACGATGTGCTGGATGTCGGAAGCCACGAGGTCCATGCGTGCCTCGTTCACGCCGCGCGGATCTGCGCGCGCGCGAGTCTCATCGCGCTGCGCGCGTGCTCCAGCGTGGTGTCGATGTCCGAGTGCTGATGGGCCGCGCTGATGAACCACATGTGCCGGGGATGCAACAGCACGCCACGCTCGAACATCGCCTCGTAGAACGCGGTGCGCAGGGCGTCGTTGGTCTGCGGGTCGGGGTGCTCGAACCTCAGGAACGGCATCGGCGGGAAGGGCTCGCCGTAGCTCGACGCCGGCACCTCGAGCTCGCGGGCGACGGTGTTCAGGCCGTCGATCAGGCGCTGGCCGAGCGCCCACACGTGGTCGGCGACACCACGCTGGTCGACGATGCGCAGCGTCGTGAGCGCGGCGGCCATGGCCGCCGTGTCGCCGTGATAGGTGGCCGACAAGTGCATGCCCGCGGCGTGTTCCATCACGTCGCGCCGGCCGATCACGGCCGCCACGGGCCAGCCGTTGCTCAAGCCCTTGCTCACGGTGGTCATGTCGGGCTTCAGACCCAGGCGGGCCTGGACCGAGCCCGGAGCGGTTCGAAACGCGGTCTTGACCTCATCGAGGATGAAGATCGCCCCGTGGTGGTGGGTCGTGTCCTGGATGGATCGAAAGACTTCCTGCGTCGGCGGCAACACCATCTCTGGCGCCAGGATCACGGCAGCGATGTCGCCAGGGTGTGCCGCGAACAGCGCTTCGAGCGAGTGCGGCGTGTTGGCGTCGAATTCGAGCACCTGCGTGTCCAGGCCGGCCGGCACCGAAGGGTCGAGTGGCAGACACCAGTCGTGCCACCCGTGATACCCCGCACGGGCGATGCGGCGGCGGCCGGTGGCGCGCCTGGCGATGCGCAGCGCCGCCGTCGTGGCCTCGCTGCCGGTCTTCAGCAGCACGGCCATGTCGGTACCGGTGAAGCGCCCGACCAGGGCTTCGGCAAACAGCACGTGCTGGGGCCGGTTCATCGAGAGCAGGGGCCCTTGATCGAGCTCTTGCCGCGCGGCAGCGTCCACCTCCGGGTCGGCGTAACCGAGAAGGAAGGCGCCGAAGGCCATCAGGTAGTCGGTGTACTCGTGCCCGTCGACGTCGGTGATCCGGCAGCCTCGACCGTGGGCCATGTACATCGGGGAGCGCCCCGGCGTGGTGAGCACCCGCCCGGACAGGTGGTGCGCACCCGGGATCACCTGGGCGGCGCGCGCCAGCCACTGCTGCGACTTCGCATGGCGTTCCTGCGTCATGGGGTGGACCCGTCCGTCGGCCCGCTTCTGCGCGCCGTCACGAGCACGGCGGCGATGCGGTCCGCCCGGGCATAGGCGGGCTCGAGCAGTTCCTCGCCGAAGACATCTGGATCGATCTCCTGGTAGTCCCACTGCAGATCGGTGGCCTGCAGACGCGCCATCACCAGCACCCGGAACCCATCGACGCCGCCGCAGATGGCACTGCCCGTGTACAGCAGCAGCGTGCCGCCAGGCGAAAGCCGCGTGCCGGCCAGACCCGCGATGGCCAGCGACAGCCCCTCGCCGAGGCCGCCGCCGCCGTGCCGGTAGACACGCTCGTCGCGGTCGAGCAGGTAGGGCGGGTTGGCGACGATGAGGTCGAAGTCGCCCTCCACGCCGGCGAGCAGGTCGGACCGCAGCGCCACGACGTTCGCGGTCTGCGCCAGCGCCGCATTGACACGGGTGTAGCGCAGCGCCTGTTCGTTGATGTCGACCGCGACCACTTCTGCGCCCGGGCGGGCCCGGGCGATGAGCAACGCGCCCGGCCCGGCACCACAGCCGATGTCGACCGCCCGGCGCACGGGCTGGCCAGCGGCCAGATGGCGCTCGATGGCGGTGGCGAAGCGACAGGTGTCGGGGCCGAAGAAGACGGCCGCGCTGTCGGTGGTGGGGTAGGCCGAATGGAAGAACAGCAGCTCGTCCAGGGTCGAGGCACGCACCTGCGAGCGCCAGCCTTCGCCATGCTGGCGCAATTGCCCGGCCGCCTGCAGCAGCTCGATCAGGCCCGCCGGCAGCACGCCATCGCGAAACGGCCGGCTCCAGCCGAACACGTCCTCGACACCCTGTGCCCACTCGTTGCCCGGCCGGACGTTCACGCGCGCGTGGGTTGCGGGCGACGTGGTCGTGAAGCGATAGCCCGTGTCCTGCAAGGCACGGCCGAGCCGCAGCAGGTTGGCGTCTTGCGCGCCGGGATCGACCGTGTCCATCACCGCCCGATCAAACCGGAGCAGATGCGCGTCGCGAGCAATCCGGCCGGGGTGGAATGGTTGGCGGGCGACAGGAAGCCCTGCAGCACATCGACGGCGACGGCCGTCTCTTCGACGCCGGCGAGCCGGTCGACGACCACGCGCACGTCGTCGTCGTTCCGCTCGGCGGGCGACAGATCGGCCAGCTGCCGGCGAATCACCTGACCGGCGCCGCGCGCGCCGGTCTCGGCGAAGCCGCCGGCGCCCGAGGCGGCGGCTGGGCGAGCCGGGCCGAGGCGGCGGAAACGGTTCACGTTCGGGCGCCGCAGGGCGCCGGGCCCGGGGCCGTCCGGTGGTGCATCGACGATCCAGTCGCTGATGAGCTGCTTTTCGTAGTCGTCGAAGACGCCGAACATCGGCGCGCCCTCGTCGGTGAGCAGGCGCCAGAAGCGGCTTTCGTGAGGTTCCGCGCCGCGCCGGATCCAGCCTGCCGCGACGAGAGCCTTCAGGAACTCCGGCATGCGCTCCGGGTTCGACAGCCATTCCGCGACGCTGTGGCCGGCGATGCGGCAATAGTCGGAATGCAGCTGCGCGCCGATGCGGCCCTTGGCCGCCAGGACCGTGGTCAGCTCGCGGTCCAGGTCGAAGGATGCGATCGCCTGGTTCGTGCCCATGCCCAGGTCGTTGAGCTTGAACCCGGCGACCATGCGGCGGTAGAACTGGGCGGCGACAGGGGCGTCGGCAGCGCGGGGCAGGCAGTCCAGCGCGCATTGCAGCGCCTTGCGTGCGTGGCCGGTCGAGGCGTTGTCGATCGTCACGTGCAGGCTGAAGTAGTAAGGATCGATGCCCAGCTCGTTCAGCTCGTAGGCGGTGATGGGCAGGTGCAGCGGCAGCATCTCGTAGCCCAGGTTGAAGCCGATCACCTCGGGCAGCAGTTCGGCCGCATGGTGGGCCAAGGAGAGCTGAATGGCACCCTGGACGTGGTGCTCGTCGCTGAGCTCGCGCCATCGGTCGACGCCATGCGCGGACAGCAGCTTGCGGTACAGCAACACGTGGTGCTGTTCGGCGACACCGTCGCCCAGTTCCTCGAGATAGATCCGGATCAGCGGTGCCAGCCGTGCGTCGTGCCAGCGCGGCAGCAGCCCGTACAGCCAGGCGCCGTCGACCAGCTTCGTGGGTGCCACCGACTTGATGAAATGAAGCGCATGCGAGCGGTTGCGAAAGAAGCGCCGCGGCTCGCCCGCCTGACGCCCGTCGAGGTAGTGGCGGTAGGCTGCAGAGGTCTGCTCGTGGCCGTGCTCCAGCCAGCTGGCCAGCATGCGCGGGTCGCCCGGGATGTCGCTGTCCAGGCGCGCGGCGTCGGCCAGGGCGGCAGCCAGGAAGGCGCGCGAAGCCGACCGGGTGACATCGTCGATGGCGCCGAGCGCGAGCCCGCGCTCCCCGATGAGGGCACTGTAGATGCGCGCGGCGCCGGCACGCACCGAAGGCGGGCTGGCGCTCACGCGCGCGAAGTGGTGGTCAGGAACGAGGCTCATGCGCTCGACGCGGCAATCGGTGTGCCTGTCGCGGCGAGGTCGGCCACAATCCCGCGCTTGCCGTCCAAGCCTCCCCACCTGATCACCCTGACGCTGCTGACCGCGCTGTCGGCGGTGACGCTGAACATGATCCTGCCTTCGCTGCCCTCGATGGCACGCGATCTGACCGCCCGCGAGTCCGTGACCGCGCTGGCGGTGTCGGGGTACATGCTCGCCTCGGCGCTGTTTCAGCTGGCGCTCGGGCCGCTGTCGGACCGGTTCGGTCGCAGGCCGGTCATGCTGGGCGCCTTGTCGATTTTCGTGGCCGCATCGCTGGGTTGCATGCTGGCGCAGGACGTGACCGTGTTGCTGGCCTGCCGCGTGATGCAGGCGGTGGTCATCGCCGGTGCCGTCGTGACCAGTGCCGCCATCCGCGACCAGCATTCGACCCTCGACGCGGCCGCCAAGCTGAGCCTCATCGCCTCGGCCATGGCCTTGGCGCCGATGCTCGGTCCCATGCTGGGCGGCCTTCTGGACGTGAGCCTGGGTTGGCGTTCCGTGTTTGCGCTGTATGCCGGCCTGGGTGGCGCCTTGCTGGTGCTGGCCTGGATCGACATGGGTGAGACGCGCACACCTGGCCTGCCCGCGCCGAGGTGGGCGGACTGGCAGGCCTTGTTGCGGTCGGGCCCGTACTGGGCCTATGTGCTGTGCACGGCCTTCTCCGTCGGCGCTTTTTACGTGTTCGTGACCGGCGTGCCCTACGTGGCCACGGCGGTGTGGGGCCTGTCGCCCGCCGAAGTGGGCATCGGCGTGGGCTCCATCACCGGGGGCTTCCTGGTGGGCGCGGCCATCAGCGCGCGCCAGGCCCGCCGCCTGGGCACGGGGGTGCTGCTGGTGTCGGGCCGCGTGGTCTCGGTGGCGGCGATGGCGCTGGCCGCGGCCGTGTTCGCCGCCGGGGTCTCGCACCCGTTGGCGCTGTTCGGGCTGACGCTCTTCGTGGGCCTGGGCAATGGCCTGACCTTGCCCAACGCCAACGCGGGGGCCATGTCGGTACGCCCCGCACTCGCCGGCACGGCGGCGGGCCTGAGCGGCGCGCTGTCCATGGCGCTGGGCGCGGTGTTGAGCACGCTGACTGCGGTAGTGGTCGAACGTTCCCCCACGCCAGGCGCCCTGCTGGCCATCATCCTGGGCTGTGCGCTGCTGTCACTGGCGGCTGCGCTCGTGGCCATCCGCCTGGAGCGCGGTGCGTCGCAGCACAGCGTGTTGGGGGGATGACATGCGCCAGCGATGGGCGACACTCGAGCGGCGGTCGCCGTCCGGCCCTCCTCATCGCCACCAGGAGTTGATTCATGAACACCCGGATCACGCTGAACACATCCGTTGGCGCCCTCGTCATCGCGGGTGCGGCCCTGTCGCTGAGCCCGGCAGCGCATGCGGTGGCCCTGCTGGGCGGGAACATCGGCCTGTCGATGTTTCCGGGCCTGGGCGCGTGCAATGCGGGGGCGGGGGTGTCGCTGTCGACCCCGCAGGACGTGTTTGCGCTGGCGGTGGCAACGCCGGCAGGGGGCCCGTGTACCCAATCGGCCAGCGGTTCCATGCATGCTGCAGCGGCCACCCGCTCGCTCGGCATGCAGCTGACCGCCTCCGGGCCGCAGACCGTGGCGGCGGGACAGGTCTCGTTCGTCGACACCTGGATCATCACGCCGCCGCCAGGCACGCCGGTCGGCTTCATCACGATGCCGGTGTCGTTCGCCCTGGACGGCACGGTGGCGCCAGGCTCGAGCTTCAGCTTCGGCCGTTTCCTCGACTATGTCTTCACGATTTCCGACCCCAACACCGGTGTCGGCAACCCGCTGCAGAACTTCCAGGTCACCGGTCGCATCACGGCCACCGGGACGACGGCGCTGGTTTTCAACGGCGACGTCAGTTTCCGCAACTTCAACCAGACGTCACTGCCGATGAGGGCGCTGGTCGAGATGACCCTGCTCGTGCCTCAGCTCAACGCGGGGTCGGTCGATTTTTCCAACACGGCGCAGGCGTCCCTGACGCTGCCACCTGGTTTCACGGCCACCACCTCTTCGGGCCTGCCGCTGGTTTTCGCGCCGGTGCCTGAGCCCGCGACCTCCTGGCTTTGGGCGCTGGGCGCAGCGCTCCTGGGGTGGGTCACGCGCGGCGATTCCGGCTCATTTCGAAAGGCTCGACAGACATGATCAATCGACGTCCTGGGCTGCTGGCCGGCCTCTTTCTCCTGGCACTGCTGACCCGTGGAGGCGAAGTACAGGCGCAAACCGCTGCGGCCCCGGTCGCCCCCGTCGCGGAAATCCGCGACCAGCCCAGCCTGCTGCACGGCGCCACCGTGCCCGACCCCTATCGCTGGATGGAAGACACGCGCAACCCCGCCACCTTGGCCTGGATCAAGGGGCAGGGCACGGCGGCGCGCGGGGTCCTGGACCGCATCGAGGGTCGCGACGCCATCGCCAGCCGCCTGGCGGCGCTGGTGCAGGCGCAGGGCGACGCGGTCCGAAGCCTGGTGCAGGTCGGCGACGGTCTCTACTACCTCAAGCGCAGCCCGGGCGAAGCCCAGTTTCGCCTGGTGATGCGGCAGGGGCTGGACGGTGCCGAGAAGACGCTGGTCGACCCCGCCCTGCTGGCGAAGAAGACCGGTACGCCCCATGCCATCAACTACTTCAAGCCTTCGTGGGACGGTCGCTACATCGCCTATGGCATCTCGGCGGGAGGCTCGGAGAACGCCACCCTGAACGTCGTGGCGGTGGCCGACGGCAAGCCGGCCGCCAAGCCCGTCCCCCGGGTCTACGACACCCCGCTGCACTGGCTGCCCGACAGCCGTTCGCTCACCTTCGTGCAGATCGGTGCCGCGAAGCCCGGCGCCCCGGTGACCGACACCTACAAGGACAGCCGAAGCCAGTGGTTGCGTCTGGGTGCCGCGCCGCAGCCGGTCTTCGGCGCGACGGTCACCCCGAAGCTGGGCCTGGACCGCCTGGACGTGGCGGAGCTCATCACCGTGCCCGGCAGTCGCTGGATCGTGGCGCGCACCACCGACACGACCGTGCCCGAGGGCAAGCTCTTCGTCGCTGCGCTGGCCGACCTGGGCAAGCCGAACATCCGCTGGCGGCAGTTCGCCAACGCATCCGATCAGGTGACCGACGTGGCGCTGCGCGGCGACGAACTGCTGGTGCTGACGCGCGCCGCGGCGCCCCGCCGCCGTGTCATTGCCGTCGACCTGGCCCGGCCGGACATGGCGCGCGCCCGGCTGCTGGTCGCCGAGCCTGCCGACAGCGTGGTCGAGGGGTTCCTGCCCGTGCCGGGTGGTGTGCTCACCGAAGTGCGGCGCGGGACGTCCATCGTGCTGCGTCGCCATGCCGACGGCGACACCTTGGGCCAGGACCTGGCGATGCCGGGCCCGGGCGCCGCTGTGCTGGCCAGCGTGCCGGGGCACGACCGAGGGGCGGTGCTCTTTGCCTTTTCCAGCTGGTCCGCACCGCTGCAGTGGTTCCGCCTGGACGGCGACATCGCCAGGGCCATCTCTCTGGGGGTCCGCACCGTGCCCCCCGGCCTGCCCGATCTCGTCGTCACCGAGGTCGACTTTCCCAGCCATGACGGGGTGAAGGTGCCGATGACGGTCATGCACCGGCGCGGTCTGGCCTTGGATGGCAGCCATCCCGTGCTGGTGGAAGGCTATGGCGGCTACGGCTTCAGCACCTCGGCCTTCTTCTCGAGCGCCAGCATGGTCTGGATCGAGAACGGGGGCGTCATGGCCTTCGTCAACCCGCGCGGCAGCGGGGTGCACGGCGAAGCCTGGCACCGCGCCGGTTTCAAGGCCACCAAGCCCAACACCTGGAAGGACGGCATCGCGGCGGCGCGCTGGCTGATCGACAAGGGTTACGGTTCGGCCAAGACCCTGGGCATCATGGGCACCAGCGCCGGTGGCGTGTTCGTCGGCCGCGCCGTCACCGAAGCCCCCGAGCTGTTCGCGGCGGCCATCTTCAATGTCGGTGTGCTCGACGCCGTGCGCTTCGAAGAAAGTGCCAACGGCGCCACCAACACGGCCGAGTTCGGCAGCGTCAAGGACCCGGCCGAGTTCCAGGCCCTGCTGGCGATGAGCACCTATCACCAGATACGCGACGGCGTCGACTACCCCGCCGTGCTGCTGGTGCATGGGCTGAACGACCCGCGCGTGGATGTCTGGCACAGCGCCAAGACCACCGCCCGCCTGCAGGCGGCCAACCCGAAAGGCCGGCCGGCCCTGCTGCGCCTGGACGCCCAGGCCGGTCACGGGGTGGGCAGCACCTTGAATCAGGTTCAGGCGCAGACGGTGGACATCCAATCGTTCCTGTTGTGGCGCATGGGCAAGGCCGGTCTGAAGGACTGAGGGTCGGCGTCGACCGCCGGCCCTGGCTGGCGCACGTCACGCCCGTCAGTCCTTGCTTCGCACCGCGCCGGGCCTGGCGCCCGTGATCTGTGCAATGGCCGCCAACGTCGTCTGCGCCGCGTTCAGGCCCAGCAGGAAGTCCTTGTCGGAATACGTGGCGAACAGATCGGTCGGCTGGTGCCAGTGCGGGTTCCAGCCGGCGCCGATGTGCATGCCGCGTTCGTTCTCGCGCAGCGAGATCGCGGGCACGTCGTTCATGAAGGGCACCGAGTCGGTGTTCGTCATGTGCGGGCCGACGGCCGCCGGGTAGTGCGTGGCGTACTTGCTGTTGGCGGCGCGGAACTGCCAGGCCAGCTTGGAAGCGGCGTCGGCGTGCTTGGAGAGGGCCTGGAACTCGATGTTGACGTCGGCCTCGGGCCGCTGCTCCCGGGGTGGCGCGTAGATCGGCTGGCCGTCGGCATTGAGCACGGGCTTGCCGTCGGCGCCGATCCGGGGCACCGGCATGCCGTGGTCGAACAGCATCATGTCGTGCTGCACCATGGCCAGCCACTTCGGTTCGGGGTAGCGGCCCGAGCCCGGGGGTGATTCGATGCCCTGCAGGTCCCTGCGCTGCGCGACGTAGGCGCTGGCGCCCTGCAGGCCGGTCTCTTCGTTGTTCCACAGGGCGAAGCGGATGGAGCGCTCGGTCTGCACGCCCGGCGCGTTCAGGATGCGCGCCAGTTCCAGCACGATGCCCGTGCCCGAGCCGTTGTCGTTGGCGGCCTCGCCGAATCCGATGCCGTCCATGTGCGCGCCGACGATGACCATCTCGTCGGGCCGCGTGCTGCCGACCTTGGTGCAGTAGATGTTCTCGCGCATCGAGCTGCCCGGCGGTGTGGGCTCGGCATTCAGTGCCCGCAGGCGCTCGTCGGGCTGCGACATCGGATCGGTGTTGACACCGGTGCGAGCACGCTGGCCGAACAAGGTGCTGCCGCCCGCCCCGGCCGGGCCGCCAGCACGCGCGGGTGGGGCGGCAAAGGGTGTGCGCCGGGCGGGGTCGGTGAATTCGTAGCTCAGACGTTCGGTGTTCATGCAGCCGTAGGACTTGAGCTGGGCCTCGATCCAGTCGAGCGCCCGGCGGTTGCGTTCCGTGCCCTGACGGCGGTCACCGAATTGCGTCAGGCCCTGGATGGTGGCCTTGTATCTTTCAAGCTGGAGCTGGCCCACAAGCACCGCGATCGGGTCGACCGCATCGGTGGCTGTGTTCTGGGGCTGCGCCATGGCAGCGACGGCTGCGAAATTCGCGCACAGGACACCAGCAAGGACCCACGCACCTCGCCGTGGACAGACCCGGGACCGATCGTTCATCTGACGCCTTTTGCATGCGGGAAGCTCCGCGAACCGCCCGACGATACCGTTCACGGCGCCGGCTTGTCATCCTTGGCGACGTCGGTACATGGCTTGCCGCAGTACTGGTGCGCAAGCGCTGCAGCCACCTGCGCAATCAACGGCAGCGGCAAGTCCTCGCTGTGCGGGAACGACAGGTTTCCCTTCGTTCCGCGATAGGCCTGTGTGCTCTTGATGAGCGCCAGATCGTGCGTGACCGGCGGATAGATGCCGAGGTGATTCTTGAAGGCCGCGAAGTAGAAGAAGGTGCGGCCCAGCTTGAACGCGGGCATGTTGTAGCCGATGGTCCGCTGCGCTTCGGGAAGCTGCGACTCGATCGCCTGCTGCACCTGCTGCAGGCGGCCCCGCAGTTCAGCGGGGTGTGCTGCCAGGTATTCGTCGTGGGACTTGAACGACATGCCGGGATGCAGGGCAGGGGTGGCGCTGGCGCCGCTCAACCGGGAATCGGTGGCACAAGAATGTAAGGCCTGCCGAAAGAAGTCGCACGCGGGTCGGCCTTGTCCTGACGAGAACGGCTGCTTGTCTTACCGGCAAAGTGCTCAGGGCCGGCCAGCATGGTGGACCCTCAGCAGCAAAGGATTTGCGATGACCGACCCACGTGACATAGCCCATGACAAGAAAGTGCGCCAGGAAAAGAAGAAGCGTGGCGAGGAGATTGCACCCGGTGCCGACAAGACACCTCAGCTGGGCAAGAAGACGCACAAGGAGCAGCATGCGTCAGACACCGCGAAGGTGCCCGACGAAGCGGCTCCTGTCTCGGGCGGCGACAAGCCGCATTCCTGACCGAGCCAGGGCAAAGAGGCACGCGGGAATGAATTCCCGCGTGCTCAGCGGCCGATCAGTGCCGCGGATCAGGACGCTGATTCAGCAGCACGGGTTCAGCCCCGATCGGCACGCGCGGGCCTGCGGGAATTGCTGTCCGAGTTGGACCCGCTGCGGTCGGTGCCCATGAGCCCGCCGCTGCGATTGCCAGGGTTCTGCCCCATGTTCTGGTCTCCCGGTGTGACGGCAGCCCGGCCGGCACGCCCTGCAGCGTCGGCAGCCCCGCCGGTGCCATCGCGTTCATTGCCCATGAGCCCGCCGCTGCGGTTGTTCGGGTTGCGCCCGAGGTTCTGATCGCCCGGCGTGACGGCCGCACTGGCCGCGCGTCCCACGGCGTTGGCGGTGTCACGGGTGACTTCGCCCGCGGTGCGTCCGTCGCGTGGGGTGTCGGTGGTCGTCTGTGCACTGACGATGCCGGCCACGCAGGCGGCGGTTGCTGCAACAAGTTTGAGATAGCCGTTCATGGAGAACTCCTATGGATAGAGGACCCCATCGGGCAATCGGTGTGCCCGTGGCACAAGGCTGAGCCGGTGTCGGGGCGGCCCGGAAGCGCTGGAAGCTGGCGCCAGGTTGCTGCAGGAATTCAAGCTCTTCGTCGGCGGAGGGGGGACAGCGCGCGTCGCGGCGCCACTCGTACAACTCCGCCCTGATGGCCTGTTCGTGCCAGGTGCCGAATCTCTGGGCGGGCGAGACTTCGACGAACCACAAGTGCAGAACGGTTTGATGCATGTTGTGGCGCAGGGTGTGCTTCCTGCGCGGGGTCATCGTGGTCGGGCGATGGACCTGGGCAGCAAGCTGGCCGGCGGCCCCGCCGCGGCAGCGGGCGACACTCTGGGCGCCGGCGCACGGGCGGTGCCCTCCGCCAGCGGCAGCCGCAACCAGAAAGTGCTGCCGCGGCCGCGGCCTTCGCTGCGCGCGCCGACTTCCCCGCCATGCATGCCGATCAACTGGCGAACCAGGGCCAGCCCCAGCCCGAGGCCGGGCGTGGAATGCTGTTCCTGGGCTCCGGCCCGGTAGAACATCTCGAAGAGCTGCTCGGCGCGATGGGCGTCGATGCCGATGCCGCTGTCGGTGACGGACAGCACGGCCTGGCCGGCAGGGCCGGTGTCGGAGGTCAGCGCGATGCGGATGTCGCCGCCTGGCTCGGTGTACTTCGCCGCGTTGTCGAGCAGATTGCAGATGCACTGCGTCAGCCGGCCGGGGTCGCCGTGCAGCCACAGCGGGTGACCGGGCAGGTCCAGGGCGATGCGGTGGCGGCGGGCTTCGATCTGCGGGCGGCAGGACTCGAGCGATTGGGTCAGCACGAGCACCAGGTCCACGCGCTCCACGCGCAGGGTCAGCTTGCCCTCGCTGATGGCGGCCGCGTCGATCAGGTCGTCGACCAGGCGGGTGAGCAGCCCGCCCTGCCGCTCAAAGATCTGCTGCACACGCTGCACGTGCTCGACTTGGTGCGCCGCGTGCTTGAGTACCTGCGCACCGGTCAGCATGGCCGCCAGCGGCGTGCGGAACTCATGCGCGATCAGGGCGAGCATCACGTCCTTGTGGCGGCTGGCCGCCTGCAGGTCCGACGTGCGGGCGCGCACGCGCTCTTCCAGATCGGCATTCGCAGCACTCAAGGCCTTCAAGGCCTGGGCCGATTGTCTGGAGACCGCCGCCACGCACAGACCCAGGATGGCCGACACCGCGAGGAACAGCTGCAACATAATGGAGTGCAGCGCCTGGGTCTCGACGGTGCCGACGAAAGGGCTGCCCCCGTTCGCCGTGAAATGGGCAGTGATGAGTGTCAACACCAGGATGGCCGCCGCCGCCCCGGCGAACTGGAAACTCACGGCGGCCCACACCAGGACCGGGGTGACGACATAGGCGAAGGGGAGTGGCCCGCTCAGCGACACCGCACCCAAGGCGAACAGCGCGGTGCACAGCGCCAGGGCCTCCAGTGTCTTGCGGGCCGAGGTCCGCACTGCGCCGTGGCGCAGCTGCCGGGCGATCAAGATCAGCGGCGCGCCGATCAGGGCGCCGGTGGCGTCGCCCAGCCACCAGAGCAGCCACGACCGTGACAGCGACTGGCCCTCCGCGTGGTGCAGCGTGACGGCCCCCACGACCGCCGGGATGGCCGGGACCAGCAGGGCGCCGACGCCGATCAGGATCAGCACATCGCGCAATGTCTCGAGCCGAAAGCTCTGCTGTCCGCTCAGCCAGCGCACCAGCAGGGCGCCGGTCAGCGCCCCCAGCGCATTGCCCAGATGCAGCGCCCAGGCCACCGGCCAGGGGTTGTTGAACCACAGTGCATTGGCCCCCAGTTCCGCCAGCGCCGCCACCAGCATGGCCGCGGGCCAGAGCCCGTTGCGGGAAATGAGCAGGACAGCGAGGTAGCAGCCACCCGGAATCCAGAGCGAGATGCCGGTGCCCGGGACGATGGCCAGCCACTGCGCCACGCCGCAGCTCGCCAGGTAGGCCAGCAGGAAGGCCATGCCCGCGAGCCATTCCTCGCGGTGCGGAACCCACCCTCGCCATCCCCGGGAACGATCACTCATCGGCGCGGAATTGACACCCATGTCGCATGTTAGAGCCTGACCCCGGCACCACCAAGGGGGGTCGGCGCACGCGCAATGCGCTTGCCCTTCGCAGGGTCACGGTGCAGGATCGAATCGTCGGCTGTGGCCTGGTGCCGACGCCCATCCAACCCGGACCATCCACCCATGCGGCCCACTGACGTTCAGTACTTCGAGTCCGGGGCCCGATTCCGCGCCTGGATGTTCGAGCATCACGCCACTGCCGCGCCCATCTGGGTGGCGATCGCCAAGCGTGGATGCACTCATCACGTGTTGACTTACCAGGAAGCGCTGGACGCCGCTCTGTGCTTCGGATGGATCGACGGCGTCGTCGGGCGTCTGGACGATGACCACTATGGATTGCGCTTCAGCCAGCGCCGGCCTCGCAGCAACTGGAGTGTCGTCAACGTCACGCGATTCGGCCTGTTGAGAGAGGCCGGTGAGGTTCACGCGTCCGGACTCGCCGCCTTCGAGTCGCGGGACCGAACCGTCTCCGAGGACGAGCCTGCGCAGTTGACCGACGCCGATCTGGCTTTGCTCAAGGCGGACGCAGACGCCTGGGCATTTTTCTTGCGGCAGCCACCGGGTTACCGCAGGCAGGCCAGCTGGTATGTCCTGAGTGCCCGCACCGGCGAAGTCCGCCAGCGGCGGCTGGCGAAGGTCATCAAACTTTCAGCGGCAGGCAAACGTTTGCCGGGCTTCGGATAGCGGCCGTTCAGAGCCGCCCTCGCGCCAGGTCGACTTCGAGGTCGAGCCCACACACGTCGGCCATCGCACCGACCTGGACAGCCTGGTGCTGGACATCCAGACCGATGGATCGGTGACGCCGGTCGAAGCGCTGCAGCAGGGTGCGCGCCTGCCGATGGGTCAGCGTGCTGATGCAGGCGGTCGGCTGGGCACGTCAAGCGTGGCCGCCCGCTGCGTCGCGGGCCTGGCTGATGGCTGCCAGGGTCTCCAGGTGACGTGCCGGCACGAAGGCCTGCGCCTCGCGCAGGGTGGCAAGACGCGGCCGGCGGAATCCGCCGGCCTCCACGACGCCGCCGCCCACGCAGCCGGTGTCGTCGAAGAGGTCGAACCCACTCTTCTCGATCGACATGGGCGGATGGGCACCGTGGGGACAGCGGGTGAAGCACGGAAAGCGGGCCGGCCTCGCCGTGAAGCGCTGACCGCGTCGGCCACGGAAGGCGACCCACTGCGCCCGTACCTGCACGACATGCGGACACTCACCCTCGGGGCAGGTCAGACGCATCAGGACGGGCTGCTTCACGCGCACGGCGTCGCACCAGAACTGCTCGCGCCCCCCGCCATCGGCATCGATCCGCGCGGCCACACCGATATCGTGCACACCGCCCGCCGTCTGCACCACCGACGTGAGCCGGTAGCGTGTCCCGAAGGGTGCCTTTTCAGGCACCCGTTGGCGGACTTCGTCGAGCAACTGGGGAACTTTCATGGCGAGGGCTTCCGTGTCTGCGCAAGAGAGGCGTGAACCATGCGGAAGAGCACGGTGGCCGTCAATGCCATGGCCAGCCCCCGGTCACAGGGCATGGCTTGCGCGGCGGGCATGCCGGTGGTAACGCCGGGCACGGTGGCAAGGCCATGCCGTTTCACCCGGTTCAGATCTTGAGGAAGTTCGTGGCGGCCAAGGCACCGAACGGCAGTTCCGATAGGCGGCCGCCCTGGCCCAGCGACCCGATGTCCACCGCGAAGTAGCCGATGGCCTCCAGCATCTGGCGCACCGCCAGCTTGGCTTCGGCGTCGTCGCCGGCGTAGAACTGCACGCGTTGGCCGCCCGAGACCTCGGGCTGCGCTAGCACGCTCACGTCCAGGTGGTTCAGCGCCTTGACGACACGGGCGCCTGGCACATGCTCCTGGAAGACCTCGCTGGAGGCGCGGCCGCCCAGGTCGATGGCCCGGATGCCGTAGGCGGCCAGCGGGTTGGCGGGGTCCTTCGCTTCGGGCGAGTCGGGGTCCAGGAACTCGACGGGGTTGGTGGCGTCGATGACGATGCGCCGGTCCCAGGCGGGCAGGCCCTTCAGGGCGGTGCCCAGGTCGGTCCAGCGCACGGCCACGAGCACGATGTCGGCAGCGGCGGCTTCGGCCACCGTGCCGGCCGTGATGGCGGTGCCCAGTTCCGCGACCAGCGGGGCCAGGGATGCCGGCCCGCGGCGCGTGGACACAGTGGCCGCGATGCCTTTCCTGGCCAGGGCCCGGGCCACATTGCTGCCGAGGGCGCCGGAACCGATGATGCCGATGTTCATGCTGATGTCTTTCGTGGTTTGAAGGTCAAGGGAATCGTTCAGGGGTCTTGATTCGCTGGCGGAAGCTTAGAAACGCCGGCTTTGCTTGACTAGACGGCACAATCGGATTGCACCCATCCATCTCGACAAGTAATCAGCCCATGCTCGACCTCAACGACATCGCCGTCTTCGTGGAGGTGGTGCGCTGCGGCAGCTTCGCCGAGGCGGCGCGACGACTGGGCATCCCGCCCAACACCCTGAGCCGCCGGGTGCAGCAGCTGGAAACCCGCTTGGGCGCGCGGCTGATGCAGCGCTCCACCCGCAGGCTGTCGCTCACCAGCGCCGGGCAAGACTTCCACGACCGCTGCGCCGGCGGGGTGGAAGGCCTGGTCGACGCGGGCCAGGCCCTGATGTCGCGCAACGAAGCCCCCAGCGGGCTGGTGCGGGTGGCAGCGCCGGCCGACTTCTTCGACCTGTTCCCGATGGAATGGCTGGCAAGCTTCCTGGCGACGCACCCACAGGTGCGGCTGGACTTCGTGCTCAGCGACGCCCGCTGCGACCTGATCGCCGACCGCATCGACGTCGCCATCCGCGGCGGGGTGCTCGAGGATTCGGGCCTGGTCGCGCGCCGGGTGCTCGACGCCGGCCTGGACGGCCTGGTGGCCAGCCCGGCCTACATCGCCGCGCGTGGCGCGCCGGCCACGCTGGCAGACCTGGCCGACCACGACTGCCTGGTCTTCGCCCACCCGAGCGGCCGCGCCACCTGGCGCCTGTCGGGGCCCGACGGCACCGACGCCGAGGTGCAGGTGGCTGGCCGGCTCAGCGGCAACACCACGCAGAGCCTGCGCAGGGCCGCACTGGCCGGGCTGGGCGTCGCCCTGCTGCCGTCGACGATGACGCGCCGAGAACTGCGCGCCGGCCTGTTGGTGCCGGTGCTGCCCCAGTTCCGCCGCCGCGGGCATGGCGTGCATCTGGTGGTGGCCAGCCGCCGCCACCTGCCCGCCGCCGTGTCGGCATTCATCGACCTCGTGACCCGGAAACTGGGCGACCTGGACCCGCCGGAATCCCTGCCGGCGCCGGCAGCGACCCAGGCAACGATTTGAAGGCGCCGCCTCGGCGCTATGGCGGCCTGTCCCAGGGCGCGACGTCGCCGCCGAGGCGCTCGGCCAGAAAGTCGATCAGCAGCTTCAATGGCAGGGGTTGGTGCTGACGCGACAGATACACGGCCTGCACGCCCAGTGCTTCGGGCTCGTGATCGGACAGCACGCGTACCAGTGTGCCGCGCCGGAGTTCTTCGCCGACGAAGTAGGTCGGCAGCATGGCGATGCCGGCACCGGCGATGGCCGCCTGCTTGAGCACCGCCGTTTCGTGGCCCGACAAGGCGCCGCGCACCGCCTGGCTGACCACCTGGGCTGCGCGTTCCAGCCGGTACTCGGCCCGCGTGCCGAAGGCGTGGGTGATGCAGGCATGCGCCGACAGGTCCGCCGGTGTCGCCGGCGAGCCGCGTGCGGCCAGGTAGCCCGGCGCAGCGCACAGCACCGAACGGCAGGTGGCCAGGCGGCGCGCCACCACGCCGTCGTCCAGGCGGTTGGTGATGCGCACCGCCAGGTCGATGCGTTCGCTGACCAGATCCACCGCACGGTCCACGGTCAGCAGTTCGATCTCGATGCGCGGGTGCAGGGCCTGGAACTCCACCACCGCCTGCGTCAGCACCGACAGCGCGAACGACAGGCTGGTGGTCACGCGCAGCTTGCCCGTGGCTTCGCTGCGACGCGCACCGGCCACGGCCTGCAGGTCGGCGGCCAGTTCCAGCATCTGGCGCAGCCGGGGCAGCGCCTCTTCGCCGGCCGCGCTGAGGCTGATCCGGCGTGTCGTGCGGTGCAGCAGCCGCGTGCCCAGCCAACGTTCCAGGCTTTCCAGCTGGCGGCTCACCATGGCCCGGGACAGGTCCAGGGTCTCGGCCGCCCGCGTCAGGCTGCCCTGGTCGACGATTTCGACAAACGCACGGATGACGCCGAGTTGGTCCATGATTGATGCGGATCAGTTGACATTAATTTGATTGAAGCAGAGTTTATGTTTGATGGATGCATCAATAAAGTCTCGCCATCGACCCATCAAACCCGATGGAGACCCCGATGGAGACCCCGATGAAGACCTTCAAGCAACTGACCCTCGCCCTGCTGCCAACCGCGCTGACCCTGGGCGTCGTCGCCCAGGACGCCACCGCGCAAGGCACGCCCCCGCTGACCCTGCAGGTCTACAACGCCGATGGCGCCAGCTTCCATGTGAATGCCGTGCTGGTGTCCGGCAAGACCGACGCCGTGCTGCTGGACACCGGCTTCACCCGCGCCGATGCGCTGCGCATCGTGGCCATGGTGCTCGACAGCAGGAAGACGCTGAAGACCATCTACATCAGCCAGGCCGACCCCGACTATTACTTCGGCATCGAGGTGCTGAAGCAGTACTTCCCCGACGCCAAGGTCGTGACCACCGCTCCGACGCTGAAGAAGATCGAGGCCACCCTGCCGACCAAGTTGCAGGTCTGGGGCCCGCGCATGGGTGCCAATGCGCCGAAAGCCGTGCCGCTGCCCGAGGTGCTGACCGGCAACACCCTGACGCTGGAAGGCCAGACGCTGGAAATCCGCGGCCTGGACGACAGCCTGCCGCACCGCAGCTTTGTCTGGATCCCGTCGATCAGGACCATCGCCGGTGGCGTGAATGTCTACGCCGGCCTGCACCTGTGGACGGCGGACGCGCAAAGCGCGCAGGAACGTGCCGACTGGTCGAAGAAGCTCGCCACCATGGCCGCGTTGCAGCCCAGCGTGGTGATCCCGGGTCACAGCCTGCCGGGGCAGAAGCAGGACGCCGCGCAGCTGGCCTGGAGCCAGGCCTACCTGGCCCGCTTCGAGCAGGAACTGGCCAAGGCCGCGAACAGCGCCGCCCTGATCGACGCCATGAAGAAGGCCTACCCCGAAGCCGGCCTGGGCATCGCGCTGGACATCGGCGCCAAGGTGAACAAGGGCGAGATGAAGTGGTAAGGCCCTGTTCGAGCGGCATCGGCCCGACCGGCTGCGACACTCGAGCCCATGCAACCCGGTATCCCGCCCCGCCCGCCGTCGCCTTCGGACACGCACCTTGCACGCCTGGCCAACGGCGTTCGCGCCCTGGCCATCCAGCAACCCTGGCGGCGGTCGGTCAACCTCAGCGTCTTCATCCGCGCCGGCAGCCTGCATGAATCCAGGCGCCTGAACGGCATCAGCCATGTCGTCGAGCACATGGCCTTCAAGGGCACGCACACCCGCGACTGCCAGCGCATCAACCTCGACGCCGAACGGCTGGGCGCCGAGGTCAACGCACACACCGACAAGGACCACACCGCCTTCCACATCGACGGCATGGCCGCCGACCTGCCGGCCTTCGTGGAGCAGCTCGCCGACATCGTGCTGAACAGCACCTTTCCTGAAGCCGAGCTCGAACGTGAGCGCCAGGTGATCCTCCACGAGTTCAGCGAGTTCGACGAAGACCCCTCGGACACCGCCTTCCGCCTGTTCGACCGGGCCTGCTACGGCCAGCACCCCGCCGGCCAGCCCGTCATCGGCAACCGCGCGAACCTCCAGCGCATCACGCGGGCCGACCTGCTGGCCTATGTGGCGGAGCACTACACCGCCGGCCAGGTGGTGGTGGCGGTGGCCGGCCCGGTCGACCCCGACGCCTTCACGCGCCTGGTCGAGACCCACTTCGGCGCCATGCCTGCCGGCGCCGTGCCGCCGCTGGAGGCGCCGACCTGGCAGGGCGGGCTGAAGCTTCGCCGCATGGCCCACAGCTCGCAGTGCCACAGCGTGCTGGGCTATGCCGCGCCGGCCCTCCACGACGCTGCCCATCTGCCGTGGACGGTGGCCGCTGCGCTGCTGGGCGAAGGCATGAGTTCGCCGCTGCTCGACCAGATCCGCGAGCGCCGCGGCCTGGCCTACTTCACCGCCTGCTCGGCAGACATCGGGCCGCTGGCGGGGCAGTTCGTGGTCGAGGCGGCCACCGCGCCGGAGCAGGCCGGCGAGTACCTCGCCGAAGTGGCGCAACTGCTGCAGCAGCAGGCCACCAGCACGGACGCTGTCGGCCTGCAGCGGGCACGCAACCAACTGGCCGTGCGCGCCCTGCGCGCGCTGGAACAGCCCACGCGACGGCTGGAAGCGGCGGCGCAGGATGTGTTCGTCTTCGGCCGCCCTCGCGACACCGCCCACCGCATCGACAGCCTGCAGGCCGTGACCGCCGATGCCGTGCGTGCGGTGTTCGCGACGATGCTGGCCAGCCCGGCCGCGATGGCGCTGGCGGGTGGCGTGCCGGCCGCTGCGCGGCTGCGGGCCGAAGCGCTGTTCGGCCACGCCGCCGAAGCACACTGAAGGGAGCCTGCACCGCAGCCCACCGGCTGCGTGGCCGCGCTTCAGTCGACCCTGGCCGTGCTCCGCCGTTCGTGGCTCGCGCCGGGCAGCGCCAAGGGCACCGTCAGGCCGAACACGCTGCCGCGACCCGGCACCGAGCGCATGCGCAGCCGATGCCCCAGCAGCTCGGCCTGGTGCTTCACCAGCGCCAGGCCCAGGCCCTGGCCGGGGGCGTCGCTGGTCGTGGCCTGGTCGCGTCCGCGGTCGTCGAAGCGCCGGTACGGGATGAACAATTGCGGCAGCTGGACGCGGTCGATGCCCGGCCCGGTGTCCAGCACCAGGATCTCCACGAGCTGGCCGCGGCGCGCGCGGGCGACCACGCGCACGCGGCCGCGGGGGGTGTAGCGCAGCGCGTTGGACACCAGGTTGTCGACGGCCGACTGCAGCATGCGCGGGTCGCTGTCCACCAGGGCCGGCATCGGCATCAGCTGCAGATGCAGCCCGCGTTCGCCGGCCAGCGGTCCGAACTGGGCCTGCAGCGCCGCGAACAGGTCGGGCAGGGGCCAGGGCCGGCGCGCCACGCGCGCTTCACCGGCTTCCAGGCGCGACAGTTCCAGCAGCCGGGTCAGCTGCCCGCTCATCGCGCGCAGGGCGGTGTCCATCGGCGCCGTCAGCTCGGCCATGGCCTGCGGCGTCAGCTCGTCGGCGCGCAGGCTGCGCAGGTGGCGCAGGTACAGCGCGAGCGCGTGCACCGGCTGGCGCAGGTCGTGCGTGACGCCGGCCAGGAACAGGTCCTTGGCGCGGCTGGCGGCCTGCACCGCATCGCGTTCACGTTGCAGGGCCTGGGCCAGCCGCTGGTTTTCGCGCGTCGCAACGAGCGAGGCGCGTTGCGTGCGGTAACTGCTGCGCCCGAAACCCACCAGCACCGCGATCGAGAACAGGATGGTCACCGCGCCACCCACGCTGACCAGGCCACCCAGCGTCAGCCCGCGCACGACGAACGGCGCCAGGGCCACAACGATGTAGGGGTTCAGTGCCAGCGGCAACGCGGCGGCGGAGTTCACGGCGCCTGCCGTCATGCCCACCAGCATGGCGATGGTGAAGAAGTCCAGGAAGGGGTCGGCCCCGGTGTAGGCCAGCCAGGGCAAGGCGCCCCAGACGGCGCCGCTGCTGCCCATCAGCAGGGCCACCTCGCGCTCGGCACGTGTCACCCCGGCCCGGTCCAGGGCCGGCAGGGCCACCTGCAGGCGCTGCAGGTGCAGGGCGCGCAGCACCACGGTCAGCAGCAGCAGCCCCAGCCAGGCCGCGATCGGCCAGCCCTTGCCGCTGACGAGCAGCACCGTCAACGTCGTCAGGCCGATCGCCACGTTGCCCAGCAAGGCCGTGCGCGATTGCGCCAGAGTGGTGGCCAGCAGGTCGCGGCGCACCACGTGTTCGTCGTCGGCGGACCACGGCGTCGCCGCCGGGGCCGGTGGCGCCGGCGTCGCCAGAGCCAGGTCTGTGCTGGACGGAGACATGCTATGTTGGACGTGATGGACGAGCAGCGCGTGATCGACATTGTCGTGGCCGAAGACCACGCCCTGGTGCGCGCCGGGCTGCGCCTGATGCTGTCGCGCCACCCACGGCTGCGCTGGGCGGGCGAAGCGGCCGACGGCGAGGCTGCGCTGGCCCTGGTGCGCGAGCGCCGGCCGCAGGTGCTGGTGCTGGACCTGGGCCTGCCCCGGCTGGACGGGCTGGAAGTGATGCAGGCGCTGGCGCGCGAGCAGCTGCCCACGCGCGTGCTCGTCGTCACGGCGCGGCAGGACCCGGCCTCGGTGCGTGCGGCGCTGGCGCTCGGCGCCCAGGGCTACCTGCTGAAGACCGACGACGCCGAGGCCCTGCTCGGCGCCCTGCTCACGGTGGCCGCTGGGGGCTGGCATGTCAGCCCGGAACTGGCCGGCGTGTTCGAGAGCACCCCACGCGAAGGCATCGAGCCCGAAGCGCTGACGGCGCGCGAACAGGACATCGCCATGCGCGTGGGCCGCGGCCATTCCAGCAAGCACATCGGGCTGGACCTGGGCATCAGCGAGCACACCGTGCGCAAGCACCGCGAGAACATCGCGCGCAAGCTGGGGCTGCGCAACGCGGCCGAGCTGGTGGCGTGGACGATCAGGCACCAGATGGTCTGAGGGCGTGCGGTCGCGGGGTCGCGGGGTCGCGCGAGTTTCCTGCCCGCCTGCGACGGTGCCGAACACCCCGCCCCCACGTTTTGCGAGCTCATCGGCCAGTCGACCGCTGCCGTGTCAAGGCATTCAAGGCGATGACATGCGAGGCCCCCGAGAGCCCCACCCCGAACAGTGGGATCAATGCCATCGGCAGCGTGGTGAGCAAGGCCATCCTCGGGTCGCCCATCAGCGTGAAGACGAGGCCGGTGCCGACGGCCAGCACGAAGTCTGCGAAGCCGAACAGATGGATGCGGCGCAGGCGTTCGGTGGTGGCAGGTTGCCAGACCAGCGTGGCGGCGTAGCAGCCCGCCATCAAGTCACCGACCCCTGCCAGCAACCAGAACAGGGTCGGCAACTCTCCGCGTGCGCCGTACCAGAAGAACAGCAGCGCCGCCGGGATGCGCCAGACATGCATCAGGGTCAGCCAGCGCAGTCCCAAGGCGTCGATCGCGCGGCGCACCGGCCCGATGGCGAAGTAGGCCGCGACGGGCGCGGCGATGCCCGCGGCCACCAGTGCGGCATAGGCCGGCATGAAGGACCGAGCCAGCGCCGGGAGGGCGCCGCTGTGGCTGGCCCAGACCACGACGGCCAGCCATGCGAGCGCGGCTGCGGGCAGCAGCCAGGCGGAACCGGCATCGCTGCGGAAGAAGGTGGGTGAGGTGTTCATGGCGCTGTCCTCGGGCTGTGGGTGGGCCTGGCCTTTGCGCCGGGCGGTTTAGATGATGACTGTCATCGCAATGATGATGGCTATAATCTTTAACGTCAACAGCTCCTCGAAAGCAGCGCTTGCGTGTGACGAAGCAGGACATGGACGCGGGTCATCGCCGCATCGTCGAAGGCGCTGCGCGGCTGCTTCGTGAGCGCGGCGTGCGCGACACCAGCGTGGCCGACGCCATGAGCCAGGCCGACATGACGCACGGCGGCTTCTATCGGCACTTCCAGACCAAGGACGACCTCGTCGTCGAGGCCCTGCGGCAGGCTTTCGACGAATTCGTCCGGCCGCTGGAACAGCGCCAGCAGTTCGAGGCGCCGCAGAAGGTGGCGGCCGAGTACCGCTCGCTCTACCTGTCCGGGCAGCACCTGCAGAACCCCGGCGTGGGCTGCCCGATGCCGGCCCTGGGCAGCGACGTCGCGCGTGCGAAGGAGTCGATCAAGTCAGAGTTTGGGGCGGGTGTGCAGCGGCTGATCGCGGCCTTGGCGACGACGAAAGAGGGCACACAAGACGAGCGCGCAGCGGCGGCCACGCGCGAACTGGCCATGCTGGCCGGGGCCATCCTCATCGCCAGGGCCAGTGACGAGGACACGGCGCAGTCGGTGCTGGAAGCCTGTCGCCAGTAGCCGGGCACGAGCCCCCGCATGCACCTGCCCCGCCGCTTCGACCTGGCCTTGATGTGCCCACCGGAGCCGCGCGGGCCGCTCGACGCGGCGCTGCTGGCGGCCCTTCAGGTGTGGTGCGAGGGCGGCGCCTTCCCGCAGATGACGGAGCCGCTGCGTGTGGCCAGCATGGCGCCGAACGCGGGTCTGGACACCGCCGCCAGCGTGCTGGACGGCACCCAGGAACTGACGCGCATGAGCCGCTGGCGCGGCCTGCACTGGCGCCTTCAGATCTTGTGGCGCGAGCAGACGGCCGGGCACGGCGCCCGGCGCAGCGACCCTTGGGACTGCGGATGGTGGCACGACGGGCCCACGGGCCCGGCGGAAGTCTTCAGGCCTCGCCGGCCCACGCTGATGATGTTGCGCGAACCCGCCCCTGCGGCCGCGTCGGCCCTGCTCGTCACGCTGCGCCAGCACAGCGCCTCGTACGACAAGCCGCTGCGCGTGCTGGTGGTTTCGGCTGCGCCCATGGCAGGCGTGCCGCGCCTCTAGACGGCGGCCTCGCCGTCCAGCACCCGGTCTGCGTCGAGCGAGCGGATCGGGATGGACGCGTCGCGCGGGATCAGGCCCTGGGCGATCAGGTTTTCGTAGCGCAGCGCGCACACCCGCAGGAACGACGAAAAGTTGCCCACCGCACCGCGGTCGGCCACCAGCTCGTCATAGAGCTTTTCGATCAACTGCGCCACGGTCATGCCGTCGCGACCGGCAATTTCTTCGAGCACCGACCAGTGCAGGTTTTCCAGCCTGAGACTGGTGACCACGCCATGCTTCCGCACCGACCGCGTGCGGCTTTCGTAGCTGACGGGGTCGGCGCTGATGAAGATCTTGCACATGACGGGGCTCCGGCGGCTGGGCGACGGCCCATGCTAGAGGCTGATGCGCGTGCCGAGCACGGCCAGGAACTGGGAAATCCATGCCGGATGGGCGGGCCAGGCGGGCGCGCTGACCAGATTGCCATCTGTGACGGCAGCGTCGATGGCAATGCCCATGTACTCTGCGCCGGCCAGTTCGACCTCGACCTGACAAGCCGGGTAAGCGCTGAGCCTGCGGCCCTTGATCATGCCCGTGGCCGCCAGCAGCTGCGCCCCGTGGCAGATGGAGGCGACCGGCTTGTGGCTGGACAGGAAGTGCCGCGTGATCTCGATGACCCGCGTGTTCATGCGCAGATACTCCGGCGCGCGGCCGCCGGGCACGACCAGGGCGTCGTACCGGCCGGGGTCGACGTCGGCAAAGCTGGCGTTCAGGGTGAAGCGGTGGCCGGGCTTTTCGCTGTAGGTCTGCTGGCCCTCGAAGTCGTGGATGGCCGTCATCACATGGTCGCCGGCCTTCTTGTCGGGTGCCACGGCATGGACGGTGTGCCCGACGGCCTGCAGCGCCTGGAACGGCACCATCACCTCGTAGTCTTCGACGAAGTCGCCGCACAGCATCAGGATCTTGCTCATCTGGGGTCTCCGCTGGTGGATGTGAGCTCGCAATTCTTCATGGCGGGCGTCGGCACGGGTAGTAGCGCCTTATCGCGCCGATCGTGGATTACCCGGATGACCTGCCAGGGAAGCACGGTGACAGGACGCCCTGCGGGTAAGGGCTCGACTTCCGTCAGGCCCGCCCCCCGCCCAAGCTGCCTAGATTCCCGAAATGCAAGCGCTCCATGAACACGCCGCCGTCCGTCCGCTGCGGCTGCTGGTGGCCGACGACCACCCCGTCGTGCGGGCCGGTCTGGTCGCCCTGCTCGAACGCGAGGCCGACATCGACGTGGTGTTCCAGGCCAGTCAGGGTGTCGAGGCGGTCTCGGGCTGGCAGACCCACTGCCCCGATGTCGGCCTCATCGACCTGAACATGCCGGTTCTCGATGGCTTCGCCGCCGTTGCGGCCATCCGCAGCGGCGCGCGTTCCGCCCGCTTGGTGGCCATGACCACCCTGTCCGGCGGTGAAGACGTCTACCGTGCGCTGCAGGCCGGTGCCAGCGGCTACCTGCTCAAGGACTGCGGCGTCGCGGAAATGATCGCCTGCATCCGCGCCGTGGCCCGCGGCGGGAAGTACCTGCAGCCCATGGCTTCGGCCAGCCTGGCCGAGCGTGTGTCCAGCGACGACCTGACCCCGCGCGAAGCCGAAGTGCTGCAATGGCTGGCCGAAGGGCTCAGCAACAAGGCCATCGCACGGCAGCTGGGCGTTGCCGAAGGCACCGTGAAGACGCACATGAAGGGCCTGCTGGCCAAGCTGGAAGTCGACTCGCGCACGCAGGCCGTGCGGCTGGCCCTGCAGCGGGGCCTGGTGCGCCTGTCGCCCGTCGAAGAAAGGCCGGCCGCCACGACGGCCTGGTGAGAAGCCGCGCTAGCCGACGGCGATCAAGCCGCGCCGCATGGCCACGGCCACGGCCTCGGTGCGGCTCTTCACGTTGAGCTTGGCCATGATGGCCGTGACGTGGAACTTCACCGTGCCCTCGGTGATGCTGGTGACGCGGGCGATCTCCTTGTTGCTCTTGCCCGTGGCCATCTGGCGCAGCACCTCGAGTTCGCGGCGCGACAGGGCCTCGCCTTCCAGCCTGTCGGCCAGCTTCAGGGCCACCTGCGGCGGCAGGTAGCGGCGGCCGCGCATGACCGCATGGATGCAGTCGATGATCTGCTCGTGGGGCGCGTCCTTCAGCAGGTAGGCCTTGGCGCCGGCGCGCAGGCCGCGGTAGATGTCCTCCTCGCCGTCGAAGGTGGTCAGGATGACGATGCGCGCAGCGGCGTCGAAGCTGCGGATGGCCTCGATGGCCGCCACGCCGTCCAGCACGGGCATGCGCAGGTCCATCAGCACCACGTCGGGCCGCAGCTGGCGGTATTGCGCCACCGCCGCCTCGCCGCTGTCGGCCTGGCCCACCAGGCACAGGTCGGCCTGCGCCGCCACCATGCCGACCAGGCCCATGCGCACGATGGGGTGGTCGTCGGCGATCAGCACGCGGCATGGGGGGGTGTCGGTCATGCGGCCGTCCTTCCGGGGCCGGCCGAAGTCTCGGTGGCGGCGCCTGGCGAGGTCCACGACAGCAGCACCTGCGTGCCCTGGCCCGGCCGCGCCAGCCAGTCGATGCGCGCGCCGATGAGCTGTGCGCGCTGCTGCATGCTTTCGAGCCCGAAACCCTGGCGCGAGATGGCCCGCTCGACGTCGAAGCCCACGCCGTCGTCGAGCACCAGCACCGTGGCTTCGCCGGCAGCCTGCGACAGCTCGACCCTGACGTGACGGGCCTGCGCATGGCGCAGCGCGTTGTTGACAGCTTCCTGCACGATGCGAAAGAGATGGTCTTCCACGTCTGGCGGCAGCGGCTGCCAGGCTTGGGGCCCGACGAAGTCGCTCGTCAGTTCGCCGTCCGGGTCGACCTGTGCCAGCAGCCGCCGGATGGCGCCCGGCAGGTCGCTGTTCTGCAGGCCCTGCGGCCGCAGCGCCGAGACCGCGCGGCGCGCCTCGTTTAGCCCGTGGCGCGCCAGCACCAGGGCCTTCTGGACCGGGGGCGGCCCAGCATCGCGGGAGCCCAGCAGGTCCAGCTGCATCTGGATGGCCAGGAACGACTGGGCGATGCCGTCGTGGATTTCGCGGGCCAGGCGGTTGCGCTCCTTGAGCATGGCCGTCTGTTCGCTGCTGCGCTGCGACAGCCGCGACAGGCGCGCCAATTCGAGCGCCAGTGTGATGGGCTGGCACAGCGCATGGGCCAGCGCGCCCTGGGCGTCGGTCAGGGGTTCGTCGTGGTCGAAGACCATGCCGATGAAGCCGACCTGGCGCTCGCCGATCATCAGCGCGTGAACGGCGTTGGCGCGGTGACCCTTCAGCAGATGCCAGCGCGTCGACTCCGAGCTGTCGTCGTTCACGGCCGTGGCCGGGTCGACGCGGCGCCACAACAGCCGGCCGCGCGCGACCAGAGTCGACAGCAGTTCGGGCACCATCTCGAAGCCGCGCGAAAACATCGCCGGGTCGTCGGCGGCAGGCTGGTGGCTGAACAGCCCCGCCGCCGCCCGCCCCACCAGCCGCAGGCGCCCGTCGGCGTCGTCGCTGCGGAACAGGTAGGCCGCCAGGGCGCCGGTCTGGCGCTGCAGCTGCACCAGCACGTCGCGCAGGAACGCCGCTTCGCCATCGCTGCCGGCCAGTGCGTCCAGGGCCTGGCGCAGCGCGTCGTTGACGCGCGCCAGTTCGCTGCTGCGGTGCTGTTCGGCCAGCAGTCGCGCCTCGCGCTCGGCGAGCATGCGGCGCAGTGCTTCGTCGCGCTTGAGGATGGCCACCAGCGTGTCGGCGGCGGTCTGCAGCACGGCGAACTCGCCAGGCCGTGGTTCACGGCGTTCGGGGTGGTCGAAGGACAGGCAGCCCCAGGGCTTGCCGTCCATGACCAGCGGCGCGAGCACGACCGTGCCGATGCCCTGCTGCCTTAGAAACGTGCGCATCGGGTCAGCGGTATCCATCGTGTGCAGCGTGATGGCCTGGCCGTCGGCCAGCCTGGCGATGGCGCTGTCGGCACCGCGGGGGTCGATGACCAGGGGTGCATCGAAGCTCACAGGTGGGCTGCCACTGATGCCTTCACGAACCCACTCGGCCAGCACGCGCGGGGTGCGTGCGCCCGTGGCCGGAAAGTCCACCAGGTCGCAGAAGGTGCAGCGGATGGCCTCCACGGCCCGGCCGAAGCCGCCCAGCCAGGCGTTCAGTGCCGACTCGAAGCTCTGCAGGTCGGCGTCGATCAGCAGGCGTGAACTGCTGACCACCTGCTCCAGCAGCCGCGCCAGGCGCTCGCTCTCGTCGGCGCGGCCGCGCTCTGCGCCCAGGGCCTGCTGCTGCAGCCGGTGCCGCCACAAGGCGCTGGCGATGGCGGCGCCCACGGTCTGCAGCGCGTCGATGGTGGCCGTCTCGAACTCGGCGCAGGCGCCCGATCCGTCGAAGCTCAGCAGGGCCGTCAGCTCCCCGCCCACCCACACCGGATAGCGCAACGACCAGGCCACGCCCAGCGCCCGCTGCTCGCTGCGGTAGGGCTCCTCGAGTTCGTCGACGGGTTGCCGCACCCAGCCCTCGGCCTGGAGCCTGGCGAAGCAGGCCGACCAGCTGGGCTCGCTGCGCCGCATGGGGTGGCGCTGCTGGGGGTTGCCCATGCGAGGCCGGGCGCCCGCGCGGGTCCACTCGTGCCCGACGGTCAGCCAGCCGTGCAGCTCGGGGTCGTCGGGCGTCCATTCCAGGCGCGCCAGGCACACCTGGACAGCACCGACCACCGGCCCCAGGCGTTCCAGCACCTCGTCGATGCCGGACTCCGGCGTCGGTGCGGCCAGCAGGATCTCGGCCGAACGCGCCACGACCTCGAGCAGCCTGGCGTGGCCTTCGATGCGCGCCGCCAGCACGGCGGCCTCGTCGGCGCGGCGGCGCTCGACGGCGATGCGGCTCTCGCGCTCGGCCAGCAGCTCGTCGACCGCACGCTGGCGCAGCAGCACGGCGGCGAAGCTCTCGGCCGCGGTGCGCAGCACGGCTTCGTCGGACGCCGAGTAAGCCCGCTGCTCGCGCCAGTCGAAGCACAGCACGCAGCGCAGGGCGCCGTCCAGCACCACCGGCATGAGCAGGTTGGTGGCGCAGTCGGTGTCGCGCCAGAAGGCCACCGAGCGCGGGTCGACGAGCTCGTCGATGCTGGCCCAGACGGCCTCGTGGGCTTGCAGTCGGGCGGCCCAGGCATCGAAGTCGCGGGTGGCCGGCACGGCCGGCAGGGGGTGCGTCGTGCCGTCACGCCGCCAGACATGGGTGCAGCTGGCGATGCCGGCCAGGTGCGGCACGTCGTGTCCGTCCGGCCCGTCCGGCCCGTCCGGCACGTCCGTCATGTCGATCAGGGCGGCCACGTCGGCCTGCGCCGCCTGCCCCAGATGGCCCAGCCAGGCGCTGACGCCGGCAGCGAAGTCGGGCTGGTCCAGCAGGTCACGCGTGGCGCGCACCACGCCCTGCATCAGCGCCATGGCGGCCAGGAGGGCTTCGGAACGGGCTTCGTGCGAACCGCCAGCTGCAGGCGCATCGAGTTCGGCAGCGGCGTGTTCGCGGATGTTCATGGGGTGGGCGTCATCGGCTGGCCCGCACAGGCGCCGCATGAGCATACGCTGCCCACCCACCACGGCGCAGGCGAACGGCGCGCGACTGGACTGCTGCCCGGGCCGGCGACTCGACCAAAGGCAAGGTGCGCCCCGGCGCGCTGGCGTGCCATCCTCTGCGCCGCCATGAAGCGCTCGCCTCACTGCACCACCCGCCGCCTGCCTGCCATGCCGGGCCTGCGTCTTTGGGCGGGTCTGCTGGCGGCCGCCTGCCTGGGCGCCTGCTCGACCGCGCACTACCCCGTCAACCCGCCGCTCAGGCAGGTGGACGCCAGCACCGGCTATCGCGGGCCGCGCATCTTCGCCACCGAGCCGCAGGACCGCTTCTTCCTGCATGTCTCCATCTCCGGCGGCGGTGCGCGCGCGGCAGCACTCGGCCTGGGCGCACTGGAATCGCTGCGCGACACGCCGATCCGCTGGGAAGGCCGCGACAAGCGGCTCATCGACGAGATGGACGCGCTGATGGGCGTGTCCGGCGGCAGCATGCTGGCCGCGTTCTACGCGCTCCATGGCGCAGACGGTCTGCCGCGCTTCGAGGCCGACTTCTTCCAGACGCCGCTGCAGGCCGACCTGGTGTCGCTGGCGCTCAGCCCGCGCAGCCTGTGGCGCATCCAGTCGCCGCGTTTCGGCCGGGGCGACTTGCTGGCCGAGTACCTGGACGAACGCCTCTTCAAGGGCGCAACCTTCGCCGAACTGAGCCGCACGCCCCGCAAGCCCTTCGTCACGGTCTACGCATCGGACATGAGCACCGGCGCGCGCTTCGAGTTCGTGCAGGAGCAGTTCGACTTCCTGTGCGGCGACCTCGACGGCGTGTCGCTGGCGCGCGCCGTGGCCGCGTCCAGCGCTGCGCCGCTGGTGCTGAGCCCCATCACGCTGTGGAACCACGCGCCGGCCGATGGCGGCGTCGGCTGCGGCCAACCCGTGGCCCGGAGCTTTTCGCGCGTGGCCGGCCCGGGCAGCGGCGCGGCCCGGCAACTGGCCGCAATGGAGACGCTGCGCGCCACCACGCCCCAGGGCCTGCTGCGACCCTACGTGCACCTGCTGGACGGCGGGCTGTCGGACAACGTGGGCGCGCGCGGGCCGATGGACTACATCGCGCAGTTCGGCGGTGTCATCGCCGGCACCCGCGCCGCCGGCTACCGGGGAGTGCGCCGCGTCGCCTTCGTCGTCGTCAATGCCGAGACCAGCGCCCGTCCGCCCGAGGACGGCCGCGCCGACGTGCCCGGTCCGCTGCGCGCGGCGCTGGCCCTGGCCGACATTCCCATCAACCGCAACAGCAGCACGGCGCTGGCTGCCAAGCGCAGCCTGCTCGACAGCTGGCGGGCCGAAGTGGCCGCCGCCCATGCGCGTGGCGACTTCGAGGTGTTTGCCGCCGACGCCCGCTTTTATCTGCTGGAGGTGAACCTGGGCGACGAGCCCGACGCCGCGCTGCGCGAACGCCTGCTGGCCGTGCCGACCAGCCTGCAGCTGCCCGCCGCCGACGTGACCTTGCTGCGCCAGCATGCGGCCCGCGCGCTGGCGCGTTCGCCAGACTTCAAGCGCCTGCTGCTCGACCTGGGACGCTGATGAACGGCACCGGGCCTGCCTCGAACGGGGCAGGCCCGTGCCCGACCGCTGCACGGCGCAGGACCACCGCGCGGTCGCTAGAGTGCCCACAACAGGAGACCGCATGAAGCACATCACCGCCGACGACCTGGCCGAGATCCACAACCTGGTGGCGCTGTACTGCGTGACCACCGACAACGCCGACGCCGACGGCTTCATGCAGACCTGGGTCGAGCCCGCCGAGTTCGGTGGCTACGACAGCGGCGCCTTCGGCAGGATGGACACCTGGGAAGCCATGCTCGCCTTCGAACGCGAACATGTCGGGCCCGGTGGCATGGCCAACGGCAAGCGCCATCTCAGCCTGAACCTCGTCGTCGAGGCGGTCAGCGCCACCGAGGTGCATGTCACCCACGACATGGTCGTGCTCGAAGTGGCCGAGATTCCGAAGGTGCTGGCCACCGGCCGCTACAACCGCAGCGTGGTGCTCAAGACCGCTGCCGGCTGGCGCTTCAAGCGGCGCACGCTGGACATCGATGCCGGCTTCTTCAAGGCCATGGCCGCGATGCAGCAGGCGCACAACGGCGCCTGAAACCTGAGCCTCACTGAACCTCAGGGCGCTGCAGGCCCGATGCGCAGCCATTGCCCCGGCTTCGGGGCGAAGAACCGGTCTTCAGGCAAGGCCGCGGCCTGCAGTGCGGCGCGCAGCGCCTGGCGCGGTGCCTCGTAGGCTTCGAAGCCGAGCGGGAAGGCCTCGAAGTGATGCGCCATGGCCCGGCGTGCGCGCACTTCGGCCATCACCTTGACGGCATCGGCCGGAGGCATGTGGCTGTCGGCCATGAACGAGGCCGGTTCGTAGGCGCCGATGGGCAGGATGGCCAGGTCGAAGCCGCCGTACTTGCGGCCCGTGGCGCGGAACATCGCACCGTCGCCGTAGCCGGTGTCGCCCACGTGGTAGACGCTGATCGACCCGGCCTGCAGCACGAACGCGGCCCACAAGGTCGACTGCTGGTCGAAGGGGCTGCGCCCCGAGCCGTGCAGCATGGGCTCGAGCGTCACGCCGGCCCCGCGCTCCAGCGCCACCCTCTCACCCCAGTCGTGTTCGCTCACCCGGCTGGCCGGCATGGTGCTGGCCAGCAAGGCCCGGTTGCCCAGTGGCGCGATCACGCGCGGCCGGTCGCGCGCGTCCAGGCGCTTGAGCGTGGGCAGGTCGAGGTGGTCGTAGTGGTCGTGCGAGATCAGCACCACGTCGATGCGGGGCAGGGCGTCGAAGGCCACGCCCGGCGCCTGCACACGCTGCGGCCCGGCCCAGCTGAAGGGCGAGGCGCGTTCCGACCACACCGGATCGGTCAGGATGTTCAGGCCCGCCACCTGGATCAGCACCGTGGCGTGCCCGATGAACGTCACGCGCGCGCTGCCATCGTCGACGCGGGGCGGCGGTGGCGGCTCGGGGTCCACGGGCACGGACGCCGGCCACGGCGCCTGCGACTGGGTCAGGCGCAGCCACAGGTAGCCGGCCACCGAGCTGTCCTTCACATGCCCCGGGTTGCTGAAGCGGCTGCCGTCGAAGTGGGGCGTGCGCGGGCCCTGCCAGGTGCTGCTGCAGGCCGACACCCACACCGCTGCCACCAGCGCAGACCAGCGCCAGCATCGAGTTTGCATCGTCGGGATGATGCCCAAGCGCCGGGCCCTGCGCTTAGCGCCAAGGTGCGGCGGTGACCTGCCCCGAAAGGGTCAGAGGTGTCCTCGGCCTCGGGCGGTGTCGGCCCCAGACCGGCACCGCCACATTCGGCGGCTGGCTGCCTTTCGAAAGATCTGTCGATGAAAAACGTCTTTGCCGCGCGGTGGTCCCTGGCCGCACTGCTGCTGGCCACGCTGCCCGCCATCGTGGCCTGCACCGACCCCGCCGGCGCACAAGGCGGTCCGCAGGGCCCGGCGCCGGTGAGCGTGGCGCCGGCCGTGCAGCGCACCCTGGCCGACAGCGAGGAGTTCAGCGGTCGCATCGAAGCCGCCGAGTCCGTGGAACTGCGCCCGCGCGTGGGCGGCGTCATCGACCGCGTGCATTTCAGCGACGGCGCGCTGGTGTCGCGGGGACAGCTGCTGTTCAGCGTCGACCCGCGGCCCTTCGCGGCCGAAGTGGCGCGGCTGGAGTCGCAGCTGGGCGCCGCGCGGGCGCGTGCCGAGCTGGCCACGGCCGAGCTGGCGCGCGCGCAGAAGCTGCTCGACGTCAAGGCCGTGAGCCGGCAGGAAGTGGACCAGCTGGCATCGGGCACCCGCACCAGCGCCTCGGACATCGCCGCCGCCGAGGCCGCCTTGCGCGTGGCGCGTCTGAACCTGGAGTTCACGGCGGTGCGCGCGCCCATCGCCGGCCGCATCTCGCGCGCCCACGTCACGGCCGGCAACCTCGTCAACGACCAGACGGTGCTCAGCTCCATCGTCGGCGTGGCGCGCGTGCACGCCTATTTCGACGGCAGCGAGCAAGCCTTCCTGCGCATCCGCGCCTCGGGTAACAAGACACCGGCCGTGCGCATGGCGCTGGCCAACGAAGAGGGATTTCCCCACCTGGGCCAGCTCGACTTCGTCGACAACCGCCTGAACGCCCAGACCGGCGCCATCCGCCTGCGCGCCAGCTTCGACAACGCCAAGGGCCAGTTCGTGCCGGGGCTGGCGGCGCGGCTGGTGATGGCCACCAGCGCGCCCTACAGCGCCGTGCTGGTGCCCGAGCGCGCCATCGGCACCGACCAGACCAAGAAGTTCGTGGTGGTGGTGGGTGCCGACGGCCAGCCGCAGTTTCGCGACGTGCGCCTCGGCAGCCTGATCGACGGCATGCGCGTGGTCGGCGGCGGCAAGCTCCGCGCCGGCGAGAACGTGGTGGTCGACGGGCTGCAGCGCATCATGCCCGGCGTGCCGGTGGCGCCACAGGTGTTGAAGATCGACGACAGGGGCATGCCGCTGCCGGCGCAGGCACCCGGGCCGGCACCGGCCGAGAAGCGGACCTGAGGCCGCCGCCATGGACATCTCGCGCTTCTTCATCGACCGCCCGCGTTTCGCGGCCGTGCTCTCGATCTTCGTCTTCCTGCTCGGCCTGCTGTC
>JANOBX010000229.1:0-6122 GCA_031411875.1 Burkholderiales bacterium | reverse complement strand
CAGCCCGTCGGCAGCGGCGTCCCTCGATGCCCGCGGCAGGCACGCCCGGAAAGGGCTGAGCCAGTCAGGGCTCATGTCCTATGTCGTTGTGCAGGGGGCACGGCGCATCTGTGGCGGACGCACGACGCGTCTCAGTGGGTCAGCGCACCGACGCGCCTTGTGCCAGCGCTCATGATTCAACCTCGCATCCAGCTGTCGTGACTTTGTGACCCATGGCGAAGGTTGGAGGAATGCCTGGTAGGAATACCTCCGACCGCGTTCCCTTCTGGGGCGACCTGATGAAAGTGCGCATGAACAAGCTCTCCGTATTCCTGATCAGTTCGATGTTGTCAGCCACTGCCACGGCTGACATCACAGAGCTCGTTGTTCCGACGAGGCCATTGGGAGGCTACAGTGGCGGTGCCTTTACGCCATCCAGCGCCGAAGGGTTCTACGGCGCGGCCAATGGAGGCTTCGACAACCACTGGCTGTTGACTGTGGACGCGGCAACTCCAGGCCTGACGTTCACGGTCGAGAACGGATTCAACCCCGGCAACGGCGCTGGCGCCGTGGGATTCAGACTCGTGACCGTCACCGGACCAGGCGTTCCCGGGATCGATCTGACGAGAGAACCAACGGTCTGTGATCCTCAGGGCTTCAGCTGCCATCAGCGCCTTTCCAGCACGTTTGCAGCTTCCGCGGGTACATACGACCTTCACATCGTGGGTGGTGGCGAGTTCCAGTGGCAATACGACATGACTGCGACGGTCGTGCCCGAACCTGGGACCGCTGCGCTGGCGGGTGCGGGCCTGTTGATGCTGATGGTTCGAATGAGCCGACGCCGGGTCGGTAACAAGCCGCCCAATGGTTGGTGATCGTGTTCCACATCACGATACGACGGGCAGCAGCACGCTGGTGGTCGATACAGATGGGCAACAGCTCGGTGATTCATCTGTGGCCGGTTGCGTAGGTAAGGGCTCAAGGACGTCGCGCAAGTGCGCATACGTTTTGAGCCCACGTGAGCCATTGGTGGTGCCGCAGGCAGGGCAGATGAGTTGCGTGGTGCTGTGCCTACAGGTTCCCGAACGTGGACTGAACGCGCGACTCAGAAACGCAGCGCGCGCCCGACGAACCGAGGAGCCACCGGAATGAGCTGGAAGAACACTGTCGGCCGCTACGGATCGGTATCCATCGGCCTGCATTGGTTGACGCTCGCGCTCTTGATTGGCGTCTATGCCTGCATCAATCTGACCGAGCTCTACACGAAGGGAAGTCCACCGAGGGAAGCCTTGAAGGACTGGCACTTCATGCTCGGACTGATGGTGCTGGTGCTTGTGGCACTGCGCCTGTTGAATCGTCTCGTGGCCGGCAACCCTGAAGCCGTTCCACCGCTGCCGCTGTGGCAGCACCGGCTCGCCAGTGCCACGCACCTCGCCTTGTATGTGCTGATGATCGTCATGCCCATCCTCGGCTGGTTGACGCTCAGCGCCGCGGGCAAGCCAATCCCCTTCTTCGGTTTCCAACTGACGGCCTTGCTGGCCGAAAACAAGGACCTCGCAGGGCAACTGAAGGAGGTTCACGAAACGGTTGGCACGGTCGGCTACTTCCTGATAGGTGCGCATGCTGTCGCAGCGCTGTTCCACCACTTCGTCACCCGCGACAACACGCTGGTGCGCATGTTGCCGGGCGAGCGTTAGGGCAACTCAGGCTTTGCACTGGAGACCTTGCATGAATATCCTCAATACTGCCGTCGTCAGCACCTTGGCGTTGCTGGTCAGCACCCTATGGGCGGCCGAGCCGACGCCGAAGGTCAACCTCGTCGGGCGTGCGGTGCCAGAGATCGAAAGCTTGCCGGAAGGCCCCTATCGCGCCCTCGTCGTGCAGGGCCATGAACTGAGCATACGCACCTTCGCGGTTATCGGCCCCGAGGTGAAGAACCCGCGCAAGCGCTACGCCGGCAACAACCTAGCTTGCGCCTCGTGCCACCAGACGGGTGGTGCCAAGCCATTTGCCATCCCCTGGGTCGGCGTGACTGCGACCTTCCCGCAGTACCGCGGCCGCGAAGACCAGGTCAGCACTGTGGAAGAGCGAATCAACGGTTGCATGGAGCGCAGCATGAACGGCAAGCCCCTGCCGCTCGATGCACCGGAGATGAAAGCGTTCACGACCTACATCGCCTTTCTGTCCAAAGGTGTGCCGGTGGGCGCGCAGATCGAAGGCGCGGCGGTCCTGCAGAGCGCGGTGCCCAACCGGCGCGCCGACGCTGCGGCGGGCAGCGCCGTCTACACAGCCAAATGCGCTGCGTGCCATGGCGCGGACGGCATGGGCAAGCACACGGGTAAACGTGGCGACGCACTGGGCTACACCTTCCCGCCGCTGTGGGGTCCGGACAGCTTCAACAACGGCGCCGGCATGAACCGGCTGCTGACCACGACTCGGTTCATCCGGCAGAACATGCCACTCGGCGCCAGCCACACGGCCACCGTGTTGAACGACGATGAAGCCTACGACGTCACGGCCTTCATGCTCTCCAAGCCTCGGCCCATCAAGGCCCATCTCGAAGCCGACTTCCCTGCAAGGTGGAACAAGCCGATCGACGCCGCGTTTCCGCCCTACATGCTGGAGGCCACCGCCGACCAGCACCGGTACGGCCCCTTCCCGCCCTTATCCGAGAAGCAACGGCAGATGGCCGAGAAGCGCAAGTCGGACATGGCTGCGAGCAAGGCGAGTCCGGCAACAGAACCAGCCAGCGCTGCTAGCGGCAAGTAGGGGTCTTTCGCGGCAAGGTCAGCCCCGACGGGTGCCCGAACTCGCTGCACGGATCTACGCGCGGGTGGCAGTTCAGCACGAATGATCTCTAATGACTGAACGGCTCTCGTTGAAGCTGGCTTTCGTCCTCCCAGGCGTTCCGGACGAGCGGGATTCCTGCATCCAACGATTGACCGACAACCTGCAAGCCCAGGGACTGGAGAAGGTCCACGTCGTTCAGGAGGACGGGAAACCCTTCTTGTGCCTTCACTACGACCCGACGCGGACAGCCCTGCAGCAAGTGCGCAGCATGGCGGAATTGGCAGGCGCGGAGTTGAATGAGCGCTACCAGCACGAGCTGATGCGCATCGATGGCATGGACTGTTCGACCTGCGCCGCGGTCATTGAACACGCATTGGGCCGTGTGGACGGCGTGCTCGAAGCCTCGGTCAGCTACGCGGCCGAGCGGCTGCGCCTGGAGTACGACACCGAGAAGGTGTCACGCTACGGCATCGTGCAACGCCTCGAGGCTCTGGGTTATGGTGTGCTCGAGCCGCATCACAAAGCCCCTTGGCACGTCGAGTACCGCGAGCTGATCGTGAGCGCCGTCGCCGGCGCACTGCTGCTCGCAGGGTGGCTCGCAGGTCTGCAGCAGGACGCCCATGTCGTCTCCGTGGGGCTGCTCGCCGCCTCGCTGGCCATCGGTGGCTACTACGCGATGCGGGATGCCATGCAAAGCATCCGCGCAAGGGTGCTCGACATCGATCTGTTGATGATCGTGGCAGCGGCGGGCGCCGCCGCCCTGGGGCAATGGACCGAGGGCGCGTTGCTACTGGTGCTGTTCAGCCTGGGCCACGCGCTGGAGCACCTGGCAACGGACCGGGCACGATATGCCATGGAAGCGCTGGCGGACCTGGCCCCCAAGACGGCCTTGGTCTTGCGAGACGGCATCGACCTCGAACTCCCGGTGGAAGGCCTGCTTCGAGGCGATCAGGTGCTGGTGAAGCCAGGGCAACGCATCCCCGCAGACGGCAAGGTTCTCGAAGGCACGTCAGCCGTCGACCAGGCGGCCATCACCGGCGAGTCGATGCCTGTGGACAAGGCGGCAGAGTCGCTGGTCTTTGCGGGCCCAGTGAACGGCGAGGGCCAGCTGCGCGGGGAGGTGTCCAAGCTGGCCAAGGACAGTTCACTGGCCCGCATGGTGAAGTTGGTCGCCGAAGCGCAAACCGACAAGTCGCCAACCCAGCGCTTCGTCACGAGGTTCGAGAGGGTCTATGTACCGCTGGTTCTCATCGGCGTGCTGGCGCTCATCGCGATTCCGCCGTTGATGGGGTTTCCGTTTGCCGAATCGTTCTACCGAGCGATGGCGGTGCTGGTGGCAGCCTCGCCGTGCGCCTTGGCCATCGCCACACCCTCGGCGGTGCTGGCCGCAGTGGCGCGTGCCGCCCGCGGTGGCGTGCTGGTCAAGGGCGGCGTGCACCTGGAAAACCTGCGTTCGCTCTCGGTCATCGCATTCGACAAGACCGGCACCATCACCACCGGGAAGCCCAGCGTTACCGATGTGGTGGTTTTGAACGGGGATGAAGCCGGTCTGCTGGCCACCGCCGCCAGCGTCGAGACCCGCAGCGGCCACCCGCTGGCACAGGCCGTGGTTCAGGCGGCCCGACTGCGCAAAGTGGACTGGCCTGCAGCCAGCAACGTTCAGGCCGTCACCGGCAAAGGCATGCACGCGGTTGTGTCGTCTGCCAAGGTCAGTATCGGTAACCTGCGGCTGTTCGCTGACGATGTCGTGCCGGACGCCGTCCGTGCGCAGGTGGTCCGGCTCGAGTCGAGCGGCAAGACCACCATGCTCGTCCGCGCCGATGGCGTCGACCTGGGTCTGCTGGCTTTGGCGGACACGCCACGGCCTGGGATGCGCGAGGTGCTCGCGCGGCTGGCATCGCTCGGCATCCACCAGACCGTGATGCTGACGGGCGACAACGAGCAGGTCGCGAAGGCTGTCGCCGCTGCTGTCGGCATCACGGACGTGCGTGCCGGCCTGCTGCCCGAGGACAAACTGAAGATCATCGACGAGCTGATGCGCGACAACCGCCAGGTTGCCATGGTGGGCGACGGCGTGAACGACGCACCCGCCATGGCACGCGCCACCATCGGCATCGCGATGGGCGGCGCCGCAACCGACGTCGCGCTCGAAACGGCCGACGTGGCGCTGATGGCCGACGACCTGTCGAGGCTTCCCTTTGCGATCGCCCTGAGCCGCGCCTCGCACACCATCATCCAGCAGAACCTGTGGGCCGCCTTCGGGGTCGTGGCGCTGCTGATTCCCGCCACGCTGTTCGGCCTGGCGAGCATGGGCATTGCCGTGCTCATCCATGAGGGCGCGACGGTGCTGGTGGTGCTCAACGCCTTGCGGCTCTTGCGATTCGTGGACGCCGGCGACGCGCGTTCCATACGACCGAAGGAAGGCGCGTTGAAGTACAGACCCCGAGAGGCTTAGCGCGCACGTTGGCGGGTTGGATCCTTGGCAGCGCCAAGCGGGCCGCCCGTGCATCAAGAACAGGACGTCGAAATGCAAATCAAGGTTTTTGGATCGGGCTGCAGCAAGTGCCACAGCACGATCGGCATCATCGAACGGGCCGCGCAGGCCTCTGGGGTCGATATTGAAATCATCAAAGTAGAGAAATCCGACGAGATCAAGCGCTCCGGGGTCAGGGCAACCCCGGCCGTCATGATCGACGGCAAGGTCGTGCACAGCGGCGGCCTTCCTTCGCATGAGGAAGTGCAAACCTGGTTGAAGCCGGGCGCCATCGGGTTTCTGAACCACCCGACCCGACATCTGTTCTTCACCGGCAAAGGCGGGGTCGGCAAGACTTCCCTTGCGACCGCTGCCGCGCTGACGCTGGCGGACGCGGGCAAGAAGGTGCTGATGGTCAGCACCGACGCCGCGTCGAACCTCGATGAGATGCTGGGCATCGAGCTTCGCAACTCCCCCGTCCCCGTGCCTGGTGCACCCGGCCTGTCCGTGCTGAACATCGACCCCGACAACGCCGCAGAGTCCTATCGCCAGCGCGTTCTGGCGCAGATGGGCGCAAGCGCCAGTGCAGAAGAACTCACGACCGTGCGTGAGCAGCTGTCCGGCGCATGCACCACGGAAATTGCATCCTTCGACGAGTTCTCGTCCCTCTTGTCTGGCGACGCCGGAACCTACGACCACATCGTTTTCGATACCGCGCCGACGGGACACACCCTGCGGTTGCTCAGCCTGCCCAAGGCCTGGACCGGGTTCCTCGACGGCAACGACCGCGGCGCCTCGTGCCTGGGACCGCATTCGGGCTTGAAGATGCAGGAAGTGCGCTTCAAGGCCGCACTCTACGCCTTGAGCGATCCGGCGAAGA
>JANOBX010000228.1:0-25248 GCA_031411875.1 Burkholderiales bacterium | reverse complement strand
GCCACCGGCACCGCCATCACCGCCAAGTTCCCGGCCGCCGAAAGCTTCATCTTCCGGACGTCCGCGCGCGACCAGCTGCAGTCGCAGTTCCTGGTGGCCGACATCGTCAGGCGCAAGCTGAGCAAGGTGGCCTTGCTGGTCGACACCAGCGGCTACGGCGACGGCGGTCTGCGTGACCTGGAAGCCGCGCTCAAGGCGGCCGGCCTGAAGCCGCACATCGTGCTGCGCTTCAAGGTGGGTGCGACCTCGCTGGTCAGCGAGATGACGCAGCTGAAAGAATCCGGGGCCGACGCCCTCATCGGCTGGACGGTGGGACCGGAGCAGGGCGTGCTGTCCGCCAGCCGCGCTGCGGTGGGCTGGAACGTGCCGCAATACGGACCCTGGGGTCTGTCGCACGCCTCGGCGTTTGCGGGCTCCAACGGTGCCGTGGACGGCGCACTGATGGTGCAGACCGTGCTGCCCAACGTGTTCATGGAACGCAACAGCGCCTTCCTGCGCGGCTACGCGAAGCTGTCCAAGGAACGTCCCATCGGTTCGGTGATGTCGGCAGCGCAGACCTACGACTCGGTGCACCTGCTCTTGCGTGCAGTGTTCGCCAGCGGCGGCGACCTGTCGGGCCGTGGCCTGAAGAAGAGCCTGGAGAACCTGCCGCAGGCCTACCGCGGTGTCGTCACCACCTACGATCGGCCTTTCAGCGCCAGCGACCACGACGCCATCTCGGCCAACATGCTCTGGCTGGGGGTGTGGCGCAACGGCGAACGCACCTACGCCTACCGCGACGACGCACAACGGGCCAGCGTCATCAGGCGCAAGGAATGATCCAGGGGCGTCGGCCCCATGCGCTCCGGAAGCGTGTTACAAAGTGGTCATGAGCAGCTCCATCCCCGCAGCCCTGCGGCCGTATTGCCGGGCCTCGCCGTGATGGCGCCCCTGCAGATTGCCTGCGTGGGCCTGGACGCCACGGCACTGTTGGCCGGTTCGGACAGCGGGCACTTCGTCGTGCAGCAGATGGCCAGCCCCGACGACCTGGCCAGCGCCGATGCCGACGCGGTCCTGATCGCCACCCCCGATCTGGCGGCGCTGGCAGCCTGGTCCATGCTGCCGGGGCTGTCGCTGCAGACGGCGGTGGTCGTGATCACCGACCAGCCGCCCTGGCCGCTGTCCCTGCCCCTGCTCCAGGCCGGCGTGCAGGACGTGCTGACGACGGCCGAAGCCAGCGCACAGCGCCTCGGTCTGGCCCTGCGCAGCGCCATCGAGCGCAAGCGGCTCGAAGCCGCGACGCGGCGTGCCTATGCCACCGACCTGTCCACCGGCCTGCCGCACCTGCCGCAGCTGCAGGAGCACATGACGCACCTGCTCGCGCTGCGCGAGCGTGAGCCCGCCCCGATGGCCCTGATCGCGCTGCGCGTGTCCGGCCTGGCCGCCACCGAGGCGGTTCTCGGTGTCGAGTCGGCCAATGTGCTGCGCCGCAAGGCGGCGGTGCGGTTGCGCTCGGCGCTGCGCGCCAGCGACGTCGTCGCGGCCATCGGCGACGATGCCTTTGCGGTGCTGCTGGCCTGGATCGATTCACCCCAGGACGGTGAGCGTGTGGCCTCGAAGCTCGCGCATGCGCTTGCCCGCCCCTTCAGCGTGGCCGGTCGCGAACAGGGCCTGGCCGTCAGCGTCGGCCTGGCCTCGTACCCGGAACACGGCAAGGACGCCGACAGCCTGCTGCGCCGCGCCCTGGCCCAGGCCACCCAGCGGGCCAGCATCGGCGGCGGCAAGACGGCATCGGCCGCCGACCGTGGGCCGCAAGCCGCTGCCAACGACGCCTGACGGCAGGCTGGGCGGGCGGCGGGCTATTTCAGGATGTCGCCCAGGCAGAGGTACTTGAGCTCGACGTAATCGTCGATGCCCTGATGCGCCCCCTCGCGCCCCAGGCCGCTTTGCTTCACGCCGCCGAACGGCACTTCGGCCGTGCTGATGAGCCCGGTGTTGACGCCGACCATGCCGTATTCCAGCGCCTCGCCGACGCGGAAGATCCGGCCGATGTCGCGGCTGTAGAAGTAGCTGGCGAGTCCGAACTCGGTGGCGTTGGCCGCAGCGATGACCTCGGCCTCGGTCTCGAAGCGGAACACCGGCGCCACCGGGCCGAAGGTCTCTTCCTTGGCGCAGAGCATGTCGTGCGTGACCTGCGACAGCACCGTGGGCGTATAGAAATGGCCGCCGATGCGGTCGCCACCCGTGACCAGCGTGGCCCCTTTCGCCAGGGCGTCGGCCACATGCGCCTCCACCTTGGCCAGCGCCTGCGCGTCGATCAATGGGCCTTGCTGCACGCCGGTGTCGAAACCATTGCCGACCTTGATGGTTTTCGCCTTCTCGGCGAGCTTTTCCACGAAGCGGTCGTAGATGCCGGCCTGCGCGTACAACCGGTTGGCACAGACACAGGTCTGGCCGGCGTTGCGATACTTGCTGGCCAGGGCGCCTTCGACGGCGCTGTCCAGGTCGGCATCGTCGAACACGATGAAGGGGGCATTGCCACCGAGCTCCAGGCTCATCTTCTTGATCGTGGGCGCGCACTGCCGCGCCAGGATGCGCCCGACCTCGGTGCTGCCGGTGAAGGACAGGTGGCGCACCACATCGGAACTGCACAGCACGTTGCCGATGGCGATGCTGTTGTCGGCGTCGGCGCACAGCACGTTCAGCACGCCCGCCGGCATGCCGGCGCGTTGTGCCAGCTCGGCCAGGGCCAGGGCCGACAGCGGTGTCTGCTCGGCGGGCTTGATGACCACGGGGCAACCCGCGGCCAGTGCTGGGGCGACCTTGCGCGTGATCATGGCGATGGGGAAGTTCCAGGGCGTGATGGCCGCGCACACGCCGATGGGCTGCTTGATGACGAGGTAGCGCTTGTTGTTGTCGGTGGTGGGAATGGTTTCGCCGTAGGTGCGCCTGGCCTCTTCGGCGAACCACTCGATGAAGCTGGCGCCGTAGACGACCTCGCCGCGCGCTTCGGCCAGCGGCTTGCCCTGTTCGGCGGTGAGGATGCGCGCCAGGTCGTCGGCGTGTGCCACGATCAGCCCGAACCACTTCATCAGGATGGCCGCGCGTTCCTTGGCGGTCTTCGCGCGCCACAGCGGCCAGGCCTTCTCGGCGGCAGACAGTGCCGCGGCACAGTCGATGGCCCCCAGGTTGGCCACCTGGGCGAGCACCTGGCCAGTGGCCGGGTCGGTGACGGCAAAGCGGGCGCTTTCGTCCCGGGCGCTCAGCCATTCGCCGCCGATCAGGCCTTCGGTTTTGAGAAGGCCGGCGTCTTGCAGCAGCGACAGGGGGTTCGGATGACTTTGCATGCGTCGATCTCCTTTTGCGGCCACTGTAGCGCGCCCGCGCGCCAGGGGGCAGACCAGGCAGACCCGCCCACGGCCGGCGGGGCCGACGCGTAGAATTTGGGGGACACGCGCCAGCCGAACTTAGAACCTGTCCATGAACGCCTCCGACATCCGCAGCACCTTCCTGAAGTATTTCGAAAGCCAGGGGCACACCATCGTGGCGAGCTCCCCGGTGGTACCGGGCGACGACCCCACGCTGCTGTTCACGAACGCGGGCATGAACCAGTTCAAGGACGTGTTCCTGGGCTTCGACAAGCGGCCCTACACACGCGCCACCACCAGCCAGAAATGCATCCGCGCCGGCGGCAAGCACAACGACCTGGACAACGTGGGCTACACCGCGCGCCACCACACCTTCTTCGAGATGCTGGGCAACTTCAGCTTCGGCGATTACTTCAAGAAGGACGCCATCCGCATGGCGTGGGAACTGCTCACCGTGCACTTCAAGCTGCCGGCGGAAAAACTCTGGGCCACGGTCTACGCCGACGACGACGAGGCCTACGACATCTGGTTGAAGGACATCGGACTGCCCGCCGAGCGCATCGTGCGCATCGGCGACAACAAGGGCGGCCGCTACATGTCCGACAACTTCTGGATGATGGGCGACACCGGGCCTTGCGGTCCCTGCTCGGAAATCTTCTACGACCACGGGCCCGAGGTGGCCGGCGGCCCGCCCGGCAGCCCTGAACAGGACGGCGACCGCTACATCGAGGTGTGGAACAACGTCTTCATGCAGTTCAACCGCACCGAAGACGGTGTGATGCACAAGCTGCCCAAGCCCAGTGTCGACACCGGCATGGGCCTGGAACGCCTGGCCGCGGTGCTGCAGCATGTGCACAGCAACTACGAGATCGACCTGTTCGTGCGCTTGCTGGCGGCGGCGAAGAACGCCGTGGAAGTCGCCGCAGGCGGTGCTGCCGTGGATGCGACCTCGCCTTCGCTGAAGGTCATTGCCGACCACATCCGCGCCTGCACCTTCACCGTGGTGGACGGCGTCATTCCGGGCAACGAAGGTCGGGGCTATGTGCTGCGCCGCATTGCCCGCCGGGCCATCCGCCACGGCTACAAGCTCGGCGCTCGCAAGCCCTTCTTCTACACGCTGGTGATGCCGCTGGTGGCCGAGATGGGCAGCGCCTACCCGGAGCTGCAGCGCGACGGCGCGCGCGTGGCCGAAGTGCTGAAGCAGGAAGAGGAGCGTTTCTTCCAGACCATCGCCAACGGCATGGAGATCCTGGAGGGCGAACTCGCGGCGATGGCGAAGAACGGCCAGACGGTCTTCAACGGCGACACCGCCTTCAAGCTGCACGACACCTTCGGCTTCCCGCTGGACCTGACCGGCGACGTCTGCCGGGAACGTGACGTCAGCGTCGACAGCGCTGCCTTCGACGCGGCCATGACGCGCCAGCGCGAGCAGGCGCGGGCCTCGGCCAAGTTCAAGGTCGCGGCCGGTCTGCAGTACGAAGGCGCGGCCACCACCTTCCACGGCTACGAACACCAGCTCTGCGAAACCAGCCAGGTCACCGCCATCTACGTCGAAGGCTCGGCGGTGGCCAGTGCGAAGGCGGGCGACGATGTCGTCGTGGTGCTCGACCACACGCCGTTCTATGCGGAAAGCGGCGGCCAGGTGGGTGACACCGGCGAGCTGCGCAATGCCCAGGCGCGCGTGGTGGTCGAGGACACCATCAAGGTGCAGGCTGCGGTGCATGGCCACCAGGGCCGCGTCGTCGAAGGCAGCGTGGCCGTGGGCGACGTGTTCACGGCCCGCGTCAACGGCGAGCAGCGCGCGCGCATCGTGCGCAACCACAGCGTCACGCACCAGATGCACAAGGCCCTGCGCGAAGTGCTGGGCACGCACGTGCAGCAGAAGGGCAGCCTGGTGAATGCCGAGCGCACGCGCTTCGACTTCGCCCACAACGCGCCCGTGACCGAGGCGCAGACCGCGCAGATCGAAGCCATCGTCAACGCCGAGATCCTGGCGAACGTGGCCACCACTGCCCGCGTGCTGCCCATCGACGAAGCGCAGAAGCTCGGCGCGATGATGCTCTTCGGCGAAAAGTACGGCGATGAGGTCCGCGTGCTGGACATTGGCACGAGCCGCGAACTCTGTGGCGGCACGCATGTGCAGCGCACGGGCGACATCGGGCTGTTCAAGATCGTTTCCGAATCCGGCGTGGCCGCGGGCGTGCGCCGCGTCGAAGCCGTGACCGGCGACAACGCCCTGGCCTACATCGGCGAGACCGAAAAGCAGCTGGCCCGCATCGCGACCCTGCTCAAGGCCACCCCGGCCGAGGCGCCGGCGCGTGTGGGCGCGGTGATGGACCAGATGCGTGCGCTGGAAAAGGAACTGACCGCGCTGAAGAGCAAGCTGGCTTCGTCGCAGGGCGACGAGCTGATGGCGCAGGCGGTGGACGTGAAGGGCCTGAAGGTGCTGGCGGCCGTGCTGCAGGGCGGCGACGCCAAGGCGCTGCGCGAGACCATGGACAAGCTCAAGGACAAGCTGAAGACCGCCGCCATCGTGCTGGCCGCCGTCGACGGCGGCAAGGTGCAGCTGGCCGCGGGCGTCACCGCCGACAGCATGGGCCGGATCAAGGCCGGCGACCTGGTGAACTTCGTCGCCCAGCAGGTGGGCGGCAAGGGCGGCGGCAAGCCCGACCTGGCGATGGCCGGTGGCACCGACGCCGGTGCTTTGCCGGCGGCGCTGGCCAGCGTGGCGGGGTGGGTGGGCGAGCGGGTCTGAGGTCGCGCCTGCTCCAGCGGGAGGCTGCTTGCCGCCCGCGGTTCAGCTCCCCCAGGTGTAGCCGCCCAGCTGCCTGATTTCCCCCGGCAACACTTCCAGGATCAGATAGCCGTGCGTGGTGCCGCCAGTGGTGGCGCCCACGGCAAAGACACGCCCACCGTACTCGACAACCTCGATCGGGCCGTCCCACCGGTGTTGGCACTGGGTCTCGCATCGGTCGTTTTCGAGCTCGATCGAGTTGAGCTGCTGCGCATCGCCGGTCATGCGACGTGCGCGCCCGTCCTGGCCCTGCCATCGCCACAGGTCGATCACGGCGAACACTCGAACAGTCTTGTCCTGGGGTGCCGGCCGTGGTCTCGTGCTGGCTCTCAGAACCTGCAGCCGCCCGCCGCCGGGCAAACCGTACTCGACGGCCTGGCCACGCGGCCGGGCCAGGTCGGCCTCAAGCTGCCGATGGGGCTGGCAGGATGCCGCGGGCTGGCAGTCACGTGCGTACTCGCGCGCCCAGGTCCGGACGGCGTCTGTCAGTTCAGGCCAGGCCCGCCAAACGGCCTGCGGCACGGCGCGGGGCTGGAGCAGGCGCGCTGGCCTGCCTGTCGTGAGCACGGTGCCGGCCCCCAGGGCGCGGGCGCCGTCGGACAGCACGAAGCCCACTCCGTCGCCGCTGGCCTCGCGGAAGTAGAGGCCGCCCTGCACGATGTGGAGACGGCCCGTCGGATCGAGCCAGGCCGCAGGGGCTGCGGGCAGGCCATGGTGCGAAGCCACCAGCGTGAGCGGCAGCGGACAGTGCAGCGACATCGCCTCGGCGGCGTCGATACCGGGCGGCGCACAAGCCTGGATGGCGGCCTGCATCGCCTCCGACAGCAGGTTTTGCCGATCGACGGGACCTTCGGTGGGGGCCGACATCGTGTGTGGCAGATGAAGCACCGGCAGCGCGATGGCCTGGCCATTTCGAGGATCAAAGTGCAGGACGGCCAGGTCGGCCGCCAGCGCGGGCGAGGCCGCCCACCATGCGGCCAGCATCAGCATTCGTTTCAGCATGCCCGATCATCCCATCGGCGTCCGTGAAGCACTGCGGTTTGCGCGCTACCCTTGCGCCATGAGCCTCGTTTACTCCACCGAAACCGGCCGCATGTGTCCGAACTGTCGCCAGCCGCTGGCGGGCTGCAGCTGCAAGACACGAGCACAACCCCAGCCAGGCGATGGCGTGGCGCGCGTCAGCCGGGAAAAGCAAGGGCGCGGCGGCAAGCTGGTGACGGTGGTCCGCGGCCTGCCAGGAGACGCTGCGGAGCTCGCCGCCTGGGGCAAGAGGTTGCGAACCCACTGCGGTGCAGGCGGTACGGTCAAGGACGGCGTGCTGGAGGTGCAGGGCGACCACGTCGAACGTGTCGTGGCCCAGCTGGCCGAAGCCGGCGTGCGCGTGAAGAGGGCCGGCGGTTGAGCCCTGGCTTGGCGCTGTCGTTCAGGGTCTGGCAGCCGGGGCGGCCGCACCGGGTGCTCGTGTCACGCGCACCTTGCCGCCCGTGGTGACCAGGATCACCGGGTCACCCGCCAGGAAGTCCTCGTTGCCCTTGGCCTGCACGATGGCGCGGCGTTCGCCGCTGCCGAGCTGCAGCATGATCTCCACCGCGCTTTCCCGCGTGACCGTCCGCTCGATGACGTTGCCGATGACGGCCCCCGCCACCGCGCCGATCACGCCCACCGCCACCGCCTCGCGGCTGCCGCCAACCGAGCTGCCGGCGACACCGCCGACCACGGCGCCCGCCGTGCCGCCGATGCCGCTTTGCGAACCGTCCACCACCACCGGGCGCACGGACAGCACCGTGGCGTCGACCACCGTCGACAGGCGCTGCGCGTCGTTGCGGCTGACGACGTCGGGGCTGGTGGTGCTGCAGGCGGTCAGCAGGCCGGCGAGTGCCAGGGCGGCAGTGCTCTTCAGAAGGTGCTTCATGGCTGTTCAGTCTGCGGGGCGCGCGAAAAGTTCACTCAGGCGTGCAGGCGCGACGTGCGCGGCACCGAAGCCAGCAGGAAGTCCATCTGGTCGGACAGGATGCGGCGGCCGCGCAGGATCATGTCCTCGTGCAGGCTGGGCGTGTAGGGCAGGTAGAGCAGGCTCATGCGCGCTTCTTCGGGCAGGCGGTTGCCCTTTTGCCCGTTGCAGGCGCGGCAGGCGGTGATGCAGTTCATCCAGCTGTCTGCGCCGCCGCGCGACACGGGCACGATGTGTTCGCGCGTGAGTTCATCGACATGGAAATGCCCGCCGCAGTAGGCGCAGATGCCGCGGTCGCGGGCAAACAGCTTGGGGTTGCTGAGTGCCGGCGCCTGGCGCCAGGCCCGTGAAGGAATGGCGCCGCGCACGGCCACGATGGGATGGAGTTCGATCCGGCTCTGCAGACCCGTGCTGCGCTGCATGCCACCGCGCAGCACCTGAAAGGCATCGCCCAGCGTCCAGGCAATGCTGTCGCTGGCGTAAAGCACGGCCGCTTCGCGTGGCGAGATCCACGCCTGGGGGCGGCCCGAAATGTCGAGCTGCAGGACGTCCATGGAGCGGAGATTAGCCGATTCGCGTGAAGGCTCGTTGGCCGACGGCTTCTAAGCGCCGCACCCTAGAAATTTTGCCCTTTCTCACGTTGTGAACGCCGGCTTGTCTGCAAAATAGAACGACCGTTCGCTTTTCGGACTTTTCGGGCAGCACCCCGCCACCGTGGACCCTTTGACACAATCGGATCTGATCGCGCAACGCCCCGGCAGCGACACCGCCCGGGCTTTGAACCGCTCGCTGCACAAAGGGCAGCAAACGCGTGCCGCGATCCTCGACGCTGCTCTCGGCCTGGCATCGCACATGGGCCTGGAAGGCCTGTCGATCGGTGCGCTGGCCGAGCTGATGCAGATGTCGAAGTCGGGCGTGTTTGCCCATTTCGGCTCGCGCGAGGAACTGCAGATCTCGGTCATCCGCGAATACCACGCGCGCTTCGAGGAAGAAGTGTTCTTCCCGGCCATTGCCGAGCCCCGCGGCCTGCCGCGCCTGCAGGCGCTGTTCGAGCGCTGGGTGCGCCGCGTTTCGGTGGAACTGGACAGCGGCTGCATCTACATCAGTGGCGCCGTCGAGTTCGACGACCGTCCCGGCCCCGTGCGTGACGCCTTGGCCGAGATGGTGCGCTCCTGGCATGCGGCACTCGAGCGCTCCATCGGCATGGCCATTGCCGAGGGCCAGTTGCGGCCCGACACCGACGCGGCGCAGATGCTGTTCGAGATCCACGGCCTGATCCTGGCCCTGCACCACGACGCGCGCTTCCTGCGCAACCCCGGCGTGCTGGACCGTGCCCGCGCCGGCTTCGCCCGCGTGCTGGCCAACCACCGCACCGAGGCCGGCCCGACGGCCGCCTCCCACCCTGTTTCCCCTCGTTTCCCGGAGTAACCCCATGGCCACCTACACCCCGCCCCTGCGCGACATGCAGTTCGTCATGCACGAACTGCTGAACGTCACCGACGAGCTGAAGCTGTTGCCGCGCCACGCCGACATCGACGCCGACACCCTGAACGCGGTGCTGGAAGAAGGCGGCAAGTTCGCCGCCGAAGTACTGGCCCCGCTGAACCTGAGCGGCGACATGGAAGGCTGCACGCTCGACAAGACCACGCACGAAGTGCACACCCCCCAGGGCTTCAAGGACGCTTACGCGCAGTACGTGCGCGGCGGCTGGCCGGCCTTGTCGGGCGACCCGGCCTATGGCGGGCAAGGCCTGCCGCTGGTGGTGAACCAGTGCATGTACGAGATGATGAACAGCGCCAACCAGGCCTGGACCATGTACCCCGGCCTGAGCCACGGCGCCTACGAATGCCTGCACGCGCATGGCACCGAGGCGCAGAAGGCGATGTACCTGCCGAAGCTGACCAGCGGCGAATGGACGGGCACCATGTGCCTGACCGAGCCGCACTGCGGCACCGACCTCGGCATGCTGCGCACCAAGGCCGAACCGCAAGGCGACGGCAGTTACCGGCTCACCGGCCAGAAGATCTTCATCAGCGCCGGCGAGCACGACCTGGCGGCCAACATCATTCACCTCGTGCTCGCCCGCCTGCCGGACGCGCCGGCCGGCAGCAAGGGCATCAGCCTGTTCGTCGTGCCGAAATACAAGGTCAATGCCGACGGCAGCCTGGGTGAGCGCAATCCCATCTTCTGCAGCGGCCTGGAACACAAGATGGGCATCCACGGCAACGCCACGGCGCAGATGATGCTGGACGGCGCCACCGGCAGCCTGGTGGGCCAGCCGCACAAGGGCCTCGCGGCGATGTTCGTGATGATGAACGCCGCCCGCCTGGGCGTAGGCAACCAGAGCCTGGGCCTGACCGAGATGGCCTACCAGAAGGCCGTGGTCTACGCCAAGGACCGCATCCAGATGCGCAGCCTTTCCGGACCGAAGGCGCCCGAGAAGGCGGCCGACCCCATCATCGTGCACCCCGACGTGCGCAAGATGCTGCTCACGGCGCGTGCCTATGCCGAGGGTGGCCGCGCCCTGGCGATCTACACCGCCCTGCTGATCGACAAGGAACTGAGCACCGACGACGAGGACGAGCGCAAGGAAGCCGCCGACCTGGTGGCCCTGCTCACGCCCATCATCAAGGCCTTCTTCACCGACAACGGCTGGATCGCCACCAGCCACTGCCTGCAGGTGTTCGGCGGCCACGGCTACATCCGCGAATGGGGCATGGAACAGCTGGTGCGCGACGCGCGCATCAACATGATCTACGAGGGCACCAACACCATCCAGAGCCTGGACCTGCTGGGCCGCAAGGTGCTGGGCGACAACGGCGCGAAGCTGAAGAAGTTCGGCAAGCTGGTGCAGGCCTTCGTGGAAGAGGAAGGCACGAACGAGGACATGCAGGAATTCATCAACCCGCTGGCCGACCTGGGCGACAAGGTCACCAAGCTGACCACCGAGCTCGGCATGAAGGCCTTCCAGAACCCGGACGAGGTGGGCGGTGCTGCGGTGGACTACCTGCGCGTGGCCGGCCACCTGGTGTTCGCCTACTTCTGGGCGCGCATGGCCAAGATTGCGCTGGAGAAAAAGGACAGCGGCGACCTGTTCTACACCGCCAAGCTGCACACCGCGCGCTTCTACTTCGCCAAGCTGTTGCCGGAAACCGCCGGCCTGATCCGCACCGCACGCAGCGGGGTGGCGCCGCTGCTGGCGATGGACGAAGCGCTGTTCTGAGCACCGACCCGCGCTCCCCGGATCACGCACACCACGACCACCACAACGACCACGGAGACAAGACCATGAACCGACTGCCCACCCGTCTGCTGGCTGCCCTGATCTTCGCAGCCGCCCCGGCCATCGCCCTTGCCCAGGCCACGCCTGTCGGCGTGTGGAAGACGATCGACGACAAGACCAAGTCCGAACGCTCCCAGCTGCGCATCACCGAGAGCGGTGGCGTGCTCAGCGGCAAGATCGAAAAGCTGCTGGCCGCTGACGCCAAGCAGGACGCCGTCTGCGACAAGTGCAGCGACGACCGCAAGGACAAGCCGGTCGTCGGCCTGGAAGTGCTGCGTGGCGTGAAGAAGGGCAGCGACGACAACACCTGGGACGGCGGCACCATCCTGGACGCCGTCGAGGGCAAGGTCTACAAGGTGCGTCTGCAGCCCTCCGATGGCGGCAAGAAGCTGGAAGTGCGCGGCTACGTCGGCATCCCGGCGCTCGGCCGCACCCAAACCTGGATCCGCGTCGAGTGACGCGCCAAGGAGAAACCATGAATCGATTCCAAGTCCGCAAGGTCGCCGTTCTCGGGGCCGGTGTCATGGGCGCGCAGATCGCGGCCCATCTCGTCAACGTCAAGGTGCCGGTGGTGCTGTTCGACCTGCCCGCCAAGGAAGGCCCGAAGAACGGCATCGTCATCAAGGCCATCGAAGGCCTGAAGAAGCTGAAGCCCGCGCCGCTGGGCGTGGCTGAGGATGCAGCCCTGATCCAGGCCGCGAACTACGAGGAACACCTGGCCCTGCTGGGCGAATGCGACCTGGTGATCGAGGCCATCGCCGAGCGCATGGACTGGAAGCTGGCGCTGTACGAGAAGATCGCGCCGTCGCTGAACGCCCACGCCATCGTTGCCAGCAACACCTCGGGCTTGTCGATCACGAAGCTGAGCGAAGTGCTGCCCGAGAGCATCAAGCCGCGCTTCTGCGGCATCCACTTCTTCAACCCGCCGCGCTACATGGCGCTGGTGGAACTGATCAACACCCCCACCACCGAAGGCCGGGTGCTCGACGACCTGGAAGGCTTCGTCACCACCTACCTGGGCAAGAGCGTGGTGCGTGCGAAAGACACGCCGAACTTCATCGCCAACCGCGTGGGCATCGCCGGCATGCTGGCCACCATCCAGGAAGCCGAGACCTTCGGGTTGACATACGACGTTGTCGACGACCTCACCGGCAAGAAGCTGGGCCGCGCCAGCAGCGGCACCTTCCGCACCGCCGACGTGGTGGGCCTGGACACGATGGCGCACGTCATCAAGACCCTGCAGGACAACCTGAAGGACGATCCGTTCTTCGCCAGCTACGCCACGCCGCCGGTGCTGCAGGGCCTGATTTCCGCGGGTGCGCTGGGCCAGAAGACGGGGGCCGGTTTCTTCAAGAAGGTGGGCAAGGACATCCTGCGCCTGGACCCGGCCAAGCAGGACTACGTGCCGGCGGGCGGCAAGGCCGACGAGATCGTCGCGCGCATGCTGAAGAAGCCGCCGGCCGAGCGCCTGAAGCTGCTGCGCGAGAGCAAGAACCCGCAAGCCCAGTTCCTGTGGGCGATCCTGCGCGACGCCTTCCACTATGCCGCGGTGCACCTGGGCGACATCGCCGACAGCGCCCGCGACGTCGACTTCGCCATGCGCTGGGGCTTCGGCATGCAGCAGGGCCCGTTCGAGTTGTGGCAGGCCGCGGGCTGGGGGCAGGTGGCGCAGTGGGTGAAGGAAGACATCGACGCCGGCAAGGCGCTGAGCAGCGCGCCGCTGCCGACCTGGGTGTTCGAAGGCCCGGTCGCCAGCCACGGCGGCGTCCACCAGCCCGAAGGTTCCTGGAGCGCGGCCCATGCGCGCTTCGTCGCCCCCAGCACGCTGCCGGTGTACCAGCGCCAGCACTTCCGTGAAGGCGTGTTCGGTGCCGGCACGGTGGCGCCGCTGAAGGCCGGGACCGAACTGTTCAGGAACGACGAAGCCCGGGTCTGGACGCTGGACGGCGAGGTCGCCATCCTCAGCATCACCGCCAAGCTGCACCTCATCAGCCCGCTGGTGGTGGAAGCCCTGCTCAAGGCCATCGACATCGCCGAAGCGGGCTACAAGGGCCTGGTGATCTGGTCGCCCGACGATGTGTTCTCGGCCGGCGCCAACCTGGAAGCGCTGATGCCGGTGTTCATGAAATCCGGCGCCAAGGGCATAGCGCCCGAGGTGAAGAAGCTGCAGGACGCCTTCCTGCGCATGCGCTACGCCAGCGTGCCGGTGGTGGCCGCGATGCGCGGCCTGGCGCTCGGCGGCGGCTGCGAACTGGCGGTGTATGCAGCACGCCGCGTGGCTGCGATGGAAAGCTACATCGGCCTGGTGGAAGTGGGCGTGGGCCTGGTGCCGGCGGGTGGCGGGCTGGCCTACATCGCGCGCCGCGGTGCCGAGATGGCCCACGCTGCCAACGCCAATGCCGACATCATGAAGTTTGTCACCGACGGCTTCACGAACGCCGCGATGGCCAAGGTGGGCACCAGCGCCCTCGAAAGCCGCAAGCTGGGCTACCTGTTGTGGAGCGACGTGGTGGTGCCGCACAAGGACGAACTGCTGTTCGTGGCCTGCGCGCAGGCCCGCGCCATGGCCGACAGCGGCTACCGCGCGCCGACCAAGGCCCTGTTCCCTGTGGCTGGCCGCAGCGCCATTGCCACCATCATGGGCCAGCTGGCCAACATGCGCGACGGCGGCTTCATCAGCGCCCACGACTTCCACATCAGCACCCTGATCGCGCAAGCCGTGTGCGGCGGCGAAGTGGATGCCGGCAGCCTGGTGACCGAGGAATACATCATGGCGCTGGAGCGCAAGGCTTTCTGCAGCCTGCTGGAGCACCCGAAGTCGCAGGAGCGAATCATGGGCATGCTCTCCACCGGCAAGCCGGTCCGGAACTGAACGCGAAGCGAAGGACACCATCATGAAACAAGTTCAAGACGCCTACATCGTCGCCGCCACGCGCACCCCCATCGGCAGGAGCGGCCGCGGCTGTTTCAAGAACACCCGGCCCGACGACCTGCTGGTCGCCGCGGTGCGCAGCGCCCTGGCGCAGGTGCCGAACCTGGACCCGAAGGCCATCGAAGATGCCATCATCGGCTGCAGCTTCCCCGAAGGCGAGCAGGGCATGAACATGGCCCGCGTGGCCATGGTGCTGGCCGGCCTGCCGCACAGCGTGGGCGGCGTCACCGTCAACCGCTTCTGCGCCAGCGGCCTCACCGCCCTGCAGATGGCCGCCGACCGCATCCGCGTGGGTGAGGCCGACGTGATGATCGCCGGCGGCGCCGAAAGCATGAGCATGGTGCCGATGGGCGGCAACAAGCCCAGCTTCAACCCCGAGGTGTTTGCGAAAGACGAAAACGTCGGTATCGCCTACGGCATGGGCCTGACGGCCGAGAAGGTGGCTTCGCAGTGGAAGGTGAGCCGCGAGGACCAGGACGCGTTCGCGCTGGCTTCGCACCAGAAGGCCCTGGCGGCGATGGCTGCGGGCCACTTCGACGCCGAGATGACGCCCATCGATGTGGTCGACCGGTTTCCGAACCTGGCTACGGGTGAGGTCAGCACCAAGACCCGCACCGTCAAGCTCGACGAAGGCGCGCGCCCCGACACCAGCCTGGAGGGCCTGGCCAAGCTGCGCCCGGTGTTCGCGGCCAAGGGCAGCGTCACCGCCGGCAACAGCAGCCAGACCAGCGACGGCGCCGGTGCCCTGATCCTGGCGTCGGAAACCGCCATCAAGCGCTACGACCTGAAGCCGCTGGCCCGCTTCGTCAGCTACGCCGCACGCGGCGTGGCGCCGGAGATCATGGGCATCGGCCCGATCGAGGCCATCCCGGCCGCGCTGAAGTACGCCGGCCTGAGCCTGGACGACATCGGCTGGGTCGAGCTGAACGAAGCCTTCGCCGCGCAGGCCCTGGCCGTGATCCGCAGCGTCGGCCTGGACCCGGCGCGTGTGAACCCCATGGGCGGCGCCATCGCCCTGGGCCACCCGCTGGGTGCCACCGGCGCCATCCGCGCCGCGACCGTGGTCCACGCGCTGCACCGCCAGAACCTGAAGTACGGCATGGTGACGATGTGCGTGGGCATGGGCCAGGGTGCCGCAGGCATCATCGAGCGCGTGTGACCGCACCTCAGCAACAGGAGATCCAACCCCGTGAGCATCAAGACTGCCGTCATGAACGGCGTGGCGACGATCGAGATCGCCCGCCCCGAGAAGAAGAACGCGCTGACGGTCGCCATGTACCAGGCGATGACCGACGCGCTGGTGGCTGCGAAGGCCGACAACGCCGTGCGCGCGGTGCTGATCACCGGCCAGCCCGGCATCTTCACCAGCGGCAACGACATCGAGGACTTCATGTCGCGTCCGCCAGGGCAGGGCAGCGACGGCGCCGATTCGCCGGTGTTCAAGTTCATGCGCGCCTTGCTGGACTGCGACAAGCCCGTGGTCGCTGCGGTCACGGGTGGCGCCATCGGCATCGGCACGACGCTGTTGCTGCACTGCGACTTCGTCTACGTCAGCGACGAGGCGCGCCTGGCCATGCCTTTCGTGTCCCTGGGCCTGGTGCCCGAGTTCGCGTCCAGCCTTGTCGTGCCCGAGCTGATGGGCCACCGCCGTGCCGCCGAAAAGCTGCTGCTTGGCGACCCGTTCACGCCGGAACAAGCGGTGGAATGCGGCATCGCCAACGCCGTGCTGCCGGCCGCCGAAGTGGTGAACCATGCGCGCCGCATCGCCGAGCGATTCAACCACCTGCCGCCGGGCGCGGTGCGTGAAGCCAAGCAGCTGATGCGCGCGCCGCAGCGCGAGCTGATGCTGCAGGTCATCCGCACCGAAGGCGAGCTGTTCGCCAAGCGCCTGCGCAGCCCCGAGGCGATGGAAGCCTTCCAGGCCTTCTTCCAGAAGCGCAAGCCCGACTTCAGCAAGTTCTGACCGGAACCGCACCACAGCGCAGACGCCGGGCATGTCGCTGACCCTCAAGCTGATGCTGTCGCCCGTGCTCGTGGCGCAGGCGCTGCGCACACGCGCCCGCATGCCACGCCTGCCCGAGGCCGAAGGTGAGCGCCAGGGTAGCGTGGGGCAGGGGCCGCCGGTGCGCCTGCTGATCACGGGCGACTCTTCTGCAGCTGGCGTGGGCGTGGTGCACCAGCGCGACGCCTTGGCCGGGCAGTTGCCGGCCATGCTGGCCGAAGCCGGTTATCGCATCGACTGGGAACTGGTGGCCCGGTCGGGCCTGAGCACGGCATCGAGCCTGCAACTGCTGCAGCGCCAGCCACGCCGGCACTACGACCTGGCGGTCGTGGTCACGGGGGTCAACGACGTGCTCGAGCAGGTGCCGTCGCACCATGCGGTGTCGGCCAGGGAAGCCCTGGCCAACCATTGCCGCAATGCGCTGGGGGTGCAGCACGTGGTCTTCGCGCCGCTGCCACCCATCCACGAAATGCACGGGCTGCCGCAACCGCTGCGCTGGGTCGCCGGCAGCGACGCCCGCCGCCACGACCGCGCGCTCCAGCGCTGGGCTGCCAGCCGCGACGACGTGTCGCGTGTGCACGTGCCGATGAAGCTGAATCGTGGGGTGCTGGCGCATGACGGTTTCCACCCGGCCGAGCCAGTCTACCGGCAGTGCGCGGTGGCGATCGCGCAGCACATCCGCTCGCGCGGCCTCTTGGCCACCGATTCGTAAGCGAACGCAGCAGCGGCCAGCGCGCACCCGGCGCAGCAGGTGCAGGGGTCGAACATCGGCTCACAGTGTGAGCGCCAATGACACTATGGTCGGGTCATGAAGATCCACACTCCCGCCGATCAGGCCCCCGCGTCGCAGCCACCTGCCTTGCCGCGAGGCCATCGCCTGCCCGGCTTCGAGCTGCAGGGCGAACTCTCCGCCGATGGCGTGTCCGACGACTGCCGCAGCTACCGCGCCTGGGACCTCCTGCTGCTCCGGCCGGTGGTGGTCACCGAGTACCTGCCGGCTGCGCTGGCGCGGCGCGGCAGCGACGGCGAAGTCGTGCCCGCCTCGCGTGAGCTGGCGCCGGGCTATGCGGCCGGCCTGGACCACTTCCTGGCGCAGACCCGCTTCCTGGCCCAGGCCGGGCAGCCCCAGCTGCTGCGCGTCCTGCACCTGCTGCTGGTGCATGGCACCGCCTACCGCGTGCAGCCCTGGTACGCCGGGCAGCCGCTGCAGCAGCTGCGCCGGCAGATGCCCGGGCCGCCCGACGAAGAGGTGCTGCGCCGCCTGCTCGTCGAGCTGCTGGGCGCGCTGCAGGTGTTCCACGATGTCGGCGCGGTGCATGGCGCGGTCCACCCGGGGCGCATCCTGGTGCTCGACGACGACAGCAGCCTGTTGCTCGCGCCGCGGACACGGGGCAGCGCCAGCGCCGACCCCGTCGCCGACCCCTTCGCCGCGCCCGAGCTGCAGTCGGGCGCGCCTGAGGCACCCGTCGGTCCCTGGAGCGATTGCTGCGCGCTCGCCCGGGTCGCCCGCTACTGCATCACGGGGCTGTGGCCGGCGCCTCCCGGTGAAGCCTCGTCCCGGCCCTTGCTGGAGCTGGTCGACGAACTGTCGGCCGAGCATCGGGCGATGCGCTACACACCGGCGCTGTTGCAGGTGCTGGACCTCGCCGCTGCCGACGACATCGCCAGCCGCCCGCAGTCGGCCGGCGAGTTCCGCGAGTGGCTGGACCAGGGGCGGCCGCTGCACACGCCGCCCATCGCCACCGACGACGTCGCCACACGCGCAGTGCTCAGCGTGATTGCCGCGCTGCCGCCGCGGGCCCCGGCGGCCGAGCGCATCGAGCTGCCGCCCATCGGCGCGACGTCTGCTGGGCACGCTGCATCGGCAGCGGCGATGGCCGACGCAGCGCCAGCGGCGAGCCCTGCGCCAGCAGCTTCGGCCAGGACCGCCCCGAAGAGCTTCCCGAAGGCTGCTGCCGTCGTGATGCTCGCCGTGGCAGGCCTGTCCCTGGCCGCCGTGCTGGGCTGGATCTGGTGGGCCCCAGCGACGTGGCCATCGGCTGAAATGAGCCAGGCCCCGCCGGCCGGGCCTGCACCCGAAGCAGCCGCCTGGGCAGGGGTGGCAGTGCCCCAACCGGTGGTCTCCGCAGCCGCGACCGATTTCGAAGCCCTGCCCGCGCCTGCAGCCGGGCCCGCGTCTGCCGCAAGCTGGCCAGCCGCGCTTGGGCAGACCCCCGCGCCGGCGCGGGACGAAACCCCGGTGCGCGTCGCCGCAGCGCCTGCGCCTGCCATCGCGCCTGCCGTGGCGCCCGCCGCCGGCCCGGCGATCAAGCCGCCAGTCAAGCCGCCGGTCAAGCCGGCAGTCAGCCCGCCAGTCAAGCCGGCAGTCAAACCGTCAGTGAAGCCGCCGGTCAAAGCTGAAACGAAGCCTGCCGGCGCGCCCGCAGCGACGGCCGCGCGCAACCTGAGCCCGCGCGAACGCTGTGGCGATCGCACGCCCTTTTCGCTCTATCGCTGCATGCAGCGTGAATGTGCCGGCGCCGGCGCGCGCCAGCACCCGCAATGCCTGGAGCTGCGGCGGTCCGACCGGGTCGATTGAGGTGATCGGCCGCTGGCACAGGCTCAGCACGGGCTGCTGGCGGCGGCCGCCCTGCTGTGCCGTGGCGGTTCCGTACACTGGGTGGCAGGAACGAATCACCGGAGTCACTTCGAAAATGTTGTCTTACCTGCACACCATGGTCCGCGTGACCGATGTCGACGCCTCGCTGCGCTTTTACCGCGACGCCTTGGGCCTGGACCTGCTGAGCGAACGCAAGAACGAAGCCGGTCGCTTCACGCTGATCTTCCTGGCCGCCCCTGGCAACCCCAGTGCGCAGGTGGAACTGACCTACAACTGGCCGGCCGCCGACGGCACCCGCGAGCAGTACACCGGCGGCCGGAACTTCGGCCACCTGGCCTACGCGGTGGACGACATCTACGCCGCCTGCCAGCGCCTGATGGACCACGGCGTCGTCATCAACCGCCCGCCGCGCGACGGCCGCATGGCCTTCGTGCGGTCGCCCGACAACATCTCGGTGGAACTGCTGCAGGCCGGCAACGCCCTGGCACCGGCCGAACCCTGGGTGTCGATGCCGAACGTCGGGGCCTGGTGAGCGGTTTCCAATCCAGCCGCGGTCAGCGCGGCACCGGACGCGGCTGCCCGTTGCCGTCGATGGCCACGTAGGTCAGGTCGGCCTCGGTCACCTTCACCACGTGCAGGTTGGCCGGGTTGCGCTCGGCATACACCTCGACGTGCACACTGATGCTGGTGTTGCCGATGCGCGTGACACGCGCGTAGAAGCTGAGCAGGTCGCCCAGGCTCACCGGCTGATTGAAGATGAACTGTTTCACCGCCACGGTGGCGATGCGCCCCTTGGCAATGCGGCTGGGCAGCACGGCGCCGGCCAGGTCCACCTGCGCCATGATCCAGCCGCCGAAGATGTCGCCGTTGGCATTGACATCGGCCGGCAGCGGCATCACGCGCAGCACCAGTTCGCTGCTGTCGGGCAGGGTTTGGGGCGAGAGGGCGGGCAGGTCGCCCCCGGGCGGGGGCGAGCCAGGCGGCAGGGTGGCGGGCAGGTTCATCGCGGAGGCTTTCCGAAGGGGCGGGTTCACGGCGACGGCGGCCCACGGCGACAATGCCGCATGCCCCCGCACGCCACTGCCACCACTGTAGCCCCCGCCACGACAGGCGCCACCCCCGCCCCCACCCGCAGCGACTGGGGCACCCTGGCCAAGCTGCTGCCCTATCTGTGGCAGTACCGCTGGCGGGTGGGCATCGCCCTGGCCTTCCTGGTGGCGGCCAAGGCCGCGAACGTGGGCGTGCCGGTGCTGCTGAAGTATCTGGTCGACGCGATGACCATCACCCCGGGCAGCCCGCAGGCCCTGCTGGTGGTGCCCGTGGGGCTGATCGTGGCCTACGGCGCGCTGCGGCTGTCCACCAGCCTCTTCACCGAACTGCGCGAACTCATCTTCGCCAAGGCCACCGAAGGCACGGCGCGCAGCATCAGCCTGCAGGTGTTCCGGCACCTGCACGCGCTGAGCCTGCGCTTCCACCTGGAGCGCCAGACCGGCGGCATGACGCGCGACATCGAACGCGGCACCCGCGCCGTGCATTCGCTGATCTCGTATTCGCTCTACAGCATCGTGCCCACGATCATCGAGGTGACGATGGTGCTGACCGTGCTGGCGGTGAAGTTCGACGTCTGGTTCGCCTGGATCACCATCGCCGCGCTGGTGGTGTACATCACCTTCACCATCACGGTGACGGAATGGCGCACCAAGTTCCGCAAGGAAATGAACGAGATCGACTCCACCGCCCATTCGCGCGCTGTCGACTCGCTCTTGAACTACGAGACGGTGAAGTACTTCAACAATGAGGACTTCGAAGCCCGCCGCTACGACGAAAACCTGGAACGCCTGCGCAAGGCCGGCCTGAAAAGCCAGACCACGCTGAGCCTGCTGAACACTGGGCAGCAGATGATCATTGCCACCGCCCTGGTGGCGATGTTGTGGCGCGCCACGCTGGGCGTGGCCGAGGGCCGGCTGACGCTGGGCGACATGGTGATGGTCAACGCCTTCATGATCCAGCTGTATATCCCGCTGAACTTCCTGGGCGTGATCTACCGCGAGATCAAGCAGAGCCTGACCGATCTCGACAAGATGTTCGTGCTGCTCGAACGCAACCGCGAAGTCGACGACGCACCTGGGGCCAGGCCGCTGCAGGTGACGCAGGGCCATGTGCGCTTCGAGAACGTCAGCTTCGCCTACGACGCCAACCGACCCATCCTGCACGAGCTCACGTTCGACATCCCGCCGGGCAAGACCGTGGCCGTGGTGGGCCCGTCGGGGGCGGGCAAGAGCACGCTGGCGCGGCTGCTCTACCGTTTCTACGACATCAGCGGCGGCAGCCTGTCCATCGACGGGCAGGACATCCGCCAGGTCACCCAGGGCAGCCTGCGCGGGGCCGTGGGCATCGTGCCGCAGGACACCGTGCTCTTCAACGACACGGTGGAATACAACATCGCCTACGGCCGCACCGGTGCCAGCCGCAGCGACGTCGAAGCAGCGGCCAAGGCGGCCCACATCCACACGTTCATCGCCAGCATGCCCAAGGGCTACGAGACGATGGTGGGCGAGCGTGGGCTGAAGCTCAGCGGCGGCGAAAAGCAGCGCGTGGCGATCGCGCGCACGCTCCTGAAGAACCCGCCCATCCTGATCTTCGACGAAGCCACCTCGGCGCTGGACAGCGCCAACGAACGCGCCATCCAGGCCGAACTGAAGAGCGTGTCGCAGGGCAAGACCGCGCTCGTCATCGCCCACCGGCTCAGCACCGTGGTCGACGCGCACGAGATCGTGGTGCTGGAGGCCGGCCGCATCGTCGAACGCGGGCCGCATGCCGAGTTGCTGGCGCGCGATGGCCGCTACGCGCAGATGTGGCGCATGCAGCAGGCGGGCGAAGACATCTGATCCAAGGCCAGGCCCCGAGGGGAGGCCCGAACAAGAAGACGGGTGCAGCATGGAAACCAAGTGGCTCGAGGACTTCGTCAGCTTGGCCGAGACCCGCAGCTTCAGCCGTTCGGCGCAGCTGCGGCATGTCACGCAACCGGCCTTCAGCCGCCGCATCCAGGCCCTCGAGGCCTGGACCGGCATCGACCTCGTCGACCGTTCTTCATACCCGACGCGCTTGACCGCCGCCGGCGAGACCTTCCACGCCCAGGCGCTTGAAATCCTGGAAGCGCTGCAGACCACCCGCAACATGATGCGCGGCCACCAGGTGGCCGGCCAGGACATGGTGGAGTTCGCGGTGCCGCACACGCTGGCCTTCACCTTCTTCCCGCACTGGCTGATGGAACTGCGCCAGAACTTCCGCGCCGTGAAGACGCGGCTGACGGCGCTGAACGTGCACGACGCGGTGCTGCGTCTGACCGAAGGCGGTTGCGACCTGCTGATCGCTTACCACCACCCTTCGCTGCCGCTGCAGCTCAGCCCCGACCGCTACGAGATGCTGAGTCTGGGCCGCGAAACGCTGGCGCCCTATGCCAAGGCCGACGCCGAAGGCCGGCCGCTGTTCAGCCTGCCTGGGGCGCCCAAGGCGCCGGTGCCCTTCCTCAGCTATGCCTCGGGGGCCTACATGGGGCGGTTGGCCGAGCAGATCGTCAAGCAGGCCGAGCAGCCGCTCTTCCTGGACGCCATCTACGAAACCGACATGGCCGAAGGCCTGAAGGCGATGGCGCTGGAAGGCCACGGGCTGGCCTTTCTGCCCCACAGCTCGGTGCGCAAGGAGCTCAAGGCGCGGCGTCTGGTGCCTGCGGCGCCGGCCGGCGCCTTCACGCTCACCATGGAGGTGCGCATCTACCGCGAACGCGCCGAGGCGGCGCGCCACACCAAACCGGCGGTGCAGGGCTTGTGGGATTTTCTGGGATCGGTGTAAACCCGTGCCATGTCATCCCGGCATGGCCCTTGCGTTCATCGGCATGGCGCCGGCACCGGTTCGCGGGCTTCCACGCGGGCGGTGGTGCATTTCGGCTGCCTAGAATGCGCCGGGCCCGAACCCCACCTCTGGCCCGAACCGAACATTGCCAAACTGTCGTCCGAAGGAGACCTGATGAAAAAGACCCTGCTTGCCACCTGCAGCCTGGCTGTGTCGATGCTGGCCCCCGTGGCTGTGCAGGCCGATACCTTGGCCAAGATCAAGGCCTCGGGCGCCGCCACGATGGGTGTGCGTGAATCCTCGGGTGCCCTGTCCTACACGCTGGGTGACGGCAAGTTCGCCGGCTTCCACGTCGAGCTCTGCCAGCGTGTCCTGGCCGACCTGCAGAAGACCCTGGGACTGGCCAAGCCCATCGAGGTCAAGTTCCAGCCGGTGACTTCACAGAACCGCATCCCGCTGGTGCAGAACGGCACCGTCGACATCGAATGCGGCAGCACCACCAACAACGCCACGCGCCAGAAGGACGTGTCGTTTGCCGTCACCACCTATGTCGAGGAAGTGCGCATCGCGGTGAAGAAGGCCTCGGGCATCACCAGCATCGCGCAGCTCAACGGCAAGAACGTGGCCACCACCACCGGCACCACGTCCGTGCAGTTGCTGCGCAAGAACGAACGCGCTGCCGGCATCAACTTCCAGGAAGTGTTCGGCAAGGACCACGCCGACAGCTTCCTGCTGCTCGACAGCGGCCGCGCCGAAGCCTTCGTGATGGACGGGCAGATCCTGGCCGGCAACATCGCCAAGGCCAAGAGCCCGGCCGACTTCGCCATCGTCGGCGAGGTGCTGGCGGTCGAGCCCATCGCCATCATGATCCGCAAGGACGACGCACCGTTCAAGACGGCTGTCGACGCCAGCCTCAGCGCGATGATGAAGTCCGGCGAGATCGCCAAGGTCTACGACAAGTGGTTCGTGCAGCCCATCCCGCCGTCGAACACGCGCGTGGGCCTGCCCGCCAGCGACGCCACCAAGGCCGCCTGGGCCGCGCCGAACGACAAGCCCGTCGAAGAGTACGCCAAGAAGTAAGCCGGGTCCGCCGCACACATGGCCACCTGGGACTGGCAGGTCTTCTGCAAGGAAACGACCACCGGCGACGTCGTCGCCAGCTGCTTCGGCAAGGGCGGCGACATCACCTACCTCGACTGGCTGCTGTCGGCCTGGGGCTGGACGGTCTCGGTGGCCGTGCTGGCGCTGGTGGTGGCGCTGGTGGTGGGCTCGCTGATGGGCATCTTCCGTACCGCGCCCGTGAAGGGGCTGGTGTGGCTGGGCAACGCCTGGACCGAGCTGTTCCGCAACATCCCGCTGCTGGTCCAGATCTTTCTCTGGTACCACGTGCTGCCGTCGATATTCACCAGCCTGCGCGGCATCCCGAGCTTCGTGCTGGTGGTGTTTGCGCTGGGCTTCTTCACCTCGGCGCGCATTTCAGAACAGGTCAAGGCCGGCATCCAGAGCCTGCCCAAGGGCCAGAGCTACGCCGGCCTGGCGATGGGGTTGACGCTGCCGCAGGTGTACCGCTACGTGCTGCTGCCGATGGCCTTTCGCATCGTCATCCCGCCGCTCACCAGCGAAAGCATGAACATCGTCAAGAACTCGTCGGTGGCTTTCGCCGTCAGCATTGCCGAATTGACGATGTTCGCGATGCAGGCGGGTGAGGAAACCTCGCGGAACATCGAGATGTACCTGGCCGTGACGGGCCTCTATTTCATCTCGGCCTTCGGCATCAACCGTCTCGCGCTGGTGCTGGAAAACCGCGTGCGGGTGCCCGGTCTGCTCGGCGCGAAGTGAGGAGACCATGAAACTGGACTTCTCGTTCCTCGATTGGGGTGTCGTCTCCAGCTTCGTCCTCAAGGGCCTGGTGTTCTCGGTGCAGCTGACGCTGGTGGCGATGATCGGCGGCATCGTGCTGGGCACGCTGCTGGCGCTGATGCGGCTGTCCGGCAAGCCGTGGCTGGTGATGCCGGCAGCGGCCTACGTCAACACCATGCGCAGCATCCCGCTGGTGATGGTGATCCTGTGGTTCTTCCTGCTCATTCCCCTGCTCACCGGCAAGCCGCTGGGGGCCGAGTGGTCGGCCATGATCACCTTCACGCTGTTCGAGGCCGCCTATTTCAGCGAGATCATGCGCGCGGGCATCCAGAGCGTGCCCAAGGGCCAGGTCTACGCAGGCTACGCGGTGGGCATGACCTACCCGCAGACCATGCAGCTGATCGTGCTGCCGCAGGCCTTCCGCAACATGCTGCCGGTGCTGCTGACGCAGACCATCATCCTGTTCCAGGACACGAGCCTGGTCTACGCCATCGGCGCCTACGACCTGCTCAAGGGCTTCGAGATCGCTGGCAAGAACTTCAACCGCCCGGTCGAGACCTACCTCGTGGCGGCCGTCGTGTACTTCGTCATCTGCTTCTCGCTGTCGATGCTCGTTCGTCGCCTGCAG
>JANOBX010000227.1:0-6143 GCA_031411875.1 Burkholderiales bacterium | reverse complement strand
CCACAACTCACCACCACGGTCTTGATGTCGAGGTAGTTCAGCGTGTTCGCGACACGATGGAACAGCACCCGGTTGTCGGTGATGATCTTGTCGGCCTTGTCGTTCTGCCCGCTGCCACGCTGCGGGTAGCCGCAGCACAGGTAGCCCGGGGGCAGCACGGTCTGCACGCCGGCCTGCCAAAGCATGGCCTGCGTGGCCAGGCCCACCTGGCTGAACAGGCGCTCGCTGCCGCAGCCGGGAAAATAGAAGACTGCCTCGGTCTCGGACGTGGTGGCCGCCGGGTTGCGGATGATGGGCACGTAGTCCCGGTCCTCGATGTCGAGCAAGGCACGCGCGGTCTTCTTGGGCAGGCCACCCGGCATCTTCTTGTTGATGAAATGGATGACCTGCTCCTTGATCGGCGCAGGGCCCAGCGTGGCCGGCGGCGACGCAGTCTGCTTGCGCGCGGCCAGCTTGAGCATGTCGTTGGCGAAGCGCTGCACCTTGAAGCCCACGCCCACCATCGCACCGCGCATCAGCTTGATGGTCTGCGGGTTGGTGGTGTTCAGGAAGGCCATGGCCACCGCATTGCCGGGGCGGAAGCTTTTCTTGCCCATGCTGCGCAGCAGATTGCGCATGTTCATGGTGACGTCGCCGAAGTCGATCTTCACCGGGCACGGGCTTTCGCACTTGTGGCACACGGTGCAGTGGTCGGCCACGTCCTCGAAGTCTTCCCAGTGCTTGACGCTGATGCCGCGACGGGTCTGCTCTTCGTACAGGAAGGCCTCGATCAGCAGCGAGGTGGCCAGGATCTTGTTGCGCGGGCTGTACAGCAGGTTGGCGCGGGGCACGTGGGTGGCGCACACCGGCTTGCATTTGCCGCAACGCAGGCAGTCCTTGATGCTGTCGCTGATGGCGCCGATCTCGCTGCGCTGCATGATCAGCGACTCGTGCCCCATCAGGCCGAAGCTGGGGGTGTAGGCCGCGCGCAGGTCCGAGGCGCGGCCTTCGCTGGCCGAACCCGTGCCGCGGCCGCGCAGCAGCTTGCCCTTGTTGAAGCGGCCTTCTGGGTCGACCCTGGCCTTGTAGGCGGCGAACGGCGCCAGCTCCTCGTCGCTCAGGAATTCGAGCTTGGTGATGCCGATGCCGTGCTCGCCACTGATGACGCCACCCAGCCGCCGCGCCAGCGCCATGATGCGGGCCACGGCTTCGTGCGCCGTCTGCAGCATGGCGTAGTTGTCGCTGTTGACGGGCAGGTTGGTGTGCACGTTGCCGTCGCCGGCATGCATGTGCAGGGCCGCCCACACGCGGCCGCGCAACACTTCCTTGTGGATGCGCTTGCACTCTTCCAGCAGCGGCTGGAAGGCGCCGCCGGCAAACAGCACCTGCAGGGGCTTGAGCACCTGCGTTTTCCACGACGCGCGCAGCCGCCAGTCCTGCAGCTGCGCGAACAGCGTCTCCCGGCTGTCGGGCTGCACCACGTCCAGGTTGTCCAGCCAGAACTGCCACAGCGCACGCACTTCGGCCAGCAGCGAAAGCGCCTGCTGCACGCGGTCTTCCAGCAGCTCGGCGCTGGGAATGTCGCCGGCATCGTCACTCTTGCCCAAAGGCAAGGGGCTGCGCTGGAAGAAGTGCCGCAGCGCGTCGACGAGCTCGAGCTTGTTGCGCAGGCTCAGCTCGATATTGATGCGCTCGATGCCCTCGGTGTATTCGCCCATCCGCGGCAGCGGGATGACCACGTCTTCGTTGATCTTGAAGGCGTTGGTGTGCTTGGCGATGGCGGCGGTGCGCTTGCGGTCCAGCCAGAACTTCTTGCGTGCGTCGGCGCTGACAGCGACGAAGCCTTCGCCATGGCGCGAATTGGCAATGCGCACGACCTCGCTCGTGGCCCGGGCGACCGCGTTTTCGTCGTCGCCGACGATGTCGCCGATGAGCACCATCTTCGGCAGGCCGCTGCCCGAAACGCCGTTCAAGCCGGCCAGGGCACGCTTGCTCTTGGTGGCGTAGCCCACGGCCTTCAGGTAGCGGTCGTCCAGGTGCTCCAGGCCGGCCAGCTTCACGTCGGTCTGGGCAAAGAGGTAGTCCTTGATCTCGACGATGCTGGGCACGGCGTCCTTGGCGTTGCCGAAGAATTCCATGCAGACCGTGCGCGTGTGCGCGGGCATGCGGTGCAGCACCCAGCGTGCGCTGGTGATGAGGCCGTCGCAGCCTTCTTTCTGTATGCCGGGCAGGCCGGCCAGGAACTTGTCGGTGACGTCCTTGCCCAGGCCTTCCTTGCGGAAGCTGCGGCCTGGGATGTCCAGCCGCTCGGTGCGTTCGAGCGTCTTGCCCGAGGCGTCGAAATAGCGCAGCTCGAAGCTGGCGAGTTCGATGTCGTGGATCTTGCCCAGGTTGTGGTTCAGGCGCACGACCTCCAGCCACTTGGCGTCGGGCGTGACCATCTTCCAGCTGGCCAGGTTGTCCAGCGCCGTGCCCCACAGCACCGCCTTCTTGCCACCGGCGTTCATGGCGATGTTGCCGCCGATGCAGCTGGCCTCGGCCGAGGTGGGGTCGACGGCGAAGACGTGACCGGCGGCTTCGGCGGCATCGGCCACACGCTGCGTGACCACGCCGGCTTCACTGGTGATGGTGGCCACCGGGTGCGGCACGCCGGGCAGGCTGATCATCTCGACCTTGCCCAGCGCTTCGAGCTTCTCGGTGTTGATGACGGCGCTCTTCCAGGTGAGTGGCACGGCGCTGCCGGTGTAGCCGGTGCCGCCGCCACGCGGAATGATGGTCAGGCCGAGTTCGACGCAGCCCTTGACCAGCCCGGCCATCTCGGCTTCGGTGTCGGGCGTGAGCACGACGAAGGGATACTCCACGCGCCAGTCGGTCGCGTCGGTGACATGCGAAACGCGTGAGAGGCCGTCGAACTTGAGGTTGTCCTTGGCGGTGTGGCGGCCCAGCGCCTTGCGCGAGGCCTTGCGCAGGTCCCACACGGCGCGGAAGTGGGCCGCGAAGTCTTCCACGGCCTGGCCGGCCGCGGCCAGCAGCTCGCCCACGAGGGCGTCACGCTGCGGGTCTTCGTGAGGGCTGCGGCGCTTGGCCACCTCGCCCAGACGGTGATGCAGCGCTTCGATGAGCGCCTGCCGCCGCTTGGGGTTGTCCAGCAGGTCGTCTTCGAGATAAGGGTTGCGCTGGACCACCCAGATGTCGCCCAGCACCTCGTACAACATCCGGGCCGAGCGACCGGTGCGCCGTTCGCCACGCAGCTGCTGCAGCAGTTCCCAGGCGCGGTTGCCGAGCAGGCGGATCACGATCTCGCGGTCCGACAGCGAGGTGTAGTTGTACGGAATCTCGCGCAGCCGGGTCTGGGCTCCGTCGTCGAGCGTTGCAGCGGGGTGGCCCAGGTCGGACTGGATGACGGGGAGCGGTGCGTTCATAGGGTTAACTAGGATGCTAACGCAGCACCCCTGTCCGGGAACGGCGCAGGGTGGCTGCAGCGGCGGGCTTTCCCCAAGGGCGCTGCGGCAGCTTCCGTGACAGAAACAGGATTGTCACGAAACCTGGCCAGACTTGCCGGCCACGCGAACCCCTGCCGATGGAGCACCGATGAAATTGCACACCCCCCTGGCCGCGCTGGCGGCCGCCCTGTTCACCGCCCTGCCCGTACAGGCCCAGACCGAAGTCGTCTGGTGGCACTCGATGGGCGGCGCCCTGGGTGAATGGGTGGGCGACCTGGCCAAGGACTTCAACGCCAGCCAGAAGGACTACAAGATCACGCCCGTCTTCAAGGGCAGCTACGACGAAAGCATGACGGCGGCCATCGCCGCCTTCCGTGCAGGCAATGCGCCGCACATCCTGCAGGTGTTCGAAGTGGGCACGGCCACCATGATGGCCAGCAAGAACGCCATCGTGCCGGTGGGCAAGCTGATGGCCGACGCCGGCCAGAAGTTCGACCCCAAGGCTTACGTGGAAGCCGTGGCTGGCTACTACACCGCCCCCAACGGCCAGATGCTCAGCTTTCCTTTCAACAGCAGCACGCCCGTCTTCCACTACAACAAGGACGCTTTCAAGGCCGCCGGCCTGGACCCGGAGAAGCCGCCCACCACCTGGCCCGAAGTGGCCTTGGCCGCCGCCAAGCTGAAGGCCGGCGGCCACAAGTGCCCCTTCACCACCAGCGGGCAAAGCTGGTCGCAGCTGGAAAGCTTCTCGGCCTGGCACAACGTGGAGTTCGCGACCCAGCGCAACGGCTTCGGTGGCCTGGACACGCGGCTGGCCTTCAACACGCCGCTGCACGTGCGCCACATCGAGAACCTCGCCAACATGTCCAAGCAAGGGCTGTTCGTCTACAAGGGCCGTGGCAACGCCGCTGACGCCACCTTCGTCTCGGGCGAATGCGCCATGGCCACGGGCTCGTCGGCGCTCTACGGCAGCGTCAAGCGCAACGCCAAGTTCGCCAGCGGCATCGGCACCCTGCCCTACTACCCCGATGTCTCCGGGGCACCGCAGAACACCGTCATCGGTGGCGCCAGCCTGTGGGTGATGGCAGGCAAGAAGCCGGCGGAATACAAGGGCGTGGCGGCCTTCTTCGCCCACCTGTCCAAGCCCGACATCGCCGCGGCCAGCCACCAGCGCACCGGCTACCTGCCCGTCACCCTGGCGTCGTTCCAGCTCACCGACAAGAGCGGCTTCTACAAGGCCAACCCGGGCACCGACGTGTCGGTGAACCAGATGATCCGCAAGGTCACCGACAAGTCGCGCGGCATCCGGCTGGGCAACTTCGTGCAGATCCGCACCATCATCGACGAGGAAATGGAACAGGTCTGGGGCGGCAAGAAAAGCGCGAAGGAAGGCCTGGACGCGGCCAAGAAACGCGGCGACGAACTGCTCGAGCGCTTCCAGAAAGCCAACAAGGGCTGATGGCGCTTGGCTGCTGAAAAGAGGGTCTGGTTCAAGAGCCGCTGGCTGCCCTGGGCGCTGATCGCGCCGCAGATGGCCGTCATCGGTGTCTTCTTCTTCTGGCCCGCGGGCCAGGCGCTGTACCAGAGCGTGCTGCAGTCGGACGCCTTCGGCACCAGCGTCGAATACGTCGGCGCCGAGAACTTCAGGCGGCTCTGGGCCGACGAGACCTACCTGGCCTCGTTCCAGACCACGGCCGTGTTCTCGGTACTGGTGGCAGCACTCGGCCTGTCGATCGCACTGCTGCTGGCGGTGATGGCCGACCGCGTGGTGCGCGGCTCGGCGATCTACAAGACGCTGCTGATCTGGCCCTATGCGGTGGCGCCGGCGGTGGCCGGGGTGCTGTGGCTGTTCATGTTCGCGCCCAGCATCGGCGTGGTCAGCTATGCGTTGCGCGCAATAGGCATCGACTGGAACCACCTGCTGAACGGCACGCATGCGATGACGCTGATCGTGCTGGCTTCGGTGTGGAAGCAGATCAGCTACAACTTCCTGTTCTTCCTGGCCGGGCTGCAGAGCATTCCGAAAAGCCTGATCGAAGCCGCCGCCATCGACGGCGCCGGACCCTGGCGGCGCTTCTGGACGGTGCAGTTCCCGCTGCTCACGCCCACCAGCTTCTTCCTGCTGGTGATCAACATCGTCTATGCCTTCTTCGACACCTTCGCCATCATCGACGCCGCCACGCAGGGCGGCCCCGGCAAGGACACCGCGATCCTGGTCTACAAGGTCTACTACGACGGCTTCAAGGCGCTGGACATGGGTGGCAGTGCCGCCCAAAGCGTGGTGCTGATGGTCATCGTCGTGGCGCTGACGGTGGTGCAGTTCAAGTACGTGGAACGGCGGGTGAACTACTGATGGGGGTGCTGGCATTTCCCTTTGCGTGCTGGCTTGGTCCCTCAGCAAAGGCCGGCCGGGGCTGGCTGTGGCGCTTAGCTTCGACGGCCTTCGCTGGCGCTCCGGCTCCCCTGCGGTGCTCGGTCCCGCGGCCCCGAAATCCACAAGCTCGCGGAACTCACTTCGCTCGCTGCGCTCGCTGTGTTCAATCACCCGCGATGAGTCAGAGGACGAATCGCGCTTCGCGCGAGGGCCGCGGGTCCTGTGCTCCTCGGCGCCTCAGATGCGCGCCACAGCCAGCCCCAGCCCACCTTTGCTGAGGGACCAAGCCAGCACGCAAAGGGAAATGCCAGCACCCCCATCAGTAGTTCACCCGCCGTTCCACGTAC
>JANOBX010000226.1:0-2783 GCA_031411875.1 Burkholderiales bacterium | reverse complement strand
GGCCAACGTTTCGTCAAAGCCGCCCACCGCGGCCACAGCCTCGCGCCGCATCAGCGTGCCGCTGGTCAGCGCCCAGCAGTCCAGCAGAAACTGGTGATAGACCCAGCCGGTGAAGTCCGGGTCCGTGCCCTCGCTGGGTGCCGGCCAGGCCGCTTCGGGCGGCTCATGAGTGCCGTCGTCGCGAGGCTGCCAGTGTTGATACGGGCACACGGCCACGTCATGGTCTAGATGGGCTTCGAGCCAGGCCACCTGACGCTGCAGCATCGCCGGGTGCCAGATGTCGTCCTGATCCAGAAAGATCACATGGCGCCCCTTCGCCAGCGCCAGGCCCCGGTTGCGCGCTGCGCTCACGCCAGCATTGGGCTGGCGGTGCACCTGGGCGGCAGGTGCCACGCGGGCCACCACATCGAGCGTGGCGTCGGTGGACCCGTCGTCCACCACGATCAGCTCCACGCCGGGCTGAGTCTGCGCTAGCACGGCTTGCAGTGTGTGTGCCAGATGGCGGGCGCCGTTGAACGTAGGGATGACCACGCTGACAACGGCAGGCGCAGCCCGGGCGAGCGGCAGTTTCACTTCAACCGGACCACCAACGCCTGGGCCCACATTCGCGCCGCTGCGTCGAGCCCCTGCAGCGTGAAATGGCAGTCGCGTTCGCGGAGAGACCCCGAGAGGCTGTCTGTGTCCGGGCCAAGCAACACGCGCCCGCCAGCGGCCGCGGAGGCGCTCAGGATTTGACGAACTGCCTCACCGTTGGCATTTCGACAGCGGGTGGAAAGTGCCGCCATCACTGGCGCGTTAACGCCCGCGCCGTTGATCAGGTCAAGCAATGTTTGCCAACCCGATGCATAGGCCGCAGCGTCTGTGCGTGCACGCGCATCCGACTCACCCTGCTGCCAGACAACAAAGTCGACCGGAAGCCCACGCGCCGCTTGGAGCAGGCCTTGCAGACGTAGGTTAAGTGCACCACCAGCTTGCGTCCACTCCGCCATGCTGCTGCTGTCCACGGCCAGCAGCATCAGCACCACTTCTCGCGGCGCACCTTGAGCCTGCAACGCTTCCTCCAGGCGCCCCCAGATGCTTTGGTGCGAGCCCGTACCGCCCGGTAGTGGATCAGCCACCCGCCAGCACTTGCTGCCGTCACTCACGGTCACCGAAGGCTGCGGGCGGGCACCGAGTGCTTCTGCTTCACCTCCATGGTTACCGGCATTGGACTGACCCAGCACCAGCAGCACAAGGGGCTTGCGCCCTCGCGCATCGGTATGGCGGCTCCAGGGGCAAGGCACGGGAGGGACTTCCGGCCAAGGCACGATGCGATCGATGCGGCTCTGCAAGTCGAGCCTGGCTACTCGGGCGGCCCACCAGTCGCGAGCATTGGCCTCAAACAAGCTACCCAAGATGGCAACGGTGCCGATGGCGGCCAGCAGACCCCCGATGGCGCGCCGCCAGCCTGCAGCAATCACCGCGCAACAACCAGTCCGACGCGGCGCCGGCGCCCATACCAGCCGCGTAGTGCGCGAGCGGCAGGACGCTCGACGACGTAGGTGAGGACTGCGGCCACAGCGATTGCTCCCATGGTGGCGATCAGCACGGATGCATCAAACGACCAGCCTGCGCGCTGCATGGCTCTCTCGGCGACCCAGCCAATATTCTCGTGAACGAGGTAGAGCGGGTAGGAAACTGCGCCCAGGAAAACCAGCACTCGATTGCCCAGCCAGGGAGCCCGTCCGCTGGCGGCCAACCAGACCAGAGCCGCAAATGAGGCCCCAAGGAGCCCGATGCGCCATCCATCTGCCACTGTCAGCACCAACAGCGCCAGCGCCATCGTGGCTGGCAGTTGTCGCGATGGCCATTGCCTCTGAGTGAGCTGGTAGACACAGATGCCCAGTGCAAACCATGGCACGTACTTCAAGATGAGCAAGCGTGACAAGGTCCAAGATAGATCGACGCCTAGACCCTTAGCCAACAACTGGTACACAAGCCACAGGCCCAGGAAGGCCCATAGCGCCCAATGAATGCGATGCAGATACCCCAAGACGAACAGCAGCAACACCCAGCCGTAGAACAGCATCTCGACTTCCAGCGTCCAGTACACGCCGTCCACGTGCGGCACGCCCAGCAGCCCGTGGACCATCAGCACGTTGAGCAGAGCCTGGGTCGCGGTCACTTCCTTTCCAGGCAAACCCATCCAGCTCACCACGGCGAAGGTCAGCGCCACTGCTGCCCAGTAGCACGGGAACAGACGAGCGAACCGCGACACGACAAAGTCCATTGGCCTTTGCGTACGCTCCAGGGTCATGAAGATGACGAAACCACTGATCACGAAGAACAGGTTGACCCCGAAGTGACCGTGTGGGAACGACACCGTGGGCTGCGTGCCAACAGCGTATCGCTCGGCAAATCCTGTGGTGTAGTGAAACAACACCACCGCCATTGCAGCAAGGCCCCGCAGCGCATCGACAGCAACAAGCCGCGAGCCCCCATTGGAGGACACAGGACTGACCGGGGCAACGATGCCCATCAGCTTTGGAACTTCCACCCCGGCGCGTGCCTGCGCAGCCACTGCTCTAGCATCATTACGATCCACACCATTTCGCCGTAGTAACCCGGGTGCTGCGGCATCAGGTCGGTGAGCACTTTCTCCATGAACTCGGGTCGCACCACCCCGCGCGTGCCGAAGCTGCGTACGGAGTCACTGGCCAGCGCCTTCAGCCCCGCATGCCGGTTGGCCCACACACCAAAGGGCAGGCCGAAGCCTTTCTTCTGCTTGGTGATGATGGCTTCGG
>JANOBX010000225.1:0-5671 GCA_031411875.1 Burkholderiales bacterium | reverse complement strand
GCCTAACGTGTTCTAGCCACCAAAGCTTGCCACACCCACCCATCAATGACCAGATCTGAACACCATCGAGATCGCTATCGATGACCATATCCTGCCCATCCCGGGTCGCTGCCGACGAAGGCTTCGCGCAGCCCTTGCCGTACGTTGCCCGATCCTCACCGCCGAGGAAGCAGCTTCAACGCTCGTGCGACTGCCAGGCTCATGATCCAGGTTTTGCTGACGCCGTCCCACCGCGCACCTTGCGACATCAGCTTCTTGCGCAATTCCTTGTCGCTCTCGTTCAGTGAAAACCGCACGACCGCCTCTGCCTGCGGAAGTCTGTGAACTGATCTGGTGTCGACGATCAGTTCGACGGTGGTGTAACGCACGGTGCCCGGGCCGTTCTGACGGTAGCGCACGCACACCAGAGCGGCGCCATGGAGTCGGCGCAGCCTGATCGTGCCCGGCTGCCCCGGTTGGAGGCTTCGCGTCACACGGGTCTTTTGCACGGGCCGTGCTGGAGTCATGTCCTGTCTCTCCTGACGACGGAGGATTGCGGGAATCCGAAGACTGTATGAATATACAGCTATCCTGGCCCGACCGATCGCTCCACGCCATGTCGCCTGTCGCCACGCCCCATCCCCCTTCTCCTCGCCTGCTGGACCTCGTGCGTCAGCAGGTGCGAAGCCTGCACTACAGCTTGCGCACCGAAGAGGCCTACGTGTACTGGGTGCGCGCTTTCGTGCGATTTCATGGCCTGCGGCATCCTGCTGAGCTGGCCCAGCCTGAGGTCGAGGCTTTTCTGACGTGGTTGGCCGCTGACCGCGAGGTGGCCGCAGGCACGCACCGTCAGGCCTTGTCCGCGTTGTTGTTCCTGTACCAGAAGGTGCTGCGTCAGAACCTGCCCTGGATGGCCGACATCGGCCGCCCGCGCGGCGAGCGGCGCCTGCCCGTCGTGCTGTCGTTGGATGAGGTGGCACAGGTGCTGGCCCGGCTCGACGGGCAGCAACTCAGGCTCGCGGCGCCTCACGGCCTCGTCGCGCGGCTGCTGTACGGCACCGGCATGCGTCTGCTGGAGGGCCTGCGCCTGCGTGTGAAGGACATCGATTTCGAACGGCGGGCCGTGGTGGTGCGCGAGGGAAAAGGCTTCAAGGACCGCGTCGTGATGCTGCCTGCCGTGCTCGAGGAACCGTTGCGCGAGCAACTGTCGCGGGCGCACGCCGTGTGGACGGCTGACCGCGCAGCGGGCCTGGCTGGCGTGCACGTGCCCAATGCGTTGGCCCGCAAGTACCCGCGGGCGCCCGAGTCGTGGACCTGGCATTGGGTCTTCCCGCAGGCCCAGATCTCCGTGGATCCGCGCCACGGCCTGAGCCGTCGCCATCACTTGCCCGAAGGCAGCATGCAGCGCGTCTTCAAGCGGGCTCTTGCCGATGCCGGCATCCACAAGCCAGCCTCTCCGCACACGCTGCGCCACTCTTTTGCCACGCACCTGCTGCAGGCCGGCTACGACATCCGCACTGTGCAGGAGCTTCTGGGCCACTCGGATGTCAGTACCACGATGATCTACACACACGTTCTGCGCCTGGGGGGCGGTGCGGTGCGCAGCCCGCTGGACAACCTGACGGCTTTGCCGGCGCCTCCAGGTGCGGCCACCGCGGCAATGCCGCCTCCAGCCGGGGCTCCGCCGGGGCCGGCGGTCCAGGCCCCGACTCCCATCTCCCGTTACCCCGCCCCCGGCAAGCCCGCCACCGTGCGCCCTGCCCGCGAACCCGAGCCGTGTTACCTGTCCACAAGCACCCCCATCCTCCTGCACCCCCCGGCACCGCCCGCCGCCGCCCGCAGCTGCCGGCCTACGCCGAGCTGCGCTGCCGCAGCAACTTCAGCTTCCTGAGCGGCGCCTCGCACCCCGAGGAACTGGTGGCCCGCGCGCAGGCGCTGGGCTACAGCGCGCTGGCGCTCGTCGATGAATGCTCGCTGTCGGGCATCGTGCGTGCGCACGGCGAGGCCGAGCGTCTGCAGATGCGCCTGATCGTCGGCACCGAGATGCAGCTCTCGCCCCCCGCCGCACCCGCCGGCAAGGGGCTGCAGCGCGGCGCTTCACCGGCTGCGCAGCGGCCTGCGCCGCTGGCCGTCGACGCAGCGCAGTCGGCGGCGCAGGCTTCGGTGGCTGCGGCCACGAAGCAGGCCGCAGCAGCGCTGACGCAGGCGCGCGCGGCGCGCCCTGCGCCGCCAGCCCGGGCCGATGCCCCGCTCGACCCCTTCGCCGTGCCCACCGAACCCCGCCTCGTGCTGCTGGCCCAGTCGCGCCGCGGCTACGGCAACCTCGTGCAGTGGATCACGCTGGCCCGCCGCCGCGCGCCCAAGGGCGAGTACCTCGCGCTGCGCAGCGACATCGAAGGCCGCGTGCCCACCGCCCCCACGCTGGCGGGCCTGCCGGACTGCATGGCCCTGCTGGTGCCCGCGCCCGGCCAGAGCTTCGAGGCGATCTTCAACCACGCGCTGTGGCTGAAGACCTGGTTCGGCACCGAGCGCGCGGTCATCGCCATCGAGCAGCGCCACCAGCCGCATGACACACAGCTGCTCGATCTGCTCGTGCGCGTCTCAGCCGCCACCGGCCTGCGCCTGGCGGCCACCGGTGGCGTGCGCATGCACACCCGCTCGCGCAAGGCGCTGCTGGACGTGTTGACCGCCACGCGCCTGAAGTGCACCGTGTCGCAGGCCGGCCTGGCGCTGCAGCCCAACGCCGAGGCCCACCTGCGCTCGCGCGTGCGCCTGGCGCAGCTGTACCGCCCCGAATGGCTGGCCGCCACGATCGACATCGCCGGCCAGTGCGCCTTCAGCCTGGCCGAGCTGAAATACGAATACCCACGCGAGATCACGCCCGAAGGCCACACGCCCACCAGCTGGCTGCGCCACCTGACCGAAGCCGGCGTGAAGGACCGCTTCCAGCACGGCGAGCCGCCTGCCGTGCGCGCGATGATCGAGCACGAGCTGGCGCTCATCACGCAGCTGAAGTACGAGCCGTACTTCCTGACGGTCGCCGACATCGTGCACTGGGCGCGCGCCCAGGGCATCCTGTGCCAGGGCCGCGGCAGCGCGGCCAACTCCGCCGTCTGCTACTGCCTGGGGGTGACCGCGGTCGACCCCGCCAAGACCACGCTGCTGTTCGAGCGTTTCATCAGCGCCGAGCGCAACGAGCCGCCCGACATCGACATCGACTTCGAGCACCAGCGCCGCGAAGAGGTCATCCAGTACATCTACAAGAAATATGGCCGCCACCGCGCCGCGCTCACCGGCGTGATCATCAGCTACCGCCCGCGCAGCGCGCTGCGCGACGTGGGCCGGGCGCTCGGCATCGACCACGAGCGCATCGAGGCCGTGGCCAAGAGCCAGCACTGGTTCGACGGCCGCAGCATCGACCCCGAACGCCTGCGCGAAAACGGCTTCGACCCCGAGTCATCGATGTGCCGGCTGTGGATGGAGCTCACCGCCACGCTGATCGGTTTCCCGCGCCACCTCAGCCAGCACCCCGGCGGCTTTGTCATTGCGCGCGACGACCTGGCGCGCCTGGTGCCGGTGGAAAACGCCGCCATGGCCGAGCGCAGCGTCATCCAGTGGGACAAGGACGACCTGGACACGCTGGGCCTGCTGAAGGTGGACATCCTGGCCCTCGGCATGCTCAGCGCCATCCGCCGTGCGCTCGAGTTCGTAGGCCGGAAGACCGGCCAGCCGATGGCCTTGCACCAGATCCCGTCCGAGGACAAGGCCACCTACCAGATGCTGTGCCGCGCCGACAGCGTGGGCACCTTCCAGGTCGAAAGCCGTGCCCAGATGAGCATGCTGCCGCGCCTGCAGCCCAAGTGCTTCTACGACCTGGTGATCGAGGTCGCCATCGTGCGCCCCGGCCCCATCCAGGGCGGCATGGTGCACCCGTACCTGCGCCGGCGCAGCGGTGAGGAGCCGGTCGACTACCCCAGCGACGAGGTGCGCCAGGCCCTGGAGCGCACGCTGGGCGTGCCCATCTTCCAAGAGCAGGTGATGCAGCTGGCGATGCTGGCCGCCGACTTCACCCCTGGCGAGGCCGACCAGTTGCGCCGCGCCATGGCTGCCTGGAAGCGCAAGGGCGGCCTCGGCCCCTTCCATGAACGGCTGGTGGGCCGCATGGTGCAGAAGGGCTACGAACTCGACTACGCCGAGCGCATCTTCAAGCAGATCCAGGGCTTCGGTGAATACGGCTTCCCCGAGAGCCACGCCGCCAGCTTTGCGCTGCTGGTGTATGCCAGCGCCTGGCTCAAGTGCCACCACCCCGACGCTTTTCTGGCCGCGCTGCTCAACAGCCAGCCGATGGGCTTCTACGCCCCCGCGCAGCTGGTGCGCGATGCACGCGACCACGGCGTGCTGGTGCTGCCGGTGGACATCGAGCGCAGCGTGTTCGACAGCGTCCTGGAGGTGGCTGCACCGTCAAGCCCGTCGACCGCCTCTGCCGCCGTGCCGCCGCCAGGGCAGGGCACTGCGCTGCAGCCCGTGCGCCTGGGCTTCAGCCGCATCAGCGGGCTGCCGCAAGACGCCGCCGACCGCATCGTCGCGGCACGGGCCGAGGCCCGCTTCGCCAGCCCCGAAGACCTGGCCCGCCGTGCGCAACTGGACGCCCACCAGCTCGCGCTGCTCGCGCAAGCCGACGCGCTGCAGCCCCTCACCGGTCACCGCCACCAGGCCGCGTGGGCGGTGTCCGGCGTGGACACGCGCGCCACGCCGCTGCTGCGCGACACCCGCACGCAGGAAGCCGCGGCCGCCTTGCCGTCGCCCGACGAAGCCACCACCGTGCTGGCCGACTACCGCGCCACGGGCTTGAGCCTCACCCAGCACCCGCTGGCATTGCTGCGCGATCAGCTGGCCGCCTTCAAGGTGGAGACGGCCGCCGTGCTGCGCCATTACCCCAACGGCCGCCTGGCGCGTGCCAGCGGCATCGTCACCCATCGCCAGCGCCCCGAAACCGCCAAGGGCGTGGTCTTCGTGACGCTGGAGGACGAGACCGGTGCCGTCAACGTGATCGTCTGGCCCGACGTGGTGGAAGCCCAGCGCCGGCCGCTGCTGGCTGCCACGCTGCTGACGGTGTTTGGCGTGTGGCAGTGCCAGGGCGAGGTGCGGCACCTGATCGCGCGCAAGCTGGTGGATCACTCGGACCTGCTGCAGGGGCTGGCGTCGCGCAGCCGGAATTTTCGATGATCGTCTGCGTTGCGGGTTGCTGCGTTCGACGTTTGGCGTGCGGCGTTCAACGCGGCAAAGGCGGGCCCGGGCAGGCCGTGGCGCTTCACTGTGGCGGTCTCCGCTTCGCTCCGACTCCGCTGCGGTGCTCGGCCCGAGGTCGCGTCGCGGAACTCGCTACGCGGCCGTTGGCCGCTGCGCTCAAACAGCCGCGCCGAGTCAGTTTTTGATGCGCGCTGAAGCGCGCCGACCTCGGGCCTGCGCTCCTCGCCGCCCCAGAGGCGCGCCACGGCCTGCCCGGACCCGCCTTTGCAACCCCCGGCCGTGGCGTGCCGGCTTTTCAATCGCAAACCACCGCTAGTGCCGGAGCGTCAGGCGGTGTCTGGCAGGGGCGATTTGTGAGGCGGCGAGGAGCGCAGCCTTCGGGTCGGCGCGCTTCAGCGCGCTTCCACCTCTGACTCGCCGCGACTGTTTGAGCGCAGCGGCC